>CAYNNX010000419.1:0-6070 GCA_964398515.1 uncultured Streptantibioticus sp. | reverse complement strand
CGGCCCAGTCGGGGTCCTTGAGGCCGTTGCCGGTCACCGTGCACACGATGCGCTGCCCGGGCTCGACCCTGCCCTCCTCGGCCGCCTTGAGCAGGCCGGCCACCGAGGCGGCGGAGGCGGGCTCGACGAAGACGCCCTCGCGGGCCGCCAACAGCCGGTAGGCCGAGAGGATCTGACGGTCAGTCACCGCTTCGATGAGGCCGCCGGACTCGTCCCGGGCCGCCTCGGCGAACTGCCAGGAGGCCGGGTTGCCGATGCGGATCGCGGTGGCGATCGTCTGCGGGTCGCGCACCGGCTCGCCCTTGACGATCGGCGCCGAGCCGGACGCCTGGAAGCCCCACATGCGCGGGGTGCGCGTGGCCAGGCCGTCGGCCGCGTACTCGCGGTACCCCTTCCAGTACGCCGTGATGTTGCCGGCGTTGCCGACGGGCAGCACATGGATGTCGGGGGCGTCGCCGAGCGCGTCGACGATCTCGAACGCGGCGGTCTTCTGGCCCTCGATGCGCACCGGGTTGACCGAATTGACCAGCGCCACCGGGTACTTGTCGGAGAGCCCGCGGGCGAGGTCGAGGCAGTCGTCGAAGTTGCCGTCGACCTGGAGGATGCGGGCGCCGTGGACCAGGGCCTGGCCCATCTTGCCCAGCGCGATCTTGCCCTGCGGCACGAGGACGGCACAGATCATCCCCGCCCGTACCGCGTAGGCGGCGGCGGAGGCGGAGGTGTTGCCGGTGGAGGCGCAGATGACGGCCTGGGCCCCGGCCTCCTTGGCCTTGCTGATGGCCATGGTCATGCCGCGGTCCTTGAAGGAGCCGGTGGGGTTGGCGCCCTCGACCTTCAAGTAGACGTCACAGCCGGTGCGTTCGGACAGCAGTTGAGCGGGGACGAGCGGGGTGCCACCCTCCAGCAGCGTGACCACGGGCGTCTCGGCGGTGACCGGGAGGCGGTCCCGGTACTCCTCGATGATGCCGCGCCACTGGTGGGTGCCGGACATTCGGCGGCCCGCGGCGGGGCCGCTGCCGGATGCTGCAACAACGGCGTTCATGACTGGGTTACTCCCCTTCCACACGCATGATGCTGGCGACGCCGCGTACGGTGTCGAGTTTCCGCAGGGCCTCGACGGTCGCCGACAGCGCGGCGTCGGGCGCGCGGTGGGTGACGACGACGAGCGAGGCGCCCGCCCGTCGCCCTCCCCCATGGCCCTGGACGGCATGGGAGGCACCCCCTCCGCCCTTGCCGGAGGCGGCTTCGTCGCCGCCCTCCTCGATGTCCTTGCCCTGCTGGCGAACCGTGTCGATCGACACGTGATGCTCGGCGAAGGTCGTGGCCACCTGGGCGAGGACACCCGGTTTGTCGGCCACGTCCAGGCTGATGTGGTAGCGCGTGACCACCTCGCCCATCGGGCTCACCGGCAGCTGGGTGTAGGCGGAGTCGCCCACGCCCGTGGTGGCCGCCAGCTTGTTGCGGCAGGCGGCGACGAGGTCGCCGAGGACCGCGGACGCGGTGGGCGCGCCGCCCGCCCCCGGACCGTAGAACATCAGCTGCCCGGCGGCGTCGGCCTCGACGAAGACCGCGTTGTACGCCTCGCGGACCGAGGCCAGCGGGTGGCTGAGCGGGATCATGGCCGGGTGCACGCGGGCGGTCACCGACCTGCCGTCGGAGCTGCGCTCGCAGATGGCCAGCAGTTTGACCGTGCACCCCATCCGCTTGGCCGAGGCGATGTCGGCCGCGGTGACCTCGGTGAGCCCCTCGCGGTGGACGTCGTCGATGGTGACCCGGGTGTGGAAGGCGATGCCGGCGAGGATGGCGGCCTTGGCGGCCGCGTCGAAGCCCTCGACGTCGGCGGTCGGGTCGGCCTCGGCGTACCCGAGCGCGGTCGCCTCGTCCAGCGCCTCGGAGTAGCCGGCGCCGGTTGAGTCCATCCGGTCGAGGATGAAGTTGGTGGTGCCGTTGACGATGCCGAGCACCCGGTTGACCTTGTCGCCGGCGAGGGACTCGCGCAGCGGGCGGATCAGCGGGATGGCCCCGGCCACCGCGGCCTCGTAGTACAGGTCGACGCCCGCGCCGGCGGCCTTGGCGTGCAGCGTGGCACCGTCGGCGGCCAGCAGCGCCTTGTTGGCGGAGACCACGCTTGCGCCGTGCTCGAACGCGGTGGTGATCAGCGTGCGGACCGGCTCGATGCCGCCGATCACCTCCACGACGACGTCGATGTCCCCGCGTTTGACCAGGGCGGTGGCGTCGGTGGTGATCAGCTCGGCCGGCACGCCCTTGCGGACGCGGTCCGGGCGGCGCACCGCGATGCCCGCGAGCTCCACGGGGGCGCCGATCCGGGCCGTGAGGTCCGGGCCCTGCGTCGTCATGATGCGCGCGACCTCTGAGCCCACCACTCCACAGCCCAGCAGCGCCACCTTCAGCGGACGCGTACGCATCATCCGACCTCGATTCTCAACAGCTTCAGCAGCTTCAACAGCGTCGACTGCTCGGGAACAGCCGGTGTCGGTCCGGGCGTCAGCCCGTGTCAGCCGGTGTTCGGGAGCAGCCTTTGTCGTGGGTGTTGTGGAACCAGTCTCACCCACCGGACCGGAGTTTCTGTCCCCAGTCCAGCATCCGAGACCAGGATCTTGTCAGCCGATATCCAAGCGCAGGAGATCTTCCTCCGTCTCCCGCCGTACGATCACCCGCGCCTGCCCGTCCTTGACGGCCACGACCGGCGGCCGCAGCGCGTGGTTGTAGTTGCTCGCCATCGACCGGCAGTACGCGCCCGTCGCCGGCACCGCGATCAGGTCGCCCGGGCCCAGGTCCGCCGGGAGGAAGGCGTCCTTGACCACGATGTCGCCCGACTCGCAGTGCTTGCCGACGACCCTGGCGAGCATCGGCGGCGCGTCCGAGGTCCGAGAGACGAGCGCCACGCTGTACTCCGCGTCGTACAGGGCGGTGCGGATGTTGTCCGACATGCCGCCGTCCACGCTCACGTAGGTGCGCAGCCCCTCCAGCGGCTTGATGGTGCCGACCTCGTAGAGGGTGAACGTGGTCGGTCCGACGATCGCCCGGCCCGGCTCGACCGACAGCCGCGGCACCGCGAGCCCGGCCGCGGTGCACTCCCGGGTGACGATCTCGGTGAGCGCCTTGGCGATCTCGTGCGGCTCGCGCGGGTCGTCGTCCGAGGTGTAGGCGATGCCGAGGCCGCCGCCGAGGTCGATCTCGGGCAGTTCGACGCCGTGCTCGTCGCGGATCTGCGCCAGCAGCCCGACGACGCGGTGGGCGGCCACCTCGAAGCCGGAGGTGTCGAAGATCTGCGAGCCGATGTGCGAGTGGATGCCGGTCAGTTCGAGGCTGTCGAGCGCCAGGGCGCGGCGCACGGCCTCGGCGGCCAGGCCGTCGGCGAGCGCGATACCGAACTTCTGGTCCTCGTGCGCGGTGGCGATGAACTCGTGCGTGTGGGCCTCGACGCCGACGGTCACCCGGATCTGCACCCGCTGCCGCGTGCCGAGCCGCTCGGCGATCCCGGCGACCCGCGCGATCTCCTGGAAGGAGTCGAGCACGATGCGCCCGACGCCCGCCTCGATCGCCCGCTCGATCTCCCGGGCCGACTTGTTGTTGCCGTGCAGCGCGATGCGCTCGGCCGGCATGCCGGCGGCCAGCGCGGTCGCCAGCTCCCCTTCGGAGCACACGTCGAGGTTGAGCCCCTCCTCGTGCAGCCAGCGCACGACGGCCCGGGACAGGAACGCCTTGCCCGCGTAGAAGACGTCGGCCTGCCCGCCGAACGCGTCGTGCCAGGCCCGGCAGCGGGCCCGGAAGTCGGCCTCGTCCAGGAAGTAGGCCGGGGTGCCGAACTCCTCCGCGAGGCGCCTGACGTCCAGCCCGCCGACGGTGACGACCCCGTCGGCGCCGCGGCTGACCGTACGGGACCACACGCGCGGGTCGAGCGCGTTGAGGTCGGCGGGCGGGGCGGTGTAGTGCGACTCGGTCAGGACGTCGGCGTGGCGGGGCCCGGCGGGGTGGGCGGAGCGGGACATGCGGATCCTTAAGGCCTCAGAGGTGGTCGGGGGCGCTGATGCCGAGCAGGTTCAGGCCGCCTGCGAGCACGATCCCGGTCGCTTCGGCGAGGCGGAGCCGGGCAACGTGGGCGGCCGAGGGTTTCTCGTCGCCGCGCGGCAGCGTCGGCCACGTGTCGTGCACGCGGAAGTAGGCCTCTGCGACGGATTCGAGGTGGCGCGCGACCCGATCGGGGGCGCGATGCCGGGCCGCGGTCTCGACGACCCGCGGATGGTCGGCGAGGAGGCCGAGGAGAGAGGTCTCGGCGGGGTGGGGGTGGCCGGGGCTCTCCGGCGGTACGGCCGGGGCCGAGGTGGCCCCCGGGGTGCCCGAGAGGCCGAAGCCGAGATCGTGGGCGTTGCGCAGCAGTGCCCGGGTGCGGGCGTGGGCGTACCGCACTCGGAAGAGCGGGTTCGACTCCCGCTGGGCGAGCAGTGTGGCGGCGTCGAGGCGGGGTGCGTCCTCGGCCGGCGGCCGCAGCAGCGCCCAGTGCGTGGCGTCGCGGCCGAGGCGGCGCAGCAGTTCGCCGTAGGTGGCGCGCACGGCCCGTACGCGTACCGGTTCGCCCGGCCCCTCGGTAGCACCGCAGGCCCGCAGCAGCCGGTTGCCGGCCTCGGCGACGACCGCGGCTCGGCACTCCCCCGCGTGGGTGAGGGTGGTGCGGGTTCCGGCCAGTGCGTCGCTGTGCCCGTAACGCGGTCCGCCGGCGAGCACGGTGTGGACGAGACCGGCGTACGCCGACGGATCGAGGGTGATGTTGAGGAAGCCGGGTCCGGCGACGTCGACGCGGGCGATACCGGGGTGGGAGGCGAGCCTTCCGGCGAGGATCTCGGCGACCTGCCGCGGCGGCCGGTGCGCCGGCCTGGCGAGCCGCAGAGCGACGCTGGTGGCGAAGTCCCCCTGCCTCGGCCCCCGAGGGCGCTCGATGATCACCCGCTCCGGAACGGCCACGGCCAGTTCCCGCGCCTCCACGGCACGACGAACCGCACCCTGGACGGTACGGGAGAGCTCGGCGGGGGTCACAGGGAAAGGGTAGGCGAGGAGGGGGGCGGGAGTGCGAACGGGTTTCGAAGGGTGGACCACTGCGGTGGCCCTCCGGGACGGCCGCTCGGGACCTCCGCTCAGGAACAGCGGGGGGTGGGGGTGGATCGGGGATCGGCCAGATCGGCACCGGAGCCCCGGGGCCGGCCCGCGCGCATCAGCCTGCGCACCAGCCGGACGAGCTCCGCGGGTTCGAACGGCTTGGCCAGGAACGCGTCGGCACCCGCCTGCACGCCTCCTTCGACCTCGGACCGCGTGCAGGCGCTGACGATCGCGACCCGCAGATGCCTGGTCCGCGGATCCGCCCGCAGCCGCGCCGCGGTCCGCAGGCCGTCGAGCCGCGGCATGACGACGTCCAGCGTCACGACGTCGGGCCGCACCTGATGCACGATCTCCAGGCACTCGGCACCATCCGCCGCGGTCACCACCTCGAAACCCTCCAGTTCGAGGTTGACCCTGATCAACTGCCGGATGACCTTGTTGTCGTCCACAACGAGCACCCGGCCCGACGCGCCATGCACATCTTGCAGCGTAGGCGCGCCCCTCCGGTTGCGTCCGCGTTTTACCCACTTCTTCCCCGTGCGAGCGAGCTTTCGGCAACCGTTGTGCGCACTGCGACGCGTTGCGCTAGGGGATGTGACCCGCTCCGGCCCCGGGCCGCCGCACCCGCCGCACCGCGAGCCGAGCTCCGCCTCGCCGACCACCGGTCGCTGCCGCGCGGGCGTGAGTCCGGGGGGCGGTTCGGGTGCGGAGCCACCCCAAAAAGCCTGTACGCACCCACCCTCCGGAAGCTGGTAGGGTTCTACCCGTCGCCGCAACAGCGATCGACACGCCCCCGTAGCTCAGGGGATAGAGCAACGGCCTCCGGAGCCGTGTGCGCAGGTTCGAATCCTGCCGGGGGCACTTCGGATCAAGGCCCTGACCTGTAGAAATAGAGGTCGGGAGCTGTCTCGTCCATGCCAAAACGCACACGGTCTTTCGACCGTTGTTCTTTTCG
>CAYNNX010000418.1:0-6099 GCA_964398515.1 uncultured Streptantibioticus sp. | reverse complement strand
ACGCCGAAGAAGAGATCTTCGAGATGAACAACGGCTGCATCTGCTGCACCGTGCGCGGCGATCTCATCCGCATCCTGGGCGCCCTGATGCGGCGGCGCGAGAAGTTCGACCACATCCTCATCGAGACCACCGGCCTCGCCGACCCCGCGCCCGTCGCCCAGACCTTCTTCATGGACGACGAGATCGCCGCACAGCTGCGGCTGGACGCCATCGTCACCCTCGTCGACGCCGCCCACGTCCTGCCGCACCTGGACGAGGAGAAGCCGGAAGGCGTGGAGAACGAAGCCGTCGAGCAGATCGCCTTCGCCGACCGGATCGTGCTCAACAAGACCGACCTCGTGGACGAGGCCACCGTCGCCGAGGTCGTCACCCGCATCCGCGCGATCAACGCCGCGGTCCGGATCATCCCGGCCCAGCACGCCGGGATCGACCTCCAACAGATCCTGGACGTGGGCGCCTTCGACCTCGACCGCGTCCTCGCGGACGACCCGTCCTTCCTCGCCGAGACCGAGCACCAGCACGACACCTCCGTCACCTCCGTCGGCATCGACCTGCCCGGCGAACTCGACGAGGACCGGCTCAACCGGTGGCTCGGCAACCTGCTGCGCACCAAGGGCGCCGACATCTTCCGCTCCAAGGGCATCCTGGCCATCGCGGGCTCCCCCAAGCGGTACGTGTTCCAGGGTGTGCACATGCTGCTGACCGGCGAGTTCGGCCGCGACTGGAGCGACGGGGAACTCCGCGGCAACCGGCTCGTCTTCATCGGCCGCAACCTCGACCGGGCCGAGCTGGAACAGGGCTTCGCCGACTGCCTGACCACCGCCGGAGCCGCCGTATGACGATCACCTCACCCGACGCCGCCCCGAGCACCGTCTGGGACACCGCCGTCGACGACGCGCCCGTGGCGCTCAGTGCCGAAGGCGATCTCGTGGCCGTCGCCGGAGCCGAAGGCGCCACCGACGTCCTGGACACCGCCACCGGCGCCCGCATCGGCGGCGTCGAACTCCCCGGCGGCGCACTGCACACGTCGCTCTCTCCCGGCGCCCGGCACCTGGCGGCCACCGGACCGGCCGGGTACGCCCTGTGGAGCCGGGAGGACGGCAGGATCACGGCCGTCGAAGGCGGTGCCTGGTCCTCGGTCGCCCGGTGGGCGGACGACGAACGGCTCGCCGTCGCCTCCGGCCGCCGCGCCCTCGTACTTGGCGCGGACGGCACGCAGTTGTGGGCCACCGACCCCGCCCCCAGCACCGTCACCGATCTCGCGTGGATGCGGGGCGGGCGCCGCCTGGCCGTCGCCGCGTACGGCGCGGTGCGCTGCCACGAACGCCACCAGTCGGCCCCGGTGCAGACCTATCCGTACATCGGCTCGCACCTGGCGTTGGCCGTCGCCCCCACCGACCGCTGGATCTGCAGCGGCAACCAGGACGCCTCCATCCACATCTGGCGCATTCGCGACGCCGGCGAACTCACCATGTCCGGCTACCCCGAGAAGGTCTCCCGGCTCGCCTTCGACGACTCCGGCTTCTGGCTCGCCGCCGACGGCGCCCCCGACGTGACCGTCTGGGACTTCTCCGGCAAGGGCCCGGCCGGTACCGCACCGCGCTCGCTGCGCTGCCACGAGGCCGTCACCGCCCTGGCGTGGCGTCCCGGCCCCGGCGGCCACCTCGCCACCGGTGGGGACGACGGCACGATCGCGCTGTGGCGGGCCACGGCCGGACGGCCCGCGGGCCGTCTGCGTCCCGCCCGCACCCTGGACGGCGACGCGGCGGTGGCGGCGCTGGCCTGGGCCGGGCCGCACCTGCTGATCGCCGCGTACCGCGACGGGCGGCTGCGCGCCCACCGCCTGCCCTCCCGGACCGCCCTGTGACCGCTCGCACGGTGATCACCGCCGCCCACACCCGCCCGTGCACGCTGGTGGTGTGCCGGGGATGCTGCTGCGGCAATCCGCGCAAGTACCCCGGCAGCGACCACCAGGGGCAACTGGAGCGGCTGTACGCGGCCGCCGCCGACTCGGGCGGCCGCCTCGCGGTCCGCACGACCGACTGCCTGGGCCCGTGCGATCAGGCCAACGTCATCGTGGTCCTGCCCTCAGGCGACGGGCGGCGGCGCGGCGGCCGCGCGACGTGGATCGGCTGGGCCATGGACGACGCCTGCACCGACGACATCCTGCGCTGGGCCGAGGCCGGCGGCCCCGGCATGGCCGGACCCCCGCCCGCCCTGGAACTCCAGTTCATCCGTCCGCCAGGCGAGGCACGAGGGCGGGCTCGCGGGCGGGGCCGTGCACGCCGGTGACCCCGGCGTGCACGGCACGTACGCGCCGTGCCCGTGGGCCGGGTGCCCGGCGCACGCCACGCAAGCGGTCGCGGCGGCACCACCGCTCGCGGCCACAACCCCGGCCGCCCCGATGGACGCGCCCACGGCCGCCGCCGTCGCCGCCACCCTGCAAGCCCTCGCCACCCCCTCCCGCCTGCAGATCCTCACCGCGCTGCGCCGACAGCCGCATGCCGTGAGCCAACTGGCCGCCGCCGTCGGCATGGAGCAGTCCGCCGTCTCCCACCAACTGCGCCTGCTGCGGACCCTCGGCCTGGTCGCCGGAGAGCGCGCGGGACGCCGCATCGTCTACCGCCTCCACGACAACCACGTCGCCCAACTCCTCGACGAAGCGGTCTACCACATCGAGCATCTGACACTGGGGGTTCGGGACACCGCGCGATCTCAGGCGATTTCGCGCGATTAGGATGAGATGTACGCATGGACGGCCGGCCACGGGCAAACCCGACCACCAGGAAGGTCCGATAGCCGGGAGAGAGGACTCGCCATGGCGGCCACAGCACACGCTTCTCACCCGAACCACACCCACGAGCACGGCAGTGGATGCGGCCACGTCGCCGTGCCGCACGGCGACCACACCGACTACGTCCACGACGGGCACCTGCACCGGGCACACGGAGGCCACACCGACGAGTGCGAGCCCGCAGCCCACGTCGTCCATGAGGACCACAGCCACCGGCACGAGGCCGGATGCGGCCACGTCGCGGTGCCGCACGGGGACCACGTGGACTACCTCCACGACGGGCACCGCCACGCGCCCCACGAAGGGCACTGGGACGACCACTGACGCGGGTCCGCGTGTCCGCCCGCTGTCCGGGCGCTGTCCGGGCGGACACGCCGGCCTCGCCCTTGTGAGATCCGCAAGTCGAACGGCGGAGACGCGGGAACGGCAGGAAAGGAGAGGGAGGCGTCGCGCCGCCGGGTACCCGTTCGGCCGGGCCGTGCGGAGCCACCGCACGGTGTCCGCACCGGAAGGCTTCGTACCAGGAGGCAGAGCGACGGACCAGGACCTCCCACGCGCGGGTCACCCCGGACCCGCGAGCACCCGCCAGATCCTGGTCGCCACGTGCAGGTTCAGCCGGACGTCGACGTCGGCCAGGTCGAGCCGGGTGATCTCGCGGATGCGCTGGAGCCGGTAGCGCAGGGTGCTGCGGTGGATGGCCAGGGTCTCCGCCGTGGCGTCGTAGCCGCCGCCGCACTCCAGATAGACCGAGAGCGTCGCCACCAGGTCGCCGTGGTGGGCGGAGTCGTAGTTCAGCAACTCCCCCAGCCACTCGCGCACGAACTGCTCGGTCTGCCCCGCGTGGGTGTCCAGCAGGCGGTAGAGGCCGAGATCGTCGAAGGTGCTCAGCCCGTGCGGCGTCAGCGACTTCTGCCGGACCTCCAGGGCACGCAGCGCCTCCTGGTAGGAGTGCGGGAAGTGGGCGGGCACGTCGCACCGGCCCCCCACGCCGATCGCTCCCGTGGCCGAGCTCAGCTCATGGGAGACCGCCTTGTGCAGTTCCTCGGTGACATGGTCACCGCCCACCAGCAGGACCACCGTCCCCGCTCGGCGCCCCAGCATGAAGCGCAGCCCGAGCGTCGCGGCGGCCCGGGAGACCGCGCGGGTCACCGTCCCGTCGCCCCAGGGACCGGACCACTGGACCACGGCGACGTGGTGGGGGCCGTGCAGGTCGTGGCCGACCGCCTCGGACCGGGCGTAGGCGCTCTGCTCGTCGGTACCGGTGACGAGGTCCTCCACCAGGTCGCCGCGCAGCCGCAGTTCGGTTTCGGCCAGGCTCCGGGCATGGGACAGCTCCAGGGCGAGCAGCATCGCCGCCTGCTCCAGGACGAACTCCTCGGTGGCGCCCGCTGTGCCGTCCGGGTCGACCAGCGCCAGCACGCCCAGCACCTCGCCGGAGACCCGGGCCAGGAAGATCAGGCGATCGCGCTCGCGCAGCGGTCCCGGGCTGCGCCCGGCGCTTTGCACGAGCTCCTCGCGGCGCCCCCTCTCCGGCACGGGGTACGGATCCGGTCGGCCGGGGCCGGCCCAGGCGCGCAGGTTGCCGAACCGGTCCTCGGAGACCGCCGCGAGCCCGGTGAGCTCGTGCACCACGCGCACCAGCCCCTGTTCTCCCTCGCCGGAGACCGAGACCCGGGCCAGCGCCTCGCGGATCATGGTCTGCTTGTCGGGCTCCGCCACCTTGGCGCGCAGCCTGGCGGTGGCGGCGTCCCGCTCGGCGGCCTGCCGCTGCAACTCCGCCACGTGCGCCCGCTCGGCGGCGGTGGCGAGGGCGGCCGCGGTCTGCCCGGCAAGGATGCTGACCAGGAGGATCTCCTCGGCGGAGGGCTGGACGGCGGAACGCACGACGAGGTAACCGCAGCCCTCGACGTTGCGCAGTCCGAAGGCCCAGGCCCACGCGGATCCCGGCAGGTCCAGGGCTCCGTCCTCGTCGTGCAGCGCGACCACTCCGGCGTCCATCTCCGGGCCGTCGGCCGCCACGGTCCCGGTGCCGCCGCTCCGCACGAGGACGCCCTTGTGTCGCAGATAGCCGGACGCGGTCAGGAAGCGGCCGAGGGCGGCCACCGCCGCCGTGGCCAGCGCCATGACGGCCTCGTCGTCGGACGCCTCGCACATGGTCCCGGGGAGTGCCGACAGGCCGGTCAGCCGGCGCAGCCGTTCCGGCTCGCGGGCGTCGGAGGCGCACGCTCCGGGTGCGACGGCTCCCATGGACGCCTCCTTTCCTGGAATGTCGCCGCCTCCTTCGCGCGGTGCGCACCAAGCGCACCGGAGGAGGTGTCCAGGGATCCGAGAACCACGGATACGCGACCGGCACCGGGGCACGGACGCCGTTCTCATCTTGCCGGGGTGAGACCGGGCCGTGTTTTTGGTCCTCCGAGGCCCATGTCTTTCGCTACCCGTCCTGCACAGGCTGACACCTGGGTGCGGCGGTCCGGCACACCTCGACCGCCGACCGCGCCCTACGCCAAGGAGTGACGATTCGAGGAGCGTCTCATGGCCAAGGCAGTCGGCATCGACCTCGGTACCACCAACTCGGTGATCGCGGCGTGGGAAGGCGGCGAGGCGACGGTCATCCCCAACTCGGAAGGCTCCCGCACCACCCCTTCGGTGGTCGCCTTCACCGACACCGGCGAGCGTCTGGTCGGCCAGTTGGCCCGGCGCCAGTCGATCCTCAACCCCAAGGGCACGATCTACTCGGCGAAGCGATTCATCGGCCGCCACTACGACGAGATATCGGACGAGGCCAAGGCGGTCGGCTTCGACGTCGTGGAGGGGCCCGGCGGGACCGTCCGCTTCAAGGTGCGCGACAAGCTCTACTCCCCGGAGGAGATCAGCGCCCTGGTGCTGCGCAAGCTCGTCGACGACGCGGGCAAGCAGCTCGGGGAGCGGGTGACCGAGGCGGTCATCACCGTGCCCGCGTACTTCAACGACGCTCAGCGCACCGCCACCAAGGACGCCGGGAAGATCGCCGGCCTGGAAGTGCTGCGGATCATCAACGAGCCCACCGCGGCCGCGCTCGCCTACGGGCTGGACAAGAAGGGCCACGAGACGGTGCTCGTCTTCGACCTCGGCGGCGGCACCTTCGACGTGAGCCTGCTGGACGTCGGCGACGGCGTGGTCGAAGTACGGTCCACGGCGGGCGACAGCCACCTGGGCGGCGACGACTTCGACCGCCGGCTGGTGGACTACCTCGCGGACGACTTCCAGAACCAGACCGGCATCGACCTGCGCAAGGACCCGCAGGCGCTGCAACGGCTCTTCGAGGC
>CAYNNX010000417.1:0-6116 GCA_964398515.1 uncultured Streptantibioticus sp. | reverse complement strand
GCCGACCCCGCCGACTGGCCCGAGTTCCGTGCCGCCGGGCAGCCCGCCGTGGCCGAGCGGCTCGCCGCCGAGACGCGGGAGGGGCGGATGAACGACGTGGACTACGTGCGGCTGCACCGGGCCTGGCGCGGGTTGCAGGGGCGGGAGAGCGGGGGAGAGGCGTACGCGGACGTTGTGCTGCGGCACGGGGCGGCGGCGTTCACGCATCCGTCGGGGGCACGCGATCTGCCCGTGCGGGTCGGGCGGCACGACCTGTACACCGCGCAGGTGCGCATCGGACTCGCCGCCGACACCGACCGCAACCCGTACGCCTACCGCGGTGCCGGGTTCGCCCTCGATCCGGCGTTGCTGGGGACGTCGCTGCTGGCGGTCGGGCCGCCCGGATCGGGGAAGACGCGGCACATCGTGCGGCCGGTCGTGGAGTCGCTGTGCCTGCAGGCGCTCGCCGGTTCGGCGGCCGTCGTGGCCGTGGGCGCGGCCGCGGCGGATCTCGGGCCCGCGGAGGCCTTCGACGTCGTCATCGCGCTGGGCGACCCCAACTCGGCGTACGACCTCGATCTTTACGGCGGCACCGCCGACCCCGACGAGGCCGCGGGGATCCTCGCCGAGGCCATGCTCGACGGGTTCGACGGCGCCGACGCCGATCCGCGGCGGGCGGCGACGGCGCTGGGCCAGCTGCTGGGCCCCTACCGCGCCGCGCACGGCCGTTTCCCCGCCGTCACCGAGCTGCGCGAGCTGCTCGACGGCCATCCGGCGGCCCTGGCCGGGCTGCGCGAGGCCCTAGACGAGGCCGGCGAGCACGCCTGGCAGCGCGAGCTCGCCGCCCGCGAGCGGCAGGCCGGGCGCCCCGGCGACATCGGGGCGCTGCTGGCCGACCGCATCGCGCTGCTGGACCGGCCGGCGTTCGCCGGGTTCTTCGACGTGACCGGACGCACCCGCCCGTTCGCCCTCAACACCCTGGAGCACCCGCTGCGGGTCCGCGTCGACCTGCCGCACCGCGGCCACGCCGAGGCCTCGCGGATACTGACCCGGCTGCTGCTGGCCCAGTTCACCGCGGCCGCCACCGCCCGCCGCGACCGGTCGCTCTTCGCCTGCCTGGTGCTCGACGACGCCGCCCGAGCGGTGACCGCGGAGTCGGTCCGCGGGCTCCAACGGCTGCGCTCCGCGCACGCCGGCGCCGTACTGTCCCTGCGCACCCTGGACGACGTACCGGAGACGCTGCGCAGCGCGCTGCTGGGCGCGGCCGGGTGCCGGGTGGCGCTGTCCGGGGTGACGACGTGGGACGGCAAGCGGTTCGCCGAGGCCTGGGGCACCACCTGGGTGGAGGAGTCCGACGTCACCCGGGCCCCGGACGTCTCGGGCGGATTCGTGCGCCGTCTGGCGCGCGGGGTGCGGCGCCTGTTCACGGGCGAGGCGGCGACGACCGAATCGGTCACGGTCCGCAAGGTCGAACGCGAACGCTGGTCCGCCTCCGACCTGGCGCACGCCGTGCCGCCCGGGCACGCCGTCGCCTCCCTGGCCACGGTGAACGGCGAGACCTGCCCGCCGGTTCTGGTCGATCTGCGGGGGTGACCCCGCCACCGGGTGCACCGGGCCCGCGGTGAGGCAGAATCAGAGGCGCCATGCCGCCCACCCTCGCCTCCCTCGTGCGCACCTCCCCGCTCAGGCTCACCGTCCTCGCCGGAGGCGAGAAACTCGACGCCGCCGTGCGCTGGGTGCACACCAGCGAGCTCGACGACCCCACCCCGTACCTGGAGGGCGGTGAGCTGCTGTTGACGACCGGGCTGAAGCTGGGCAGCGAGCCGGAGGCGCTCGCCGCCTACGTGCACCGGCTCGCCGACGCCGGGGTCGTCGGCCTCGGGTTCGGCGTGGGCCTCGGGCACGACACCGTGCCGCAACCGCTGATCGCCGCCGCCGAGCAGCGCGGGCTGCCGCTGCTGCAGGTGCCGCGGCCGACGCCGTTCATCGCGATCAGCAAGGCCGTCTCCGCGGCGATCGCGGCCGACCAGTACAAGGCGGTCACCACCAGCCTGGAGGCCCAGCGCGAGCTGACCCGCGCCGCGCTCACCCCGGACGGCACGGCCACGCTGCTGGCCCGGCTCGCCTCCCACCTCGACGGCTGGGCCGCGCTCTACGACGCCTCCGGAGCCGTGGTCGCCGCCGCGCCCGAGTGGGCGGGCCGCCGGGCCGCACGCCTCGGCGGCGAGATCGAGCGGCTGCGCGAGCGGCCCGCCCCGGCCAGCGCCGCCGTGGCCGGACCGGGCGGAACCGACGACCGGGTCGAGATCCAGTCCCTGGGCACCGGCCGCCGCCCGCGCGGCTTCCTCGCCGTCGGCACCGGCGAACGTCTGGAGACCTCGCACCGCTACGTCGTGCACGCCGCCGTCGCCCTGCTCACCTTGTCGCTGGAGCAGTCGCGCACCGTGCAGGAGGCCGAGCGGCGGTTCGGCGCCGCACTGCTGCGCATGCTGCTGGCGGGCGAGCCCCGGCACGCCCGCACCGTCGCCGGCCGGCTGTACGGGACGCTGCTGGAGCGGCCGGTCCGGCTCCTGGTCGCCGAGCCCGCCCGGCGTCCTGCGGCCGAGGCGGCCACCGGCCCGGAGCCCGCCGTCACCCTGCTCGCCGAGCACGCCGAAGCGGTCGCCGCCCGAACCGCCGAGCCCGTGCTGGCCGTACAGGAGGGCGCGCGGCTGACGCTGCTGGCCGCCGAGGGCGGAGCGGTGCTGCGGGAGTGCGTGGCCGCCGTCTCGGAGAGCGAGGCGCTGGCCGCCGGGCTGTCCTCGGCCGCCTCCGCCGAAGCGGTACCGGCGGCCGGCGTCGAGGCCGAGCGGGCGCTCGCGGTCGCCCAGCGCCGCGGTCGCACCCTCGTCGGCCACGACGAGGTCGGCGCCGGCTCGGTGCTGCCGCTCCTGGGCGACGAGGCGGTGCGGGCGTTCGCCGAGGGGCTGCTGCGGCCGCTGCGGGAGCACGACGCCACCTCGCGCGGCGATCTCGTCGCCTCGCTGCAGGCCTGGCTGGGCCGCCACGGCCAGTGGGACGCCGCCGCCGCGGACCTGGGCGTGCACCGGCACACCCTGCGCTACCGGATGCGCCGCGTCGAGGAGATCCTCGGGCGCTCCCTGGACGACCCCGACGTGCGCATGGAGCTCTGGCTCGCCCTCAAGACCGGGGTATAGCCGCCGGAAGCGACGAATCGGCGTGTCCCGGCGGCCGGGTACTACGCCTTGGACAACCCCACCACCGCCCGCGCCCGCCTACCGTTGAGCCACTGAGCCAGCACACCACGGGAAAGGCGGGGATCCGCTGTGTCTTCCACGCGCGAAGCGGTACACGCGTTCTGGATCGCCGGGCGTCAGGCGACCGGTGAGGACGCCTTCGACGTCACGCACCCCTATGACGGGTCCCTCGTCGGCCGCGTGAGCGTGCCCACCGACGCCCAGGTGGAAGAGGCCGTGGCCGCCGCCAAGGCCGTCGAGGCCGAGTTCGCGGCGACCCCCGCGCACGTGCGCGCCGCCGCCCTGGACCACGTCGCGGGGCGGCTCGCCGAGCGCAGCGAGGAGATCGCCCGCCTGATCACCGCCGAGAACGGCAAGCCGATCAAGTGGGCGCGCGGCGAGGTCGGCCGGGCCGTCTCCGTCTTCCGCTGGGCCGCCGAGGAGGCCCGCCGCTTCAACGGCGGCGAGGCGCAGCGCCTGGACACCGACGCGGGCGGCGTCGGCCGGCTCGCCCTGACCCGCCGCTTCCCGCGCGGCACGGTCCTCGGCATCGCGCCCTTCAACTTCCCGCTGAACCTGGTCGCGCACAAGGTCGCCCCGGCGATCGCGGTCGGCGCCCCGATCATCGTCAAGCCCGCCCCGGCGACCCCGGTCTCGGCGCTCGTGCTGGGTGAGATCCTCGCCGAGACCGACCTGCCGGCCGGCTCCTGGAGCGTGCTGACGGTCCCCAACGACAAGATGCCCGCCCTGGTCCAGGACGAGCGGCTGCCGGTCATATCCTTCACCGGTTCCGACACCGTCGGCTTCGCCATCCAGGCGTCCGTGCCGCGCAAGCACTGCACCCTGGAGCTCGGCGGCAACGCGGCGGCCGTGGTGCTCGCCGACTGGTCCTCCGACGCGGACCTGGAGTGGGCCGCCACCCGGATCGCCACCTTCGCCAACTACCAGGCGGGCCAGTCCTGCATCTCGGTGCAGCGGGTGATCGCCGACGCGTCGGTGTACGACCGGCTGGTCGAGAAGGTCGTCGCCAAGGTCGAGGCGCAGGTCACCGGTGACCCGTCCGACGACGCCACCGACGTCGGCCCGCTGGTCAGCGAGGACGCGGCCAAGCGGGTGGAGTCCTGGGTGGACGACGCCGTCGCCAAGGGCGCCAGGCTGGTCACCGGCGGCAAGCGCGACGGCGCCTCGTACGCCCCGACGGTCCTCGCCGACCTGCCCGCCGACGCGATCCTGGCCACCGCCGAGGTCTTCGGCCCGGTGCTGAGCCTGCACAAGGTCGACGGCACCGACGAGGCGTTCGCCGCCGTCAACGACTCCAAGTTCGGCCTGCAGACGGGTGTGTTCACCCACGACCTGCAGACCGCCTTCCGCGCCCACCGCGAACTCGAGGTCGGCGGCGTGGTCATCGGCGACGCCCCCTCCTACCGCGCCGACCAGATGCCGTACGGCGGCGTCAAGGCCTCCGGCGTCGGCCGCGAGGGCGTCGCCTACGCGATGGAGGACTACACCTACGAGCGCGTGCTCGTGCTGACCGGCCTGGCCCTGTAGCCCGGCGGGCTCGGCCCCTGAACCACCCTCCAGCGGGGAGGGCGCTCTGTGCGGGAGCGCCCTCCCCCTTTTTTGTGTTCGCTCACCTCGCCGGGACCGCGGAAACAGGGGCGTATGTGTCATATGGGGTGAATGTGGATCGATCCGTCGAGGTGTCGCGCGCACTGGCGGTCGTCGGCGAGCGAGTGCAGAATGGCACGGTACGTGTGAGTAACATCACACCGGTTCTCGCTTCGGGTCAGGCGGCAGACGGCGACCAGGAGGTAGGCCATGACCGCAGATTCCGCTGTACGCAAGGTCTCCGAGCATGAGGCGCGCCAGGTCGCCGAGGCGGCCCGGGAGCAGCAGTGGCGCAAGCCCAGCTTCGCCAAGGAGCTGTTCCTCGGGCGGTTCCGGCTCGACCTGATCCACCCGCACCCCACCACTCCGGCCGACGCGGCCCAGCGGGGCGAGGAGTTCCTGGCGAAGCTGACCGCCTTCCTCACCGAGCAGGTCGACGGCGCCCTCATCGAGCGCGAGGCGCGCATCCCCGACGAGGTGGTGCGCGGGCTCAAGGAGCTCGGGGCGTTCGGGATGAAGATCGACGCCAAGTACGGCGGCCTCGGTCTGACGCAGGTCTACTACAACAAGTCGCTCGCCCTCGCCGGCACCGCCAGCCCCGCGATCGGCGCGCTGCTCTCCGCGCATCAGTCGATCGGGGTACCGCAGCCGCTGAAACTCTTCGGCACCCAGGAGCAGAAGGAGGCGTTCCTGCCGCGCTGCGCGCGCACCGACATCTCCGCCTTCCTGCTCACCGAGCCGGACGTCGGCTCCGACCCGGCCCGGCTGGCCACGACCGCGGTGCCCGACGGGGACGAGTACGTGCTCGACGGTGTGAAGCTGTGGACCACCAACGGGGTCGTCGCGGACCTGCTGGTCGTGATGGCCCGGGTGCCGGCCTCGGATGGTCACAAAGGGGGCATCACGGCCTTCGTCGTCGAGGCGGACAGCCCCGGTATCACCGTGGAGAACCGGAACGCCTTCATGGGGCTGCGCGGCCTGGAGAACGGCGTCACCCGCTTCCACCGGGTGCGGGTGCCCGCCGCCAACCGCATCGGCCCGGAGGGCGCGGGGCTGAAGATCGCGCTCACCACGCTCAACACCGGGCGGCTGTCGCTTCCGGCGATGTGCGCGGGGGCCGGCAAGTGGTGCCTGAAGATCGCCCGCGAGTGGTCGGCGGCGCGGGAGCAGTGGGGCAAGCCCATCGCCCACCACGAGGCCGTCGGCTCCAAGATCGCCTTCATCGCGGCGACCACCTTCGCCCTGGAGGCGGTGCTCGACCTGTCGAGCCAGATGGCCGACGAGGACCGCAAC
>CAYNNX010000416.1:0-6161 GCA_964398515.1 uncultured Streptantibioticus sp. | reverse complement strand
GCTGGGCACGCCGGACGACTTCAAGTACCTGATCGACGCCCTGCACCGGGAGGGCATCGGGGTGCTCATGGACTGGGTGCCGGCGCACTTCCCCAAGGACGACTGGGCGCTGGCCCGCTTCGACGGCACGCCGCTGTACGAGCCGTCCGACCCGCGGCGCGCCGAGCACCCCGACTGGGGGACCTACGAGTTCGACTTCGGGCGCACCGAGGTGCGCAACTTCCTGGTCGCCAACGCGGTCTACTGGTGCCAGGAGTTCCACATCGACGGCCTGCGGGTGGACGCGGTCGCCTCGATGCTCTACCTGGACTACTCGCGCGAGGACGGCCAGTGGGCGCCGAACGCCTACGGCGGCCGGGAGAACCTGGACGCGGTGGCGTTCCTCCAGGAGATGAACGCCACGGTCTACCGGCGCTGCCCGGGCGTGGTGACGATCGCGGAGGAGTCGACCGCCTGGGACGGCGTCACCCGCGCCACCCACCACACCGGTCCCGGCGGCTTCGGCGGGCTGGGCTTCGGGCTGAAGTGGAACATGGGCTGGATGCACGACACGCTGGAGTACGTCAGGCACGAGCCGGTGCACCGCAAGTACCACCACGGCGAGATGACCTTCGCCATGGTCTACGCGTACTCCGAGAACTACGTGCTGCCGATCTCGCACGACGAGGTGGTGCACGGCAAGCAGGAGCTGGTGTCGAAGATGCCCGGCGACTGGTGGCAGCGGCGGGCGAACGTGCGCGCCTATCTGGGGTTCATGTGGGCGCACCCGGGCAAGCAGCTGCTCTTCATGGGCCAGGAGTTCGCGCAGGGCGCGGAGTGGTCGCACGAGTCGGGCCCGGACTGGTGGCTGCTGGACCCGGCCTACACCGCGGCCCACGACCACGCCGGGGTCCGCGACCTGGTGCGCGACCTCAACCGGCGCTACCGGGCCACCCCCGCCCTGTGGCAGCAGGACACGGTCCCGGCGGGCTTCGAGTGTATCGACGCCCACGCGGGCGAAGACAACGTCTTCGCCTTCCTGCTCTTCGGCACCGACGGCCGGCCTCTGGCGTGCGTGAGCAACTTCACGACGGTGGTGCGCGACGACTACCGCATCGGGATCCCGCCGGTGCCCGCGGACCGCTGGAAGGAGACGCTCAACACCGACGCCACCGGCTACGGCGGCAGCGGTGTCGGCAACCCCGGACCGCTGGCCCCCGAGCCGACGGCCCACCACGGGCGCCCGACCAGCCTGCCGCTGACGCTCCCGCCCCTGGCGACGGTCTGGCTCGAACCGGCCGATCGGTAGTCTTCCGCCGGGCCGGGCCCGGCGCCCTCATACGTTCCTCTGAAGCCGGACCCGGAAACCGGCCGCGGGTTCATGGGGTCGCACAGGGCGTTACGCCGGGTGACCGACCGTACGCTGTGCGGGTGCCGCCTCCCTTCGATCCTGGTGCTGCGCGGCGGCTTCGCCAGCAGCTTGGTATGTCGCATGCCCATGTTTCCCATGGAATGTGGGCCTCGTACGGCCTGCAGATCCCTCCGGACACCGTCCTGTCCTGGGAGCAGGGCGATCTGGTCCCGACCGAACACGAGCTCACCGCGCTCGCGGCCGCACTGTGGTGCGCGCCCCGCGACCTGCTCGGCCGGCCGACCACCCTGCGGGAGTACCGCTGGGCGGGCGGCATGGCCGTCGAGGATCTGGCGCGAGCGGTCTTCCTGCGCACCCGCGAGTACGAGCGCATGGAGGAACGCAACCGCTGGACCGGAAACGACCGGCAGACCGCCGCCCTGGGCGAGGCGCTGGGGATCGGCACCCCCGAACTGCTCGCGCTGACCGGCCGCGACACCAGGCTCGCCGAGCACCTGCGCTCCGCCGTGACCGTGCGCTGGCAGGCATACGTCAAACCGGTCGGGGCCCTCGTGCCCTGTCCCCCGGAGCGGATCGAGGAGGCGCTTCGCCGGCTGCACGGCGAGTACCAGGCGCTGATGACCTCGACGCTCAGCTGGAGCGCCTCCGCCCCCACCGAGGACAAGGGCGGGCCGTTCCTGGCCGGAATCCTCGGCCGCTTCTGGGAGCTGATCGCCGAGCGGTGACAGCGCGGTGATCGCGGGTGACCGCCGGGCGCCCGACCGGGGCCGGGGAGCCGCCGGGCGGGCGCGCCGCACGTCAGGCCGCCAGGGCTTCGCGCTGCCCGCCCGGGTGCGCTTGCGCGCCGGCCGTCTCCTCCGCGAAGGCGGCCTCGTCGAACGGGAGTTGTCCCGCCAGGACGGCCCGGCCGCGCTCGCGGTCGTACTCCCCGGTCCACGCTCCGATGACCACGGTCGCCACCGCGTTCCCGGCGAAGTTGGTCAGCGCGCGGGCCTCGCTCATGAAGCGGTCGATGCCGACGATCAGGCCGACGCCGTCGACCAGCTCGGGCCGGTGGGACTGGAGACCGCCCGCCAGGGTGGCCAGCCCCGCCCCCGAGACGCCCGCGGCGCCCTTGGAGGCGATCACCATGAACAGCAGCAGCGAGATCTGCTGGCCCAGCGCCAGCGGCCGGCCCAGCGCGTCGGCGACGAACAGCGAGGCCATCGTCAGATAGATCGCCGTGCCGTCGAGGTTGAACGAGTAGCCGGTCGGCACGGTGATGCCGACGACCGGGCGGCCCACGCCCAGGTGCTCCATCTTCGCGATCAGCCGCGGCAGCGCCGACTCCGACGACGAGGTCGACAGGATCAGCAGGAACTCCCGGCCCAGGTAGCGCAGGAGCGCGAGCACTCCCACCCCGGCCGCCAGCCGCAGCAGGGCGCCCAGCACCACGACGACGAAGAGCAGGCAGGCGACGTAGAAGCCGATCATGACCATGGCCAGCGACTTGAGGGCGGCCAGGCCCGTGGCGCCGACGAGCGCCGCCATCGCGCCGAACGCGCCCACCGGCGCCACCCACATGACCATCGACAGCACCTTGAAGACCAGCTTCTGCAGATGGCCGACGCCCCGCAGCAGCGGCTCGCCCGCCGGTCCCATCGCCTGGATCGCGAAGCCGGCCAGCAGCGCGACGAGCAGCGTCTGCAGCACCTGGCCGCCGGTGAGGGCGGAGACCAGGGTCGTCGGGACGATCCCCAGCAGGAAGTCGGTGCCGCCCTCGGCGCCGCCCGCGGCCTGGGTGTGGCCCGCGGCCCTGGCCGCCTCGGTCAGGTGCAGACCCGCGCCCGGGTGGAGCACATTGCCCACCGCCAGGCCGATGGCCAGGGCGACGGTGGACATGACGAGGAAGTAGCCGAGGGCGAGGCCGCCGACGGCACCGACCTTCGAAGCCTTCCGCACCGAGCCGATGCCGAGCACGATCGTGCAGAAGATGACGGGCGAGATCATCATCTTGATCAGATTCACAAAGCCGGTGCCGACCGGCTTGAGCTCCTTGGCCACGCCGGGCGCGGCCAGCCCCAGCACGATCCCGGCGAGCACGGCCGCGAGGACGGCCAGATACAGATAGTGCGTGCGGTCCCTGCGGCCCTGGACTGCGGTCATCGTTACCTCCCGGTCTCCCGCCGGCGTCCCGGCCAGGCGGTCCCGGTGACTATCGGCCCCGGACGTGACCACGGTCACGTTTACGTTCATAGAGTTCGCGGCACACAGGGGAACCGCAGGCTCCGCACGCCGTGCACACTGGGCGTCATGCCGATACCCCGCCGGACCGCCGTCCGACGGCCGCGCAGCCTCGCCGGACAGCTGTTCGCGATGCAGATCGTGGTCGTGGCCGCCGTCGTGGCCGGGTGCGCCCTGCTCGCCTGGGACCAAGCGGAGCGGCAGGAGCGGCAGAGCGCCCGCGACAAGGTCGTGGCCACCGCCCGCGCGGTCGCCGACGACCCCGGGGTACGGCAGGCCGCCACCGGCCCGGACCCCTCGGCACGCCTTCAGCCCTACGCCGAGCAGGTGCGCCACGACAGCGGGGTGGACTTCGTCACGATCATGGATCCGCACGGGGTGCGCTGGACCCACCCGGATCCGGCCCGCATCGGGGCACGCTTCCTCGGCCACACCGCCCCCGCGCTGCGCGATCCGGACTTCACCGAGACCTACACCGGCACCCTCGGCCCCTCGGTCCGGGCGGTCACCCCGGTGCGGTCGGGGCCGCGGGTCCTCGGGTACGTCAGCGTCGGCATCACGGTGAGGGCGATCAGCGGCGAGGTGCGCGAGCAGCTCGAAGCGCTGACCGGGGTCGCGCTCGCCGCCCTGGCCGTCGGCGGCACGGCGACCTACGTGGTCAACCGGCGCCTGCGGCGGCACACGCACGGCATGGGCGCGGCGGAACTGAGCCGGATGTACGACTACCACGAGGCCACGCTGCACGCGGTGCGCGAGGGCCTGGTGCTGCTGGACGGCGACCGCCGGGTCGCGCTGTGCAACGACGCCGCCCGCGAGCTGCTCGGGCTGCCGCCGGACGCGGTCGGCCGCTACGTGGCCGATCTGCGGCTGCCGCCCTCGCTCACCGGTGCGCTCCTCGCCGCCGAGCCGCGGGTGGACGAGGTCCATCTCACCGCCGAGCGGGTGGTCGTCGTCAACACCCGGCCGGTGCGCGGCGGGGACCGCCGGGGCACCGTGGTCACCCTGCGCGACCACACCGATCTGCAGGCGCTCAGCGGCGAGTTGGACATCGAACGCGGCTTCACCGAGGCGCTGCGCGCCCAGGCGCACGAGGCCGCCAACCGGCTGCACACGGTGGTGTCCCTGATCGAGCTGGGCCGGGTCGAGGACGCGGTGGAGTTCGCCACCGCCGAGCTGGAGCTGGCGCAGGCGCTCACCGACCAGGTGGTCACCGCGGTCGCCGAACCCGTGCTCGCCGCGCTGCTGCTGGCCAAGGCGACCGAGGCCGCCGAACGCGGCGTGGAGTTCCGGCTCACGCCGGACAGCCGCGTCGACGACCGGGTCCTGCTGCACTCCGCGCTGACCCCGCGCGACCTGGTCACCATCCTGGGCAACCTGATCGACAACGCCCTCGACGCCGCGGTCGAGGGCGCCGGCGCGCACCGCCCCCGCGTCGAGGTCACCGCCCGGGCCGAGGGCGCCGCACTGCTGCTGCGGGTCGCCGACTCCGGGCGGGGGGTGGAGCCGGCCTCGGCGGAGGAGATCTTCCGGCGCGGCTGGAGCACGAAGGCCGCCGCGGACGGCACGCGCCGCGGCCTCGGCCTCGCCCTGGTCGAGCAGGCGGCGCGGCGCGGCGGCGGGAGCGTGCGCGTGGACCGGGAGGTCGGCGCCGTCTTCACGGTGACGCTGCCGATGGCGGAGCGTGTGCCGTGATCAGCGTGCTCGTGGTCGAGGACGACCCGGTGGCCGCCGACGCCCACCGGATGTACGTGGCACGGCTGCCCGGCTTCTCGGTGGCCGCGACCGTGCACTCCGGCGGGCAGGCGCTGCGCTTCCTCGACCGCCACGAGGTGGACCTGGTCCTGCTCGATCTGCACCTGCCCGACGGCCACGGCCTCGACGTGGTGCGCTCCATGCGCGCCGCAGGCCACACCGCGGACGTGATCGCGGTGACCTCCGCCCGCGATCTGGAGGTGGTGCGCCGCGCGGTCTCGGTGGGGGTCGTGCAGTACGTGCTCAAGCCGTTCACCTATGCGGCGCTGCGGGAGCGGATCGAGCGGTGGTCGCGCTACCGCGACGAGCTGCGGACCGGCGGCGAGGCCGCGGGCCAGGCCCAGGTCGACCGCGCCCTGTCCGTGCTGCGCGCCCCGCAGACGGCCGTCCTCCCCAAGGGCCTGAGCGCCACCACCCTCCAGTCGGTGACGCTCGCGCTGCGCGAGGCTGCGGCAGGCGGGCTGTCGGCCGCCGGTACCGCCGAGGCGACCGGCGTCTCCCGGATCACCGCCCGCCGCTACCTCGAACACCTCGCGGAGTCCGGCCTGGCCGTGCGCAGCCCGCAGTACGGCCAGGTGGGGCGGCCCGAGGTGTACTACCGCTGGGTGGGCAGCAGCTGACGAATCGTCAGAAGATCGACTCCGCCTCCTCCATCCGGTCCGGCGGAACGCGCTTGAGCACCGTGATCGCCTCCTCCAGCGGGACGAGGTCGACGCGGGTGCCGTGCAGGGCGGTCATGCAGCCGAAGGCTCCCTTGTGGGCGGCCTCGACGGCGTGCCAGCCGAAGCGGGTGGCGAGGACGCGGTCGTAGGGGGTGGGCACGCCGCCGCGCTGG
>CAYNNX010000415.1:1698-6228 GCA_964398515.1 uncultured Streptantibioticus sp. | reverse complement strand
CGAAGGGCTGCTGGCCGACGACGGCGCCGGTCGGCTTGTCGTTGATGTAGAAGTTTCCGGCGGCGAACCGCAGCACCTCCATGGTGTGCGCCGCGGCCGCCCGGTCGTTGGCGATCACCGAGCCGGTCAGCGCGTACGCGGAGACGGACTCCATCTGCCGCAGCATCTCCTCGTAGTTCTCGTCCTCGTAGACGTGGACGGCGAGGATCGGGCCGAAGTACTCGTCGCGGAAGAACTCGCTGTCCGGGTCGGTGCAGGCGATCACCGTCGGGCGGACGAAGTAGCCGACCGAGTCGTCGTAGGTGCCACCGGCGACGATCTCGCACGACGGGTCGGCCTTGGCGCGGTCGATGGCGGCCTTGTTCTTGGCGAACGCCCGCTCGTCGATCACGGCGCCGATGAAGTTGTCCAGGTCGGTGACGTCGCCCATGGCGATGCCGTCGGCCTCGGTGGCGAACTCCTCCTTGAAGCCGTTCTCCCAGATCGAGCGCGGGATGTAGGCCCGGGAGGTGGCCGAGCACTTCTGGCCCTGGTACTCGAAGGCGCCGCGGGTCAGCGCGGTCTTCAGCACCGCCGGGTCGGCCGACGGGTGGGCGACGACGAAGTCCTTGCCGCCGGTCTCACCGACCAGACGCGGGTAGCTCCGGTACGTCTCCAGGTTGGCGGCGACCGTCTTCCACAGGTACTGGAAGGTCTTGGTCGAGCCGGTGAAGTGGATGCCGGCGAGGTCCGGGTGGGCGAGGGCCACCTCGGAGACGGCGATGCCGTCGCCGGTCACCAGGTTGATCACGCCGGCCGGCAGCCCGGCCTCCTCCAGCAGCTCCATCAGCTTCACGGCCGCGAACGTCTGCGTCGGGGACGGCTTCCACACCACGACGTTGCCCATGAGCGCGGGGGCGGTCGGCAGGTTGCCGGCGATCGCGGAGAAGTTGAAGGGCGTGATCGCGTAGACGAAGCCCTCCAGCGGACGGTGGTCGAGGCGGTTCCACACCCCGGGCGAGTTGGCGACCGGCTGCTCGGCCAGGATCTGCCGGGCGTAGGCGACGTTGAACCGCCAGAAGTCGACCAGCTCGCACGGCGTGTCGATCTCGGCCTGCTGCACGGTCTTGGACTGCCCGAGCATGGTGGCGGCGGCGATCGTCTCGCGCCACGGTCCGGCGAGCAGTTCGGCGGCGCGCAGGATGATCGCCGCGCGGTCGTCGAAGGACATCGCGCGCCAGGCGGGGGCCGCGGCCAGGGCGGCGTCGACGGCGTCCTGGGCGTCCTGGGCGGTGGCGTGGCGGAAGGTGCCGAGCCGGGAGGCGTGGTTGTGCGGCTGAACGACGTCGAACGGCTCGCCGCCGCCCATGCGCTTGACGCCGCCGATGGTCATCGGCAGGTCGACCGGGTTCTCGCTCAGCTCCTTGAGCCTGGCCTCCAGCCGGGCCCGCTCCGGGCTGCCCGGCGCGTAGGTGTGCACCGGCTCGTTGACCGGGGTGGGGACCTGGGTCACGGCGTCCATGGGAAGGGGTCTCCTTCTGTGGTGGTTGGCAGGGGAACAGGCGCGCGTCAGGCGCCGGGGACGAACGAGCGGAGGAAGAAGGCCAGGTTGGCCGGGCGCTCCGCGAGGCGTCGCATGAAGTACCCGTACCAGTCTGCGCCGTACGGCACGTAAATGCGCATGCGCTCGCCCTCGGAGGCCAGGCGGCGCTGTTCGCCCGTGCGGATGCCGTAGAGCATCTGGAACTCGTAGTCGCCGGCCTCGCGGCCGTGGCGGCGGGCGAGGTCCTGGGTGATCGCGATCATGCGCGGGTCGTGCGAGCCGATCATGGGGTAGCCGGCGCCGGCCATGAGGATCTTCAGGCAGCGCACGTAGGCCCGGTCGACCTCGCGCTTGTCCTGGACGGCCACCGAGGCGGGCTCCTTGTAGGCGCCCTTGACCAGCCGGACCCGGGAGCCGGGGACGGCCAGGCGGCGGCAGTCGTCCTCGGTGCGGAAGAGGTAGGACTGCAGGACGGCGCCGGTGCCCGGGTGCTCCTTGCGCAGGTCGTCGAGGATGGCCAGGGTCGAGTCGACGGTGGTGTGGTCCTCCATGTCGAGGGTGACCGTGGTGCCCGCGGCGGTGGCGGCCTCGGCGACCTGCCGCACGTTCTCCAGCGCGATGTCGTGGCCGTCCCCCGGCAGGGCCTGCCCGAACGCGGAGAGCTTGACCGACACCTCGGCGCGCGTGCCGAGCCCCTCGGCGGCGATGGCCTCAAGAAGCCGCAGGTAGGCGTCGCGGGTGGCGGTGGCGGTGGCCCGGTCGGTGACGTCCTCGCCCAGGTGGTCGAGGGTGACCTCAAGGCCGCTGGAGGTCAGCGCCCGGACGGCGTCCATGGCGGAGTGCAGCTCGTCACCGGCGATGAAGCGGTCGACGACCGGCCGGGTGACGGGGGCGGCCGCGACGATGCGGCGCATGCGGTCGCTGCGCGAGGCGGCGAGCAACACAGGACCCAGCACGGGGATCCTCCATTTTGCGTCGGGACGGTGCGTGGTGCGTTGAGCCGGTGGCTTCAATGCGTTGAGCAGGTGGCTCCGTCGTGAAATCTAGGATTCACCCACTCGGGGCGGCCATCGACAGGTGTCACGAGTGCGTGACCGGTCCCTCATACAGATGTATGAGGGATGAGGGAGAATTGCGTCATGCGCGGGGACTTCCGGGACTACGGTGACTACCAGGAACTCGTCGACGAGGTGTCGGCGCTGCTCGGCGCGCCCGCGACGCTGGAGGACCGCGACTTCCGCCTGATCGCCTTCTGCGCCCATGAGAGCGATGCGAGCGCGATGGATCCGATCCGCACGCGCTCGATCCTCACCCGCCGCTCGACCGCCGAGGTGCGCGCCTGGTTCGAGGGGTTCGGCATCGCCCGCGCCCACGAGCCGGTGCGGATCCCCGCCGACCCGCAGGCCGGCATCCGGGGCCGGATCTGCCTGCCGGTCCGCCACCGCGGAGTGGTCTACGGATACGTGTGGCTGCTGGACGACGAGCTCCCGGAGGCGGCCGCGCTGACCGCCGCGATGGGCGTGGCCGCGCGCATCGGCACACTGCTCGCCCGGGAGGCCCAGGCGGGCGCCGGCCTCGGGCGCGAACTGCTCACCCTGCTGACCGGGTCCCGGGAACGGCGCGAGGCGGCGCAGGCGGCGCTGCGCTCGTCGCTCGGCAGGGCTGCGGACGGCTCGTTCGCCCTGGTGTGCGTCGCCCCCTGGGACAGCGCGGACACCGACGAGACCTCCGACCCTCTCCCCGGCATCCGCACGGTCCCGGCGGCGGCGGCGCTGTGCGCGGTTCCCACGGCCAGGGGGACGGCTGCCGCCGTGGGTGCCGCGGAGAGCCGGACCGGGGCGGGCGGGGGCGGCCGGGTTGTGGAAGTGGGCGGGGACACCGCGCTGGCCGCGCTCATCCGGCTGCGGTCGGCCGAGGTGATCACCCCGGCCCGCACGGCCGCCACCCGTCTGCTGGAGTCGGCTCGGGCCCGGGGTGCGACGGCGGGCATCGGCGAGGCCCGCTTCGGGCTGGCCGGTCTCGCCTCCTCCTGGCGCGAGGCCACGGCCGCCGCGCGGGCCGCCCACGCCCAGCCGCGGCTCGGCCCGGTGGCCCACTGGGCGGAGATCGGCCCGTACCGGCTGCTGAGCAGAGTGCGCGAGCCGGGCGGCTCAGGGACGGGCGGCGGGATACGGCCGGGCGTGGATCCCGCGGTGGCGCCGTTGCTGGAGCCCGCGCACGCCGAACTCGCCCATACCGCCGAGGTGTTCCTGGACTGCGCGGGTCAGGCGGGCCGTGCCGCGGCGGCCCTGGCGATCCACCGCCAGACCCTCTACTACCGGCTGTCCCGGGTGGAACGCCTGACCGGTCTCGACCTGGACGACGGCGAGGACCGGCTGCTGCTGCACATGGCGCTGAAGGCGGCGCGGCTGTAGGCGCCGCGCGGGGCCCGGCCCGTCAGCCGGCGGGCACGGCGTGCGGGCTGCGCGACGTGCCGCTGCCCGGCGCCGGTTCGGAGGCGTCCGCCCCCAGGGCGACGATGCGGTTGTCCGCGTCGACGTGCACGACCCGGGGCCGCAGGCTGCGCGCCTCGGCGTCGTCCAGCTGCGCGTAGCTGATCAGGATGACCAGGTCACCGGGGTGCACCAGATGGGCCGCCGCTCCGTTGATCCCGATGACGCCCGAGCCGCGCTCCCCCTCGATGACGTAGGTCTCCAGCCGGGCCCCGTTGTCGATGTCGACGATGTGGACCAGCTCTCCGGGCAGCAGGTCCGCCGCCTCCATGAGGTCGGCGTCCACGGTGACCGATCCCACGTAGTGCAGGTCGGCCTGGGTGACCGTGGCCCGGTGGATCTTGGACTTGAACATGGTGCGCAGCACGGCGTCACTCCCGACGAAGACAGGTCGCGCTCCCCGAGCGGGATACGCGCCACGTCCATGCTAAGCACCCGGTTCCGGGAGGCGGGGGCCGGGAGGCCCGGGGGCGTGTCATCGGCTGCCGGACGCGCACGCCTTGGTCAGCTCCCCCG
>CAYNNX010000415.1:0-1598 GCA_964398515.1 uncultured Streptantibioticus sp. | reverse complement strand
GGCCCGGGGGCGTGTCATCGGCTGCCGGACGCGCACGCCTTGGTCAGCTCCCCCGCCGCCGCCAGAAGCGGCTTCATGTCCGGGGTCTGCCCGGTGTCGCTCGCCGTCTGGACGTTCCGCGCGGCCTTCGCCAGGTCGTCGGCGGCCTTGCGCTGGTCGGCACCGCCGTTGCCCTTGCCGAACTTCCCAAGATCACCGCGGAGTTCGGCGATCGCCTCCGAGGTGTCCCGGCGACGCTTGTCGTCGACGAGGTTTCCGACGTTGGTGACCGCCGCGGACACGTCCTGCACGTCGCCGGTGATCCTCAGCGCCGACTTCCCGCAGTCCACCGTCGCCCGCACACTGCCGCAGGCAGCGCCCAGGGGAACGATCAGCACAGCGGCGAGCACGGCACGGACCGCCCTCGCCGCTTTCGGTCCCGGTCCCGGTTCCAGTCCCGGTAACGCCACCCTCATGGGCCTTCCCCCCGCTTCCCTTCGCCCGTTCGCCCCCCGATCCATCGTAGGACAGCGCGCAGCGCCGGAACCTGGCGATCTGTCCCGGCGTCAACTCCCTGTCAAGCGCCAGAACTCAGCCGACCGCGTCGCCCGGCGAAGACGCGAACGGCCCCGGCTCACCCTTCGGGGCGTACCGGGGCCGTCGGAACCGAACCGCGGGATCAGTCCACGAGGTTGACCGCGCGGGCCGAGGTGGCGCCGATCTCCTCGGTGATCTCGGCCAGCACCGGCTGCGGGATCGTCTGGTCGACGGTGAGCGCCACCAGCGCCTCGCCGCCCTCCACGGTACGGGCGACCTGCATGCCCGCGATGTTGACGCCGGCCTCGCCGAGGATCCGGCCGATCGTGCCGACGACGCCCGGGCGGTCCGCGGCGTAGTTGTGGGCACGAGCGGTGGAACGTTGACTCTCGTCACCGAGACCGGTCTCCTCCAGACCGTGACGACGACAACGACCACGATCGTCCGGGAGCACGGGCAGGTCGCGGGCCTTGGCGCCCTACACCCGTATGACATCGTCCAGGCAAGCGGCGCGGCCGGCAGCGCGCTTGCGGCATCGACGATCGACCTCGAGTTCAACAGCAGCACCGCAGCACAAGTCACGGGGCCAGTCGGGATGACCGTCCCGGCAGTGGAGGGGATCATGGTCGGGACGACGATCGTCGGGGTGCATCCGGACACCTTCGTCATCCAGGGCACGACGCGCCTTTCCTTCAGCGGACTCACGCCCGGGCGCACGGTGACCGTGTATGGCACGCCTGTGGGGCTGGGGCCGCTCGTATTCGGCATCCAGGCGCGCGTGGTAGTGATCCACTAACCAGTGCCCCCAGCCCACTTACGCTGCGTCCATCATAAGAGCGCGGCGTATCAACTTTGCAGAGTAGTAGAAACGTCGGTGCCAAGCGACTGACCTGTACGAAATGTCGTGGCGAACACAGCAGGAGAAATTGGGAGGAGTTCCGCTGAAGCCGCTCTGTCCGAGCAAAAACCTGGAGCCGGCGAATGGATTCGAACCGTTGACCTTCGCATTCCGAGTGCGTCTTCTGGGGATCCCCTACAATCTCCCGAGTCTTCGGGGTCTCAGAATCCGCGAATTACTGCGA
>CAYNNX010000414.1:0-6229 GCA_964398515.1 uncultured Streptantibioticus sp. | reverse complement strand
GCGAGGTCGAGGAGGGGGAAGTCGGAGGAGGTGTGTCCGCCCGCCGCGGGCTCGGCGGTGTGGGCGGCGAGCCCCGCCAGCAGGTCCAGCCAGGTCCGGCCGAGGCGTTCCACCGCGGCCTCGTCGAAGATCTGGCCCGCCCAGCTGAGGGAGACGGTCAGCTCGGGCCCCTCAGCAGTGTCCACGACGACCGCGCCCGCTTCCAGCGCGTGCATGGACGGCATGTCCGGATCCGCGGAACCGCCGATCGCGCTGTCACCCGTCAACTGCCAGGCGACGGGCGGACGTTCGGATGCTCCGCCGGCGTTGAAGCGGCCCAGGTAGTTGAAGCCGATCTGCGGCCTCGGCAGCGCCGCCAGCACCGGTCCCGTCTCGGGGTTGAGGTAGCGCAGCAACCCGTAGCCGAGACCGTCCCCCGGCACCGCCCGCACCTGCTCCTTGACCGCCTTCAGCAACACCCCGGCCGCCGGACCACCCGCCACCGCCTCCGCGAGGTCCGCCTCGCCGACCTCCAGGAGGACCGGATGCGTGCTGGTGAACCAGCCCACCGTCCGCGACAGATCCACACCCTCGACCGGCTCCCGGCCGTGCCCCTCCACATCCACCAGCACCCCGGAAACACCACCCTCACGCCACCACACGACAGCCCCCGCAAACGTCGCGAGAAGCACCTCGTGCACACCGCAGTGGAACAGCGCCGCCGTACGCCCCGCCAACGTGGCCGCCTGTTCGCGCGGCACCTGCCAGGAGCGGCGGCGCATGGTCGCCACGGTGTCCCGCGCCGGGTCCGCCTCGCGTGCGCCCAGGGCGGTTTGGGGCCGCTGAAGCAGCGCCGCCCAGCCGTCGAGCTCCGCGAGCCGCTCCGGTCCGGCAGCCTGTTCGACGAGCAGCCGTGCCCATCGCCTGAACGACGTCGCCACCGGATCGAGGGCCGGCTCCCGTCCCGCCGCCACCGCGTCGCACGCCATGGCCAGGTCGGGTACGAGGACTCGCCAGGAGATGCCGTCCACGACCAGGTGATGGGCCATCAGAACGATTCGGCCCACGCGCTCGGGACCCGCGTCCACCCATACCACCTGGAGCATCACGCCCGCGTGCGGGTCCAGGCGCTCCACGGCCTCGCGCGCAGCGCGTTCGGCGATCTCGTCCAGGCCCTCAACCGCCGCGTCCACGGCGGCCACCCGCGTGACCAGCTCGGCGGCGGACACCGAACCGCGCTCGCCTACCGTGAGCTTCGGGCCCCCGGCGTCATCCGCCACCACCCGCGCGCGCAGCATGTCGTGGGTGTCGAGCAGGGCTGCCACGCCCTTCTCCAGTACGTCGCCTCCGAGGCCGGCCGGGGCGCCGACGACGGTCCACTGGGCGAACCTCGGGCGCAGGGCCGCGGCGCCCAGCTCCCGCATCACGGGGGTCCAGGGCACCTCGCCGACACCGGTGTCGTCGGCGACGGGCGTCCCGGCGGCTCCGGCCGGGCGCGCCACGGCCGCGAGGCGTTCGGGGGTCTTCTCCTCGAAGACCTGCCGGGGCGTGACGATCAGTCCAGCGCGACGTGCTCGGGACGCCAGTTGCATCGAGGAGATCGAGTCGCCGCCCAGTTCGAAGAAACCGTCCGTCACGCCGACCCGCTCCAGTCCGAGAACCTCGGCGAACAGGCCGCACAGCACTGCTTCGGCCGCCGTGCGCGGCTCCCGCCCCGAGACCTTGCCCGCGAAGTCGGGTGCGGGCAGCGCCTGGCGGTCCACCTTTCCGTTGGCGGTGACGGGCAGGCGGTCCAGCGGAACGAAGGCCGACGGCACCATGTGGTCGGGGAGACGGGCGCCGACGAACTCGCCGAGGTCCGCGGGGAGCCCGCCCGACGGCAGGGAGTCCGCGACCACGTACCCGACCAGGCGCTGCTCACCGGGACGGTCCTGGCGGGCCACGACCACGGCCTGCGCGACCTGCGGATGCGCGGCCAACACGGCTTCGACCTCTCCCGGTTCGATCCGGTAGCCGCGCACCTTCACCTGTGCGTCCGCCCGGCCGGCGAAGACCAGTTCGCCGGTGTCGGTCCACCGCGCCAGGTCACCGGTCCGGTACATCCGCTCCCCGGGCAGGAAGGGGCAGGCCACGAACCGCTGCGCGGTGAGGCCCGGCCGAGCCCGGTATCCGCGGGCCACTCCGGGACCCGCGACGTAGAGTTCGCCGGTCGTTCCCGGCGGTACCGGCTGCAGGAAGCCGTCCAGGACGTACCCGCTCACGTTCGCCATCGGGCGCCCGATCGGCACCGCCTCCCCACCCGGTGACAGCGGCGCGCTCATCGCCGCGCACACGGTGACCTCGGTGGGTCCGTACGCGTTCACCATCCGCCGCCCCTCGGACCACCGGTCCACCAGGCCCGGGGAACACGTCTCGCCCGCCACCACCAGAGTCCGGAGACAGGCGGGCAGGTCCTCCTCCACGGCGAGGACGCTCGGCGGCACCGTGACATGGGTCGCCCGCGCCGCGCGCACCGCTTCGCCCAGCGGTACGTGCGGCGGCAGCGCTGCCGCATCGGGGACGACGAGCGTCCCGCCCGACAGCAACGCCATGCACAGTTCGGAGACGGCGGCGTCGAAGCTCAGCGACGCGAACTGGAGCACCCGGGCGCCGCTGCCCACGGCGAACCGTTCGATCTGCGCCCGCGCCAGATTGGCCAGGCCCGCGTGCGGCACCACCACACCCTTCGGCGTTCCGGTCGACCCGGAGGTGTAGATGACGTAGGCGGCGTTGTCCGCGCTCAGCGGCCGTGGGCGCTCCCACTCCTCGACGGGGCCCGGCCGGCACCCGGCGACGGCCTCGAAGACCTCCGGTTCGTCCAGGACGACGACCTCTCCGCCGTATCCCTCCGGTACCAGGGCCCGGGTCTGCCGGGTGCACAGCACGACTGCCGGAGCCGCGTCCTCCAGCACGAACGCCACCCGCGCCGACGGATACCCCGGGTCCACCGGCACGAAGACACCGCCCGCCATGGACACCGCGAGGACCGCGGTCACCGTCGCCACCGATCCCGGTGCGACCACGGCCACCAGCCGTTCCGGGGCGACACCCGCGCCGATCAGATAGCGCGCCCACCGGCCGGCCTCGGCCTCCAGCTCTCCGAACGTCAGGGACCGATCACCCTCGACGGCCGTCGCCTCCCGCGACCGCTCCACTTGCCGCCGCAGCAACTCGGGCAGCGTCGCGGCGGGTACGGGCACCTGGCTGCGGTTCCACTCGCGCACCACACGCTCACGCCGCGCCCCGCCCAGGACGGACACGCGCGCCACGGGCGCCGACGGGTCCGCCGCCAGCTCCGCGAGAACGTCGGACAAGGACGCCACCGTCTCCTCGGCCCAGCCGCGCCCGAACAGGCCCGGCTGGTAGACGAGTTCGCCGTGCAGCCGGTCTCCGGGCACCGCGATCAGCGTCAGCGGGTAGTGCCCGGTGTCCTCCGGCTTGCGGCCGGGCCGGATCGACAGAGCGTCGGGCGAGGGCTCCTTGAGGGGCGGGCGCGGATAGTTCTCGTACACCACCAGCGTGTCGAAGACCGCACCCGGACCGGCGACCCTGCGGATCTCGGGCAGGCCCAGGTGCTGGTGGGCGATGAGCGCGACCTGCCGCGCCTGCAGATCGGCCAGCGTCTCGGCGACGGACCGCTCGGCTGCCAAATTCACCCGCACCGGAAGAGAGTTGATGAAGAGCCCGACCATCGACTCGACCCCGGGCAGGTCGGCGGGGCGTCCCGCCACGGTCGCGCCGAACACCACGTCCGCACGCCTCACCAGCCGGGCCAGGAGCATCGCCCACGCGCCCTGCACCACCGTGTTCACCGTCACACCAAGGGCCCGGGCGACCTCGGCCACGGCGCGGGTGAGTTCCTCGGTGAACTCGAAGGGCACACGTTCCGGTACCGCGGGTGCCGCGGCCAGGTCGTCACGCGCCGCCAGCGTCGGCTCGTCCGCACCGGCGAACTCCGCCCGCCACGCCTCCCGCGCCGCCTCGGCGTCCTGCCGTGCCAGCCATGCCAGGTACTCACGGTACGAGGTCGCCGGCGGCAGCGCCCGCCCGTCGCCGCCCCCCTCGTAGAGCGCGGACACCTCGGTGATGATCACCGGCAGCGACCAGCCGTCCGCGACGATGTGGTGGCTGGTCACGACAAGGAGGTGGCGGTCCGCCGCGAGCCGGATGAGCAGCAGGCGAAGGAGGGGGGCGGCCGTCACGTCCAGCCGCCGTGCCCGTTCGCTCGCGAACAGCCGGTCGAGGGCCTCCGGCACCTCCTCTTCCGCCGTCTCCGACACGTCGGCCTCGCGCCACGGCAGTTGCACGGTGCGTGCGACGGCCTGCACCGCCTCGCCCGAGGCGCGCTGGTGGAAGCTCGCCCGCAGAATCGGATGCCGGGCGAGGAGGGCCTCCCACGAGGCACGCAGCCGCTCGACGTCCAACGGTCCGTCCAGGGCCAGGACGCGTTGCCCCTCGTAGAGATCCGGTCCCTGGTCGTCGTATTCCGCGTGGAACAGCAGCCCCTCCTGAAGCGGCGACAGCGGCCACACGTCCGCCAGCTCCGGTACCGCCTCTTCCAGTTCGTCGACCTCGTGCTGGTGCAGGTCGACGAGCGGGAAGTCGCAGGGGGTGCGTCCGCCGGCGGCAGGGTCGGCGGTGTGCTCTGCCAGCCCCGCTAGCAGGCCCAGCCAGAGGCCTCCGAGCCGTGCCACGTCGGCGTCGTCCAGCAGCCCGGTGGGCCACATCAGGGTGAGGGTCAGCTCCGCACCTCCAGGGGTGTCCTGTACGGCGCCGCCCGCCTCAAGGGCGTGGTGGGCGGGCATGTCGGGGTCGACGGAGCCGCCGATCGCCTCTTCAGCGGTCATCTGCCAGGGCGTCGGGTCGAGTCGCTGCGTCCCGCTCGCGGTGAAGCGGCCCAGGTAGTTGAAGCCGATCTGCGGGGTCGGCAGGGCGGCCAGGGTCGATGCGGTGTCCTTGTTGAGGTGACGGAGCAGCCCGTAGCCGAGACCGTCGCCGGGTACCGCCCGCGCCTGCTCCTTGACCGCCTTCAGTAGGGATCCGGCCGCCGGGCCGCCGGCGTGTGCGTCGTTCAGGTCGATCCCGGTCACGTCGAGGCGGAGGGGGTGGGTGCTGGTGAACCACCCCACCGTGCGGGACAGTTCCGTGCCGGCGACGGGTTCCCGGCCGTGCCCCTCCACGTCCACGAGCACCCCGGCGGCACGGTCCTCCCCGCGCCACTGTGTGACGGCCCCCACGAGCGTCGAGAGCAGCACTTCGTGCACTCCGCAGTGGAAGAGCGCCGGCGTCCGGCCCACCAGCGTGGCCGCGTGCCGGGCGGGCAGGGTCCAGGAGCGACGGCCCATGGTCGCCGCGGTGTCCCTGGACGGGTCCATTTCCCGCTCGCCCAGCGGCGGTTCCGGCTGCCCGAGGAGGGCCGTCCAGCGCTGGAGCTCCGCGACCCGGCTCTCCCCGTTCGCCTCCTCGACGAGCAGGTCCATCCATGTCTTGAACGACGTTCCCACCGGCGCGAGTTCGGGCGTCCGCCCGGCCGCCGCGGCTTCGCAGGCGGTCTGCAGGTCCTGGACCAGGATGCGCCACGACATCCCGTCGACCACCAGATGGTGCGCCACGAGGAGCAGTCGTCCGGTCCGCTCCGGACCGGCGTCCACCCAGACGACCCTGAACATCACGCCCGCCGACGGGTCAAGGCGCTCTGTGGCCTCGCGTGCTGCTTCGTCCGCGACGGAGTCCAGGGACTCGTCAGAGGCGTCGATCGCGTCGATGCGAGAGACGAGCGACTGCGCCTGTACCGACCCCTTCGGGCCGACCACCAGCCTGGGCTCCGGGCCGTCGACCACCGCCCTGGCCCGCAGCATGTCGTGCGTATCGAGTACGGCGGCCACACCGGCCACCAGGACATCCCGGCCGAGCCCGGGGGGAGCACCGACGATCGTCCACTGCGCCAACCTGCCGCGAAGCCCTCGCGCACCGAGCGCGCGCATCGCGGGGGTCCAGGGCACCTCGCCCACGCCCGAGTCCGGCGCGGCCGCCGCCGTACCCGTCACTGTCGCCTTGTCCAAGGGCTTGGCCAGGGCCGCGAGGCCGACGGGTGTCTCGTTCTCGAAGACGTCCTGCACGGCGAGTTGCAGGTCGGCACGGCGGGCCCGGGCGACCAGTTGCATGGCCCTGATCGAGTCGCCGCCGAGCTCGAAGAAGCTGTCCTCGACCC
>CAYNNX010000413.1:0-6234 GCA_964398515.1 uncultured Streptantibioticus sp. | reverse complement strand
GCCCCACGCCGACGTCGTCTCCACCACCACCCACAAGACCCTGCGCGGCCCGCGCGGCGCGATGCTGATGTCCCGGGAGAGCCACGCCAAGGCCATCGACAAGGCGGTCTTCCCCGGCCTGCAGGGCGGCCCGCACAACCACACCACCGCCGCGATCGCGGTCGCCCTGCACGAGGCGGCGCAGCCCGCCTTCCGCGCCTACGCCCGGCAGGTCGTCGCCAACGCCAGGGCCCTGGCGGACGCCCTGCTGGAGCACGGCTTCGACCTGGTCTCCGGCGGCACCGACAACCACCTGATGCTGATCGACCTGACCGGCAAGGACGTTTCCGGCACGGTCGCCGCCAAGGCGCTCGACCGGGCCGGGATCGTTGTGAACTACAACACGGTGCCGTTCGACCCGCGCAAGCCGTTCGACCCCTCCGGCATCCGGATCGGCACCCCCTCGCTGACCTCGCGGGGCTTGGAGGAGCGGCACATGCCCATCGTGGCGCGGTGGATCGACCGCGGCGTCACCGCGGCGCGCGCCGGCGACGAGACGGCCCTCGGGGCGATCCGCGCGGAGGTGCGCGAGCTGATGGCCGCCTTCCCGGCACCGGGTCTGCCCACCGGCTGAGCGGACCGCGCCGGGCGGCCGACGGCCGGGGTCTGTCCGGTGGATCTTCGAGGGCCCGCGACGCCTGGCACGCTCGCTCGCTGCGTTGTCGGGGTCGTCCACGCACGCCCAGCGCGAGGACGACCCTCCGCCTTGCGATCGCACGCACCGGACGCCGCGGGCTGCTCCTCGAAGACCCGCCGGACAGGCCCCAGGCCGCCTTGCGCCCGGCGCCGCGGCACCGGGCGCCGGGCGGATCCCGGACGGTGTCGGGGGGCGGCGCGGACCTGAGAGAATGGCGTCATGGCGATCGACCGTCCCCGTGTGCTCTCCGGCATCCAGCCCACTGCGGGCTCGTTCCACCTCGGCAACTACCTCGGCGCGGTGCGCCAGTGGGTCGCGCTGCAGGACACGCATGACGCGTTCTACATGGTCGTGGACCTGCACGCGATCACCGTGCCGCAGGACCCGAAGGAGCTGCGGGCCAACACCCGGCTCGCCGCCGCGCAGCTGCTGGCCGCCGGGCTCGACCCGGACCGCTGCACGCTCTTCGTGCAGAGCCACGTGCCCGAGCACGCCCAGCTGGGCTGGGTGATGAACTGCCTGACCGGCTTCGGCGAGGCCTCCCGGATGACGCAGTTCAAGGACAAGTCCGCCAAGCAGGGCGCCGACCGCACCACGGTGGGGCTGTTCACCTACCCGATACTCCAGGTCGCCGACATCCTGCTCTACCAGGCCAACGCCGTCCCCGTCGGCGAGGACCAGCGCCAGCACATCGAGCTCACCCGGGACCTGGCGATCCGCTTCAACCAGCGGTTCGCCACCGAGGACGCCCCGGTCTTCACCGTCCCCGACCCGTACATCGTCAAGGAGACGGCGAAGATCTACGACCTGCAGGACCCGACGATCAAGATGAGCAAGTCGGCCTCCTCGCCCAAGGGCCTGGTCAACCTGCTGGACGAGCCGAAGACCTCCGCGAAGAAGTTCAAGAGCGCGGTCACCGACACCGAGACCGTGATCCGCTTCGACCCCGAGGCCAAGCCCGGCATAAGCAACCTGCTGACGATCTACTCCACCCTCACCGGGACCGCCGTCCCCGAACTGGAGCAGCGGTACGAGGGCAAGGGCTACGGCGCCCTCAAGACCGATCTCGCCGAGATCTTCGTGGAATGGGTCACCCCGTTCCACACCCGCACCCGGGAATACCTGGACGACCCCGAGACGTTGGACGGCGTCCTGGCCAAGGGCGCCGAGAAGGCGCGCGGGGTCGCCGCGGAGACCCTGGCCACGGTCTACGACCGAATCGGTTTCGTTCCGGCCAAGCACTGACGTCCCGGGGGCGCCCGCGCGGGGTAGGCCGTGCGCGCCGCCCCCGGTGCCGACGTCCACCTCCGGCCCGAGCACATCGAGAGGGGAGAGCGCAGTGGGCACCTGCACGATCGGCGTGTCGATCGCGGTTCCGGAGCCGCACGGCAGCCTGCTCCAGCGACGCCGGGCCGGCTTCGGCGACCCGGCGGCCCACGCGATCCCCTCGCACATCACGCTGCTGCCGCCCACCGAGGTCGGCCGCGGCGAACTGCCCGCCTTCCGCGAGCACCTCGCCCGGGTCGCCGAGGCGGGCCGCGCCTTCCGGCTGCGCCTGGCGGGCACCGGCACCTTCCGCCCGCTGTCGCCCGTGGTGTACGTGCGGCTCACCAAGGGCACCCGCAGCTGCACCCGGCTCCAGGCGCTCGTACGCTCCGGGCCGGTCGACCGGGAGCTGCAGTTCCCGTACCACCCGCACGTGACCGTCGCGCACGGCACGCCCGAGGAGGCGATGGACCGTGCCCAGCGGGAGCTTGCGGGGTTCACCGCCGAATGGACGGTCACCGGGTTCTCGCTCTACGAGCAGGGCGACGACGGGGTGTGGCGCATGATGCGCGAGTACCCGTTCGGGCCGGGCCTGGCGACCGGGGTGCCGCAGCAGGCCGCACGCCCGGCCGCGGTGGCCTCGCCGCGGTCCTGACCCCCGGCCGGCCCTTCGCCCACGTGTGGCCGCGGTCACACAGGGTAGGCGCTGATCATGGACTGGCTGACCCGGCTGCCCCTGGTCGGACCCTGGATCGCCCGCGCCATGCGCACCCACGCATGGCGGGCCTTCGAGCACGCGCAGAACGCCCAGTGGTCACGGCTGGCCGCGGCGATCACCTTCGTGAGCTTCGTCGCCCTCTTCCCGCTGCTCACCCTCGGCACGGCCATCGGCGCCGCCGTGCTCGGGCCGAGCGGGCTGCACATGCTGGAGATGAAGCTCAACGAGCAGCTCCCCGGCCTCTCCCAGCAGGTCGACATCACCAGGCTCGCCTCCGACGCCCCCACGGTCGGCCTGATCGCCGGGGCAGCGCTGCTGCTGACCGGCATCGGCTGGATCGGCCAGATGCGCGGCTGCCTGCGGGCCGTCTGGGGGCTCGCGGAGGACGTGGCCAACCCCCTGGTGCGCAAGCTGCTGGACGCCGGGGTGCTGATCGGGCTGGCGGCGGTGGGGCTGGTGTCCATGGGCGGCTCGGCCTTCGCCACCAGCGCCGTCGGCTGGACGGCCCGGCACCTGGGCCTCGCACGAGGCGGGGTGGGCAGCGTCGTGCTCACCCTGGTGGGCTTCTGCATCGCCGTCCTGGCCGACCTGCTGCTCCTGGCCTACCTGCTGACCTTGCTGCCCGGCGTCCGCCCCGGCCGCCGCCGGGTCCTGGCCGCCGCGGCCATCGGCGCGATCGGCTTCGAGCTGCTGAAGTTGCTGCTCAGCGGATATCTGCAGGGCGTCGCCGCGAGGAGCATGTACGGCGCGTTCGGCACGCCCGTCGCGCTGCTGCTGTGGATCAACTTCATGGCGAAGCTGCTGCTGTACTGCTCGGCGTGGACGGCCACCCCGCCGCTGCCCGGGGCGGCCTCGGCCGGGCCCGGCGGCGACCCGGCCGGACGGGAGCGCGGCGGCGCTACGGCATGCGGTCCGAACGCCGCTTCGCGGCCGGAAGCGGCCACCGTTTCCGTACCACCGCTGCCAGTGCCGCCAGCAGCACGAGGGCGCCGCCGGTGACCCCGGCCGCGGTCCACATGCCCGTCGAGCCCGAGCCCGAACCGGCCGACGCGGCGGAACCGGAACCCCGGGCGACACCCCCTGCGGCGTTCTTCCCCTCCTTCTGGGCGCTCTTGGGCGCCACCAGCGTGCCGACCGGCTTGACCTTGCCCGCCGCCTGGAAACCCCAGTCGAGCAGCTCGGCGGCCTCCCGGTACACCCTGTCGCCGCCCGGTTCCGGGTGCATCACCGTCACCAGCAGCTTCACGCCGTCGTGGTCGGCGACTCCGGTGTAGGTGTTGCCCGCGCTGGACGTGTAGCCGTTCTTGACCCCGGCGATGCCCGGATAGGGCCGCAGGCCGCTGACCGGGTCGCCGCTGAGCAGCCGGTCGGTGTTGGTGATGGTGAAGCTGTCCCGCTCCGGCGCGGCCGAGGGATCCGCCTTGCCGTTCTTCCCGCCCTTGCCCCCGCCCTTGTCCGGCTTCTTCCAGTCCCCGGGGAACTGGGCGCGCACCGTGGAGCAGTAGTCGCGGAAGTCGGCGTTCTGCAGCCCGGCACGGGCGAACAGCGACAGGTCGTAGGCGGAGGAGACCTGGCCCGCCATGTCGTAGCCGTCGGGGCTGACCACGTGCGTGTCACCGGCCTGGAGGTCGTCGGCCTTCTGCTGCATCTCGGCGACGGTCTTGGCCACGCCGCCGTTCATCGAGGCGAGCACGTGCACCGCGTCGTTCCCCGACCGCAGGAAGACCCCGCGCCACAGGTCCTGGACGGTGTAGGGCAGGTTCTCCTTTATCCCCACCAGGCTGCTGCCGTCGCCCATTCCCGCCAGGTCCGCAGGCGCCACCGTGTGCTCCTGCGTCCGGGGGAACTTGGGCAGCACGGTGTCGGCGAAGAGCATCTTCAGCGTGCTCGCCGGCGCCAGTTGCCAGTGCGCGTTGTGCGCGGCGAGCACCTCACCGGTCTCGGCGTCAGAGATGATCCACGCCCGCGCCGTGAGGTCGGCCGGAAGCCCCGGCGCGCCGCCCGCGAGATCGACCTGCGTGCCCGGCTGCCCGAGCCGGTCCCCGCCGACGGTGGACATGTGCGCGGGCGGCTGCGGTTGCGGCTGCCTGGCCTCGGCGTGCGCGGTGTGAAGGGTGGCGGCGGGCAGCAGAACCACACCGCCCAGTGCGGCGGCGCACAGCGACAGTGCGGGTCGGCGCAGGACCTGACGATTAGTGGGCACCTGCCGAACGTACAGGGCGAAAGGGGACGCGGGGACGTTTCGCCGCACAATGGCGGTGGTGAGGAGTGCCACGACCGGCGTGCGCAACCGAGCGGCCCCTGCCGGGCGTCTGAACGGCAACGCATTCCATACTTGAGGCATGAAGCTCAACCGCCGCGTCTCCTGGTTCCTCGTCGCCTTCGGCGTGTGGAGCTGGTGCATCTGGATCACCTTCGTAAAGAACCTGTGGGCCGACGCCAGCGGACTCGCCTTCGCCCACGGTCACCCCACCGCGTACTTCTGGGTGCATCTGCTGCTCGCGGTCTTCTCCTTCCTGCTGGGCACGGCGATCGGCGTGCTGGGGCTGCGCAGCCTGCGGGCGCTGCGGGCCGAATCCGCCGGCGCCCGGCCCACCGGATCCGCCTGACCGTCAGGTCTGCCGCTCCCTGACCGCCAGATTTCCCGCTCGCCCGCGTCACCGCACGCCGAGCGCGCCTGAACGTGAAGGGGCCCGCCGGACGGATCCGGCGGGCCCCTTCGTGTCGGCGGGTGGCCGAGTGTCAGAAGCGACGCGTGATCAGCGCGCGCTTGACCTCCGCGATCGCCTTGGTGACCTCGATACCGCGCGGGCAGGCGTCCGTGCAGTTGAACGTCGTGCGGCAGCGCCACACGCCCTCGCGGTCATTGAGGATCTCCAGGCGCTCCTCGGCGCCCTCGTCACGCGAGTCGAAGATGAAGCGGTGCGCGTTGACGATGGCGGCCGGGCCGAAGTACTGGCCGTCGTTCCAGAACACCGGGCACGACGAGGTGCACGCCGCGCACAGGATGCACTTGGTGGTGTCGTCGAAGCGCTCGCGGTCCTCCGGCGACTGCAGCCGCTCACGCGTCGGCTCGTTCCCCGTGCTGATCAGGAACGGCATCACGTCGCGGTACGCCTGGAAGAACGGCTCCATGTCGACCACGAGGTCCTTGAGGACCGTGAGCCCCTTGATGGGCTCGACCGTGATCGGCTTGTCGGGGTTGATGTCCTTCAGCAGCGTCTTGCAGGCCAGCCGATTGCGGCCGTTGATCCGCATGGCGTCCGAACCGCAGATGCCGTGCGCGCAGGAGCGGCGGAACGTCAGCGTGCCGTCCTGCTCCCACTTGATCTTGTGGAGAGCGTCCAGGACGCGCTCCTTGGGGTCCATCTCCAGCTCGTAGTCGACCCAGTTGACCTCGTCGGAGACCTCGGGGTTGAAGCGGCGGACCCGGATGACGACCGTGATCAGGTGCGACGCCGCGCTCTCGGCCGCGTCCAGTTCCGCAGAATTTCCGGCGGCGGTACCCACCGTGGCGGTGCTCATCAGTACTTACGCTCCATCGGCTGGTAGCGGGTCTGCACGACCGGCTTGT
>CAYNNX010000412.1:4749-6242 GCA_964398515.1 uncultured Streptantibioticus sp. | reverse complement strand
GCTCGCGCTGCCGGGCCAGACCGTCATCCCGTCGGCGCTGACCGGGTGCTCCGGCGGTGGCGGGTACCAGGGGCTGCGCGGACGGTCGCCCTCGTCGTGCGTCTCGTGCGTCATGTCCTCTGTCATGTCTTCGACTCTCGCGGCGTTTTCTGAGAGCCGTCTGAGCGCCGACTGAGAAGCCCGACAGAAGTAGGTATGCCCGAAATAAGCGCCGACAGGGTCCGCGCGGAGATTTCTTTAGGCGGCCCTTACGAGCAGGCCGTCACGCACAACCGCAGGAATGCCGCACCACCAGCCGCGCCGGGAAGTGCTTGAGGCGATCACGGCGGGAACCGTTCGTCCGCAGCCCGTCGTCGAGGAGCAGGTCGACCGCGGCGCGGGCCATCGCCGCACGGTCCGAGGCGACCGTGGTGAGCGGCGGATCCGCCAGCGCGGCTTCCTTGATGTCGTCGAAGCCGGCCACCGCCAGCTCGGTCGGCACGTCGATCCGCAGCTCGCGGGCGGCGCGCAGCACGCCGATCGCCTGGTCGTCGGTGGAGCAGAAGATGGCGGGCGGGCGGTCGGGCCCCTCCAGGATGCGCAGGGCGGCCCGGTAGGCGTCGTAGCGGTTGTACTCGGCCTGGAAGAGGCGGCCCTCGATGGGCAGCCGGGCCTCCGTCATCGCCCGCCGCCAGCCCTCGACGTGGTCGGTGACCGGGTCGCCGAGCAGCGGGGTCCGTTCCGTTCCGCCCAGGCAGGCGACGTAGGGGTGGCCGTGCTCCAGCAGGTGGCGGACGGCGAGCTGGGCGCCGCCGATGTTGTCGGTCACCACCGCCACGTCGTCGATCGCCTCCGGACGGCGGTGCAGCAGCACCACGTGGGCGTCCCAGGCCTCTATCTCGGAGGCGGCGGCCTCGCTCACACCCTGGCTGATCCAGATCATCCCGGAGACGCGCATGCCCAGGAAGGCCCGCAGGTAGTGGGCCTCGCGCTCCTCCAGGTAGTCGGAGTTGCCGACGAGCACCATCTTCCCGCGCTCGGAGGCGGCCCGTTCGACGGCGTGCGCCATCTCCGCGAAGAACGGCTGCCGGGCGTCGGGCACGATCAGCCCTATGAGGTCCGTACGGCGGCTGGCCATCGCCTGGGCCACCCGGTCCGGGCGGTAGCCGAGCTGCTTGATGGCAGCCAGCACCCGCTCGCGGGTGGCCGGGGCGACCGGCCGGGGTCCGTTGTTGATGACGTAGCTGACGACCGCGGTCGAGGTCCCCGCGAGCCTGGCCACGTCGTCGCGCGTCACCTTGGGCACGCGCGTCAGTCTACGCGGGCTGACCGGCGGCCCGGCCGGCCCTGCCGCCGGTCACGACGGCCGCCTCGCGGTCGTCAGCTCTTCGCCGGTCTCGCGGGCCTCTCGGGCTTTGGCCTCCTCCTTGGCCTTGGCCTCCTCGGCCGCCCGCTCGACCTTCTCCGGGGTCACGAACCGGTAGCCGACGTTGCGCACGGTCCCGATCAGCGAC
>CAYNNX010000412.1:0-4739 GCA_964398515.1 uncultured Streptantibioticus sp. | reverse complement strand
GCTCGGGCCCGAGCTTGGCCCGCAGCCGCCGCACGTGGACGTCGACGGTGCGCGTGCCGCCGAAGTAGTCGTACCCCCAGACCTCCTGGAGGAGCTGGGCCCTGGTGAAGACCCGGCCCGGGTGCTGGGCGAGGTACTTCAGCAGCTCGAACTCCTTGAAGGTCAGGTCGAGCACCCGGCCCTTGAGCTTGGCGCTGTAGGTCGCCTCGTCCACCGACAGGTCGCCGTTGCGGATCTCCAGCGGGCTGTCGTCGGTGCCGATCTGCTGGCGGCCCATCGCCAGCCGCAGCCGCGCCTCGACCTCGGCGGGGCCGGCGGTGTCGAGCAGGACGTCGTCGACGCCCCAGTCGGCGGTGACGGCGGCCAGGCCGCCCTCGGTGACCACCAGGATCAGCGGGCACCCGGGGCCGGTGGAGCGCAGCAGCTGGCACAGGCTGCGCACCTGCGGCAGGTCGCGGCGGCCGTCGATGAGGATCACGTCCGCGCCCGGGGTGTCCACCAGCGCGGGGCCCTCGGCGGGTGCGACCCGCACGCCGTGCAGCAGCAGACCGAGCGCGGGCAGGACTTCGGTGGAGGGCTGGAGGGCGTTGGTCAGAAGGAGAAGAGAACTCACCTGGTGCTCCCGTCGGTCGTCCTGCCGGATCGCGGGTCCTGACTGCTGCGGCTGTCGGCCCGGACCGGGAAATTGTCCGACAGGCCAAGTCTGCCAGCTTTGTCCGGCCGGTCGGCGCCGTCCCGCCCGCTCGGGCCGTCCGGCCGCCTTTCGGGGCCTCCGGGGCTGTCCGGTTGGCGCATTGCGAACCCTCCTCGGTCCCCGCGAGGACGTCGTACCGAGCCGTACCGCGTTGTACCGCCTCGTATGGCGTGCTGAGAGCGCCGAGTGCCGGCCGCGCACCAAGAGCTGAAAGCACGAAAGGACCCGGGGGCGACACTGCCCGGATCCTCTTGCCCGAGAGAATAGCCGACATGGACTCCGTAGGTGAGGGCGAGCGCACACGATCGCGTGTTGGATCGATCACCTCAGGTGGTCAAGGGGGCGCCCGCGCGGGGTCGCGTCGCGCGGTGCTGTTGACGGACGACGGGGTCGCCGTAGAAGCCGTGCACCGGCCGCGTGCGGGCGGCGGCGAGGGCGCCGCAGCGCGCTCCGGCGAGCTGGCGATCGTGCTGGCGCACGGCTTCACCGGTGCCGCGGACCGGCCCGCGGTACGCCGGGCGGCGCGGACGTTCGCGCAGGTCGCGGGGGTGATCACCTTCTCGTTCCGGGGGCACGGGAACTCCGGCGGGCGCTCGACGGTCGGCGACCGGGAGGTCCTCGATCTCGACGCGGCGGTCCGCTGGGCGCGAGCGCTGGGGTACCGGCGGGTGGTCACCGCGGGGTTCTCGATGGGCGGCTCGGTGGTGGTGCGGCAGGCGGCGCTCGCGGGGCGCACGGATGCACGACCGGATGCAGTGGTGGCCGTCAGTGCTCCCGCGCGCTGGTACTACCGCGGCACGCCCCCGATGCGCCGCCTCCACTGGATGGTGACCCGCCCGATGGGCCGGCTCGTCTCCCGGTACGGCCTGGGCACCCGGATCCACCCCGAGGACTGGGACCCGGTCCCGCTCTCACCGGTGGAGGCGGCCCCGCTGATCGCGCCGACCCCGCTGCTCGTCGTCCACGGGGACCGCGACCCGTACTTCCCGCTCGACCATCCGCACTCCCTGGCCGCGGCGGCGGGCGGCACCGCGGAGCTGTGGATCGAGCCGGGCTTCGGGCACGCGGAGAACGCGGCGGGGGAGGCGCTGCTGCGGCGGATCGGCGCGTGGACGGCCGCGCACGCGCGGTGAGTCATCATGGACGGCGGCAGGAGTGCGCACACGTGACATGAGGAGCCGGTATGGCCGCGAGCGATGCGGCGGGGATCGTGCCTGAGGGCACCATCCGTTATTGGGCCGCCGCCAAGGCCGCGGCGGGCGTGGCCGAGGAGGGGTACCGGGCGGTGACGCTGGCCGAGGCGCTCGACGCGGCGAGGCTGCGGCACGCCGAGGAGTTCGCGCGGGTGCTGGGCAACTGCTCGTTCCTGGTGGACGGCGATCCCGTCGGCACCCGGGACCACGGCACGGTACGGCTGGCCGACGGCGGCACCGTCGAGGTGCTTCCGCCGTTCGCGGGAGGGTGAGGGAGCCGGCATGACGACACCGCAGACACCGCAGTGGAACGGCGACGAGTACACCGCCTACGAGCCGTACCCGCAGCAGTACCCGAACCCGCATCCGCATCCGCACTCGAACCCGCAACCGCACCCGCATTCGCACACCTCCCCGCCGCAGCCCGCGTACTACGACTACGGCGCCCCGGCCTACGCCCCGCAGCCCCTGCCGGACCCGGCTCCGGAGCCCGCACCCCGGGCGGCCCCGGCCGCGGCGCCCGTGCGCACCGGATCGCCGATCATCGCGCCCGGCATGCAGCCCGCCCTGCTGACCGCCGCCCTCGGGGTGCTCACCGCGGGCGCCGCCGAGCTCGGCCGGCCCGCGCTGGCGGTGGCGGCCGTGCTGCTCCAGGCGGTCACCGCGGCGGGCTGGTTCCGGCTCAACGGCATGTGGCCGGCCCGGCAGGGCATCGCGCTGGCGTTCCTCGCCGGTGCCACCGCCGACGCCGCGCTGCTGGCGGCCTCCGCCGAGCACACGCCCACCGTCGCGGTCGGCACCCTCGGGGTGTGGATCCTGCTCATCCTCGTGCAGCAGATGCGCCACCGCGGCAGCGCCGACGAGCGGCTGGCCAGTCTGACGGCCACCGCCGCCGCCACCGTGCTCGCGGTGCTGGCGGCCGGCTTCCTCGCCGCGGCCGGCACCTCGGCCGGGTACCGGCCGGTGGTCGTGGCGGCCGTGGCCGTCGCGGTGGCCACACTCGCCCGGGCGCTACCGCTGCCGTCCGCGGTCTCCGTGGTGATCGCCCTGCTCGCCGCCGCCGGCAGCGGCCTGGCCACCGCGCACCTGACCGGGCTGGGCACCCCGGCGGTGCTGCTGGCGCTGGCCTCGGGCGTGTGCGCGCTGATCGGGCTGCGGGTGGCCAGTTACGACTTTCCGTCCCGGTTCGTCCACTTCACCGCGGGTGTCTCGCTGCCGCTGACCGCCGCGGCGCCTGTGGTCTACCTCCTGGGCCACTTCGTCGCCGCGGGTTAGGCTCGTCGGGGGAACGATCATTCGACGCTTTAGGCGTTGCGGCGCCGGGGAGTGGGGATCGCATGCGGCGCGGTATACGCGTACTGCTGGTACTGGTCGTCGTGCTGGGCGGCCTTTTCGTGGCCGCGGACCGCCTCGCGGTCTCGTTCGCCGAGTCCAAGGCGGCGGACCGCATCCAAAGCGCCCGCGGCCTGTCGGCCAAGCCCAGCGTGTCGATCAAGGGGTTCCCCTTCCTCACGCAGCTCCTGGACAAGGACCTGTCCGAGGTCACGGTGACCGCCGCCGATCTGCAAACCTCGCCCGGGGCGGCCGCACCCGGAGCCGGGCCGCTGCGCATAGCCCGCTTCACCGCCGACCTGCACGACGTGCGCACCAACGGCGACTACTCCGGCGCCACCGCCGACACCGCCACCGGCACGGCGCTGATCTCCTACGCGGAGCTGTCCAAGGCGGCCCCCAGCGGCGTGACGGTCTCCTACGGCGGCCCGGACTCGGGCGGCAAGGGGCAGGTCAAGGTCACCGGCAGCCTCGTCGTCCCCGGTATCGGGGCCATCCAGCGCAGCGTGGTCAGCGAGGTCGCCGTCTCCGGCGGCGACACCGTGAGCCTGCACGCCAGGTCGATCCCCGGCGGCGACACGATCCCCGGGCTCGACCGGCTGGTGCGGCGCAAGACCGACTTCACCACCCGGCTGTCCGGCCTGCCGCACGGCATCACCCTGGACTCGGTGCAGGCGACGCCGGACGGCCTGCAGTTCAGCCTCACCGGCAAGAACGTCCCCCTCACCGGCTGACCCCTCCGCCCCGCCGCCACCCCTGCCCGCCGGGCGCCGCCTCGTCCGCAGGCTGAGACGGGCCGTCCGCCGCTCAGCCGACGGGCGGTGGAACGAGCGCGCCCGGGGCCTCCGCGCCGCCTCGGTCGCCTCTTTTCGCTCGCCATACGGACGATCGCGTCTCGGATAATGACACACCGGTGACACTCGGCGTGTCGCTTCCCTACGATCGGGGTCATGAAGCGACAGGCGGAACTCACCAAGCGGCGGGCAGTCGACCTGTGCCGCGTGGCCGCCATGCTCTGTCGTACGTCCCAGGGGGCGTGACCCCGGATCGCGGCGCCGTGCCGCGTCCGCCCATCGCTCGCCGGGCCTCCCCGCCCGCGTCCGCCCCCGGCCACCGCCGCCCCCCGCCCCTGCCCCGGCGCGCCTGCGCTGCGTGCCGTGCGGGCGGAGGGCACCCTCGCACTGACCGCCCCGCCGCAACTGCCCCGGAGGAGAACAGCATGAGCCGCAGTGACGTCCTCGTCGACGCCGACTGGGTCCAGGCCCACATCGACGACCCCAAGGTCGTCATCGTCGAGGTCGACGAGGACACCTCGGCGTACGACAAGAACCACATCAAGAACGCCGTCCGCATCGACTGGAAGAAGGACCTGCAGGACCCGGTCCGCCGCGACTTCGTGGACCAGGCGGGCTTCGAGAAGCTGCTGTCCGAGAAGGGCATCGCCAACGACGACACCGTCGTGCTCTACGGCGGCAACAACAACTGGTTCGCCGCGTACGCCTACTGGTACTTCAAGCTCT
>CAYNNX010000411.1:0-6253 GCA_964398515.1 uncultured Streptantibioticus sp. | reverse complement strand
GATGAACGCCAGCGCGATCCAGCTGGTGAGCGGCGCGCCCGGCATGCGGAACGGGGACGCGGGCAGCTCGCCGCGGTTGACCTTGGCGCGGTAGCGGATCTGGGCGGCGAGGATCATGATCCAGGCCCACATGCCGGAGATGGTCGCGAAGGAGACGACGTAGGTGAACGCGTCCGACGGCCACCGGTAGTTGATCCACACGCCGATGAGCATGAAGCCCGCGGAGACCGTGGTGCCCAGCAGCGGCAGACCGCTGCTGGTCAGCCGGGCGAAGGCCCTGGGGCCCTGGCCGTTGAGGGCGAGGTCGCGCAGCATCCGGCCGGTGGAGTACATGCCGGAGTTGCACGAGGACAGGGCGGCGGTGAGGACCACGAAGTTGACGATCCCGGCGCCCAGCGGCAGCCCGATCTTGCCGAACGCGACGACGAACGGGCTGTGGCCGGCCGAGAATTCGGTCCACGGGACGACGGACATGATGATGATCAGTGCGCCGACGTAGAACAGGCCGATACGCCACGGCACGGTGTTGATCGCCTTCGGCAGTACGGTCTCGGGGTCCTTGGACTCGCCCGCGGTGACGCCGACGAGTTCGACGGCGAGGAAGGCGAACATCACGATCTGCAGCGTCATCAGGGTGCCGCCGAGGCCCTTGGGGAAGAACCCGCCGTGCGACCAGAGATTGGCGACGGAGGCGGTGTCACCGGCCTTGGAGAAGCCGAGGGTGAGCACGCCGATGCCGATCAGGATCATGCCGATGATCGCGGTGACCTTGACCATGGAGAACCAGAACTCCAGCTCGCCGAAGAGCTTCACGGAGATCAGGTTCACGAAGTACAGAGCGACGGTGAACACCAGCGCCGAGGCCCACTGCGGCACGCTCGGCCACCAGTACTGGACGTAGCCGGCGGCAGCGGTCACCTCGGTGATCCCGGTGACCACCCAGAAGAGCCAGTAGGTCCAGCCGGTCACGTATCCGAAGAACGGCCCGAGGAATTCGCGGGCGTACTCGGAGAAGCTCCCCGACACCGGCCGGTACATGAGCAGTTCGCCCAGTGCCCGCATGATGAAGAAGATGACGAGGCCGACGACGGCGTAGGCCAGGATCAGACTCGGCCCCGCCTTGGAGATCGCCTTGCCGGCGCCCAGGAAGAGGCCGGTGCCGATGGCACCGCCGATGGCGATCATCTGGATCTGGCGATTGCCGAGACCGCGCTGGTACCCCTCTTCGGGTGCTCCGTCGAGGAACCGTTCAGCGGCGGATTTCGCTGCGGCCTCATCGCCGTCGATCTTGGGTGCGACCCGCTCCGAGGTCATGAATGGTGCGCCTTTCTCCACGTCTGCACACCCGGTCGGGTCGCGATGACCGGACCGGGCTTACTTACCCGGGCTTCCCCCGGTGGAGTTGCACGCCGACGATCGGCCGGCACAGCGCGCCGCCTGGGCAGGGGTGGCGTCCTGGCGGCTGGTCGAGGATTCCTATCACGGCACGGCGTGCCACCTCGGCGCGTGGTGGTGAGGAATACCACACCAGACCCCTGACAACCATCACGAATCGCCTCTAAAGGGGCATACACCGTGACAGGATCGTTATGCGGACTTGAGCGTCCGCTGAGCGAACACCGCGCCGAAGACCGCGTCGAAGGCGACGCCGAAGACCGCGCCGACCACCACGCGGAAGACCGTCCGGCGACGCCACCGGGCGGCCGCTACGGCATGAGCGTCTCGACCAGCGTCTCCTGGAGCCCGCCGAGCCACAGGTAGGCCATCATCAGCGGCTTGCGCGGATCGCTGTCGGGGAGCCGGTACAGCTCGCCGTCCGCGTTCTCGTCCACGTCGAGCCGGGAGCCTATGGTCAGGCGGAGGTCGTTGAGGGTCCCCAGCCAGTTGCGCGCCTCCTGGGCGGTCAGCTTGAGCACCGCCGCCTGCTCGCCGCACGTGGCCAGCGCGTCGAGGCTGCGCACGACGGCGAGTGCGTCGTCGCGCTTGCGGGCCCGCAGGTCGTTCTCGGTGTAGCGGCGGAACTCGGCGGAAGCCGCCTCCGACTCCTCGTCCGGATCCTTGCCGGGGTCGAGGTACGCGCTGGGGAAGAGCCGGGCGAGCGCCGGGTCGGCGGGCGGCTGCGTGGGCCCCTCGGCGAAGAGGTCGGAGAGCGGATCGGCCGACGGCTCCCCGGAGCCGCCCGGACCGGGGCCGATCAGTTCCAGCAACTGGACGGCCAGGCTGCGGAGGATGGAGATCTCGACGTCGTCGAGGGCGATCGCGGCGCCGCCGTCGGGGGCGGCTTCGAAGTATCCGGCCATGAGGCCCGTACGTCTCCCAGTTCCGGGTCGGGTCAGCGGTCCGGCTCAGCGGTCCTGACTGAGGGTGGCCCACAGACCGTAGCCGTGCATGGCCTGCACGTCGCGCTCCATCTCCTCGCGGCTGCCGCTGGAGACGGCGGCACGCCCCTTGGTGTGCACGTCCATCATCAGCCTCTTCGCCTTGTCCTTCGGGTAGCCGAAGTAGCTCTGGAAGACATAGGTCACATAGCTCATCAGGTTGACCGGGTCGTTGTGCACGATCGTCACCCAGGGGACGTCCGGCGCGGGCTGCTCCTCCGAGGCCTCGCTCGATTCCGTTCGCTCGATCTCAACAGGTGCGACGCTCACAACCCCCATGCTGCCACTCGGTTCGCACCGAAGCGATCTCGGGTACCGGCCCCGTCGCCCCGGAGTCGCCCCGGAGTCGCCCCGGAACAGAAATCGTCACTCTGACGACTAGGCACGCTAGGATTCCCGCCATGGACACTCCAGCAACGGACGCTCCCGGGGCGGCCGCCGCGGGCGGGCCGGACCGCCTGGCCGGCTCGGCGCTCGGGCTCCCGGTGGCCGTACCGTCCACCGCGCTGTTCACCGACCGGTACGAGCTGACGATGCTGCAGGCCGCCTTGCGCAGCGGCGCCGCGCACCGCCGCTGCGTCTTCGAGGTCTTCACCCGGCGACTGCCCGAGGGCCGCCGCTACGGCGTGGTCGCGGGTACCGGCCGGGTGCTGGACGCCGTGGAGAACTTCCGCTTCGACGACGACGTGCTGGGCTTCCTCGCCCGCGAGAAGATCGTGGACCGCGAGACCCTGAAGTGGCTGGCGGGCTACCGGTTCCGCGGCGACGTCCACGGCTACCCCGAGGGCGAGGTCTACTTCCCCGGGTCGCCGATCCTGCGAGTCGAGGGGACGTTCGCGGAGGCCGTGCTGCTGGAGACGGTGATCCTGTCGATCCTCAACCACGACTCGGCGGTCGCGGCCGCCGCGTCCCGGATGGCGGTGGCCGCGGGCGACCGGCCGCTGATCGAGATGGGGGCCCGGCGCACCCACGAACTGGCCGCGGTCGCCGCCGCGCGCGCCGCGTACGTCGGCGGCTTCACCAGCACCTCCGACCTGGCCGCGGGTTTCCGCTACAACATCCCCACGGTCGGCACCAGCGCCCACGCCTTCACCCTGCTGCACGACACCGAGCGGGACGCCTTCACCGCCCAGGTCGACTCGATGGGCCGCAACACCACGCTGCTGGTCGACACCTACGACCTCGCCCACGCCGTGCGGACCGCCGTGGAGATCGCCGGGCCGGAGCTGGGGGCGGTCCGCATCGACTCCGGTGACCTGCTGCTCCTCGCCCACCGGGTACGGCAGCAGCTCGACGACCTCGGCGCCAAGGACACCAGGATCCTGGTCACCTCCGACCTCGACGAGTACGCGATCGCCTCGCTGGCGGCCGCGCCCGTGGACGTCTACGGCGTGGGCACCTCGCTGGTCACCGGGAGCGGCCACCCCACCTGCTCGATGGTGTACAAGCTGGTCGCCCGCGCGGCCGAGGACGGCGACGGGCGGCCGGACGCCCCCCTGGTCCCGGTGGCGAAGAAGTCGATGGGCGCCAAGACCAGCATCGGCGGCCGCAAGTGGGCGGCCCGGCGGCTCGACGCGGACGGCGTCGCCGAGGCCGAGGTGGTGGGCACCGGCCCGGTCCCCGACGACCTCGCCGACCGCCTGCTCCTCGTCCCGCTGATATCGGGCGGCACGGTCGTCGCCCGCGAGGCGCTCGACACCGCCCGCGCCCGGCACGTCCAGGCCCGCGCCGGACTGCCGCTGTCGGCGACCCAGCTGTCGCGGGGCGAGCCTGTCATCCCCACTCAGTTCGTGTGACGGCGTTTGTGTGACGTCGCCACCGCCGCGGGGTACGTAACCCGATGTCTCCCTCACCCGAAGGACGTGCAGCATGCACCGGGCACTGATCGTCGTCGACGTGCAGAACGATTTCTGTGAGGGCGGCAGCCTCGCGGTGGCCGGCGGATCCGACGTTGCCGCCGCCATCACCGACCTGGTCGCCCAGGCCCCCGCCGGCTACCGCCACGTGGTGGCCAGCCGCGACTGCCACATAGCCCCGGGCGACCACTTCTCGGACCATCCGGACTACGCCACCAGCTGGCCGCCGCACTGCGTGGCCGGCACCGAAGGCGTCGGCTTCCACCCCAACTTCGCACCCGCGGTGGCCTCCGGGGCGATCGAGGCGGTCTTCGACAAGGGCGCCCACGCGGCCGCCTACAGCGCCTTCGAGGGCGTGAACGAGACCGGGGTGCGCCTGGCCGACTGGCTGCGGGCCCGCGACGTCACCGAGCTCGACATCGTCGGCATCGCCACGGACCACTGCGTCCGGGCCACCGCGCTCGACGCCGTACGCGAGGGCTTCACCACGCACGTCCTGCTCGACCTGACCGCGGGCGTGGCGCCGGACACCACGGAGAAGGCCCTGGAGGAGATGCGCGGCGCCGGGGTGCGGCTGTCGGGCAAGCCGGTCCTGGCGGGATAAGGGGAGCGTGCGCCGCCGTCAGCCGTGGCGGCCCCGGCGCAGTGTGCGCGGTGGGTGCCAGGGTTCGCTCTCGTCGCTGCGGCACGCCTTCCAGACCAGCCCGTCGGGGTGGTGCAGGACGACGCTGATCTCGTCGGGTGTCGGCGGTTCGACGTTGCCGCTGAGCCGCACGGTGTGGAAGCCGAGGTTGCGCACCCGGGTCAGGGCCCGCTGGCGGTTGGCGGCGTGCACCAGCACCCGTACGGTCGAACCGTCGCCCGCGTCGGGGCGCGGCAGCGTCAGGGCGACGACGACGCTTCCGTTGGGAAGTCTGCTGAATCCACCACCGGCCACGCTCACTCCCTCCGCCATCCGATCATCCGTCCGCCGGGCCCGTGCCGCCAGGCGGCCGCCTCCGACCGGGCAGCGTGAATCGGTGCGCCCCCCGTGCTCCCCCCACCATGGGTTAGGTCACGCTTACCGGGCGTTCCCACGGGGCATGCCGGACCGTAGAGTCAGAGCACGAACCAGAACAACGAGAACGAGCCCGCACGACGCGCACCTCCCCGCACCGCGCTCTGCCCGACGTACCTCCCCCTCCCCCGGGGGGACCCCCTCGAGGACGGATTCCGCCATGCCGCGTCCGACTCCCGCACAGCTCGCCTACGGTTCGGCCACCGTCATCTGCTCCACGCTCGCCATGTTGCTGCTGTCGCAGGCGAGTTCGCCCGCCGGCGTCGTCAGCATCGCCGTGGCCGGCCTCGCGCTCGGCGTACTCGTCGCGCTCACCCTCGCCATGCCCTGGGGCACCCGGCCCACGTCGCCGCCGCGGTCGTCCGGCACCCCGGAGGCGGCCCGCCGGGTCGAGCACTCGCTGCACCGCTGACCCGCGGCCGTCAGGGGACGGAGACCACGACCGTCTTGGCCGCCTTGTCGTGCAGGCACTGGTGGTACGGCTGGTCCCACAGGCACCACAAGACGTTGACCAGCCAGAACAGCGAGCCGCAGCACGGCACGATCGGCGGCAGGGCGTAGACGGCGGCCCGGGTCCAGCCCGGCTGCCCGGCGGGGTTCGTCCCGTCCTGGAGCATCGCGACGCGGATCTTCATCCAGCGCTTGCCGAAGGTCTGGCCGCGGGTGGTGAGCATGTAGCCGTCGTAGCCGAAGTAGACGACGGCGTAGATCAGTTCCTGCCAGACGCTGCGGCCGGCGTCCTCGTAGTCGTAGCCGCGGAAGGCCAGTCCCAGGATGACGCCGAGCGGGATCCCGACGATCAGGGCGTCGATGATCCGCGCCGCCAGCCGCTTCCACCGGCTCGCCCGCGGCGGCAGCCCCAGCGGGTACTCCGCCGGGCCGCTTCCGTACGGCGCCTCGTAGCGGGGCGGGGGCGGCGGCGGAGGGGGCATCCCGTGCGGGGGCTCGCCTCCGGGGGGCCC
>CAYNNX010000410.1:0-6276 GCA_964398515.1 uncultured Streptantibioticus sp. | reverse complement strand
GCCGGAGCCTGCGGCGCCTGGCCGCCCTGCCCCGGCATCGGGCCGCGAGCGCCGCGCCCGAAGGGGTTGCCGCCCTGACCGTCGAACGCGCGAGGCGCACGGTCACCGCGGGGAGCCGCGAAGCGGTCGCCCGCCGGGCCGCCCTGACGCCCCCGCCGGGCCGGCGGGCCGAACACGTCGGCGCCGGAACCGGCCTGCGGCGGCACCTGGAACTCGCCGGACGGCATGGACTGCCCATAGCCCTGCTCGCCCGCCACCGGGAACTCGCCGGTGCCCTGCGGGTATCCCGCATCCGGCCGGCGTCCCGCACCGCTGTCGCCCGCGCCGCCGCGCGCCCCCGGCACGGCCGGGATCTCCGCGGTGCCGGAGTCGTCCCGGGCACCGGGCACGACCGGGATCGAAGCAGTCGCGGAGGCCTCCCGGTAGCCGGCGTCCCGCCCGGGGGCACCGGCGCCGGCTGAGTCGCGGCGGCCGCGCCGGGGCGCGTCGAAGTCCGGCCGCTCGAAGCTCTGGGTGGTGTCGACCTCGTCGTGGCCGCGCGGCACCTCCGCACCGCGCTCCCCGTGCGCCCAGCTCGGCCCGGGCCGGTCGGCGCCGCCCGGCACCGCGGCCGGCTGCGGGACGCTCGGCCCGGAGTCGGTGCGCGGCTGCGGGGGCTCCTGCCCGAAGCCGTCCCGGCCGGTGAGCGCCGGACGCGGACCACCGGGCACCTGGCCCCTGGGCCCGGCCGCCGGAGCGCCCAGCTGCGATGTGCGTCCAAGGCCCGCGCCACGCCCGGGCAGGCCGCGGCTGCCTATGCCGCCGCCTTCCAGGGACCCGCCGCGGCCCTGCGCCTCCTTGCCGCCGGGGCCCGAGGGAGCCCCGGGGCCGCCGCGCTTGCCCTGGCCCGCGCCGGGCTTGGCGACGCCCTGCGTGAGGTCGACCGGCAGCATGACCAGCGCGGTCGTACCCCCGGAGTCCGAGGGGCGCAGCTGGATGCGGATGCCGTGGCGCAGCGAGAGGCGGCCGACCACGAACAGGCCCATGCGCCGGGAGACGGAGACGTCCACCGTCGGCGGGTTGGCGAGCCGCTCGTTGATGTCCGCCAGGTCCTCCGGGGACAGGCCGATACCGGTGTCGTGGATCTCGATCAGCACGCGGCCGTCGGGCAGCGCGTGACCGGTGACCCGCACCTTGGTCTGCGGGGAGGAGAACGAGGTGGCGTTCTCCAGCAGCTCGGCCAGCAGGTGCACCAGGTCGTTGACCACCCGGCCGGCGACCTCGGCCGACGGCACCGAGGTCAGCTCGATGCGCTCGTACTGCTCCACCTCGGAGGCCGCGGCACGCAGCACGTCGACCAGCGGCACCGGCCGCGTCCAGCGGCGGCCCGGCTCCTCGCCCGCGAGGACGAGGAGGTTTTCGCCGTTGCGGCGCATACGGGTGGCCAGGTGGTCCAGCTTGAAGAGGTTGGACAGCTGGTCCGGGTCGGCCTCGCGGCTCTCCAGCTCGGAGATGAGCGAGAGCTGACGCTGAATCAGGCCCTGGCTGCGCCGCGAGAGGTTGGTGAACATCGCGTTGACGTTGCCCCGCAGCAGGGCCTGCTCGGCGGCGAGGCGGACCGCCTCGCGGTGGACGTCGTCGAACGCGCGGGCCACCTGGCCGATTTCGTCGCGGCTGGTGATGCCGATGGACTCCACCGAGGTGTCCACGTCCTGCGGGTCGGCCTCGGAGAGCTGCTTGACCAGGTCCGGCAGGCGCTTGTTGGCGACGTCCTTCGCGGTGTCCTGGAGCCGCCGCAGCGAGCGGATCATGGAGCGTGCCACGACGAACGCGCCGACCAGCGAGACACCGAGGACCAGCAGGATCAGGGCACCGTTGAGGAGCGCCTCCTGCTGGGCGTCCGAGCGCAGCGTGAGCGCCTTCTGCTGCATCTGGTCCAGCAGTTCGGCCTCGATGCGGGACATCTCCTGCATCTTGGTGTCGGCCTGGTCGTACCAGTCCAGGTACGACTTGTGCTCCTGGCTGATGCCGTTCTGCGTCTTCAGCACCCGGTCGCGGTACTGGTCGGCCTGGGAGATCACCACGTTGCCGCCGTCGAGCGCCTTCATCAGCTCGGCCGAGCCGCTGCCGTAGATCTCGGAGAAGCGCTTGATCGCGGAGTTCTCGCTGTCGGCGGCCGACTGCGCGTACTGCCGGTCGGAGGCGGACAGCTGGGCGCCGTTGGGGTTGGCCAGCGCGGCGCTGATGACCGCGCGCTGGATCGAGTCGTACTCCTTGGCCGCGGTGAAGGCCGCGAGCGCACGAGTGTTGCGGATCATGTCCGTGTTGCTCGTCGCCTGGGCCATGTCCTGGGAGAGCGACAGCAGCGAGTTGATCAGCTGGTCGTAGCCGGCGACCGTCTGCGAGATGTAGTTGGTGTTGCTGTAGGCGGCGCTGCGCAGCTGCTTGAGGTTCTGCAGCTGGCGGGTGATGTCCAGCACCGTGCTGCGCACCCCGACCAGCGCGGGGTCGTCGGCGCTGATGTTGTCGGTGGCGTCGTGGAAGCCCTGGATCTCGCGGTCGGTGGCCTCACGGGAGGCGATGACCTGGTCGTCCTTGGGGTGCTGGCTGGTCAGCGGACCGGCCGCGCTGTCGCGCTCGTTCTGCAGGGCGTCGGAGAGCTTGGTGGCGTGCCCGGTCATCTCGGTCAGCAGCTTCATGTGGTCGAGCTGGCTGACGTTGTTGAGGGAGTCCTGGATACGCACCGCGCCCAGCGTGGTGGCGGCGACCACCGGCAGGGCCAGCAGGGAGACCAGGCGGGTGCGGATGCTCCAGTTGCGCATGGCCAGGCGCGAGGCGTGTTTGCCCTGCGACGAGCCGGTCGCCGGTGGCTCGACGTCGCCTGTCTGCGTGGGGGCGGTCGCGTCGGCCGGGCGGCCGGCCTTGGGGCCCGGCTGGCCGCTCGCCACGGTCACCGCGTCCTCCGGGAGTCGCGGCTCGGCGCCGCGGCCGGCTCCGCCGCGCGGCTCCGGGTCGTCCGCGGCGCCGCCATCCCTCTTGAAACGTCCCTGCACTAGCGTCGCAACCTCTGGACCAGGCGTCCCCCGCGCGGGCGGCGGACGGTGTCGAGTCTGTGGGCCCGGCCACCCTTCGGCTGGCCGGCGAATTCCCGTGGCCACCGCCGCTCGACGCGTCCTGCGCCCCCTAGCTTGCCGGTCGAATGGTCGCGGCGGTCCGTGGAATTCCAGCACAGGCGCGGAGGTCCAACAAGGTCCGTAGACCAGGCTGTGACCAGGGTTACGCATTGCGTGCGCTCGTTCACCGAACGTTGACGAACATGTCGGCGATAACGGACTTTTACCCGCGAGGCAGGTACGCAGCGGCGGCGTCCCGCTCGCGCCCTTCAGCGGAGATTGGTCGTGTAAAGTCCTGGATGTCGCATTCTTCTGGCGGAAACCGCTGGGCGAATTGCGAGGTATGCCGGGCGGCTGGTGAGCAAAATCACAGAGGATTGGTCGCCTGGGTCACGGAAACCGCGGAATGCGCGCGCATAACCTGTGCCTTTACGCAAGGCGACAGCTCGACAACCGCGCCGCTCAGCGCCCGACAACTCCAGAGGTCTGGACCAACCGTGAAGACGACGATGCTCATGCGTCCGATAGCCAACCCGCGCCGCACGACGCTGGCCCACCTGCAGGACGCCGACGAGCTGACGTTCAAGCCGGCCCCCGCCCCTGAGCCGTCCCAGTCTGCCGAACTCCCCCGCCAGACGGCCAACCCGAGGCGCACGGTCCTGATCGAACGGCCTTGAGCGTGTTCGCTCACCTCCGGGCGCATTCGGCCCGGTGCCGACACTCCTGAGGTCTGCGCTCGCTCCCTTGCCTTCGCCGCTTTCGGCACCGGCACGCCCTTGGGCTCTCTCACCCTGCCGGGACCGGGGTGACCGGAGCGTCCGTGTGCGTCGGGCGCACCGGAGGCGATCAAGGGCGCGAGCCCACGAGGCGATGAGCGGCGGCGCAAATGGGGCGATAGCCTGGGGTGTCAGTCTCCAGCTCAACGCCGTGAGGGGCGCAGCATCCGTGCGCATCGCCAGGTTCTCCATCGACGGCAATGTCGCCTTCGGTGTGGTGGAGGGCGATCCGGCTCAGCCGGACACGCTCTCCATCGACATCATCAAGGGCATCCCGTTCGCCGAGTTCGAGCTCAGCGGTACGAAGGTGCCGGTGAGCAAGGTCCGGCTCCTGCCGCCCGTGCTCCCCAGCAAGGTCGTCGCGTTCGGCCGCAACTACGCCGCCCACGCCGAGGAGCTCGGCAACGAGGTGCCCGAGGCGCCGTTCGCCTTCTTCAAGCCCTCCACCTCCGTGATCGGCCACGGCGACCCCGTCCCGTACCCGTCCTTCTCCGGCGAGCTGCATCACGAGGCGGAACTCGCCGTGGTGATCGGCCGCATGTGCCGCGAGGTGCCCAGGGAGCGGGTGCACGAGGTGATCCTCGGCTACACCTGCGCCAACGACCTCACCGCACGCGACGTGCAGCGCACCGAGAAGCAGTGGGCCCGGGCCAAGGGGTTCGACGGCGCCTGCCCGCTCGGGCCCTGGATGGAGACCGGCATCGACCTGCGAACGGCAGGCGATCTCGCCATCACGTGCACCGTCAACGGCGAACCGCGGCAGAACGGCCGCACCAGCCAGATGACGCACACGATCGCCGACCTGATCGTCAACATCACCGAGGCCATGACGCTGCTCCCGGGCGACGTCGTCCTCACCGGCACCCCCGCCGGGGTCGGCCCCCTCAACGTCGGCGACGAGGTCGCCGTCTCCATCGAAGGCATCGGCACTCTCGCCAACAAGGTGATCAAGCGTGGCTAGCGCAAGCGCAACTCCCGAGACCCCCGTCCGCGTGCGGTTCTGTCCCTCCCCGACCGGCAACCCCCACGTGGGCCTGGTCCGCACCGCCCTGTTCAACTGGGCGTTCGCCCGGCACCACAAGGGAACCCTGGTCTTCCGCATCGAGGACACCGACGCCGCCCGCGACTCCGAGGAGTCCTACAACCAGCTCCTCGACTCGCTGCGCTGGCTCGGCCTCGACTGGGACGAGGGCCCCGAGATCGGCGGCCCCCACCCGCCCTACCGGCAGTCGCAGCGCATGGACATCTACGCCGACGTCGCCCGCAGGCTCCAGGACGCCGGCCACGCCTACGAGTGCTTCTGCACCACGGCCGAGCTCGACGAGCGGCGCGAGGCGGCCCGCCAGGCCGGCCGGCCCTCCGGCTACGACGGCCACTGCCGCGACCTGACCGAGGAGCAGATCGACGCCTACCGGCGCGAGGGCCGCGAGCCCGTCATCCGCTTCCGCATGCCGGACGAGCCGATCACCTTCACCGACCTCGTCCGCGGCGAACTGACCTTCACCCCGGAGAACGTCACCGACTATGGCATCGTCCGGGCCAACGGCGCGCCGCTGTACACCCTGGTCAACCCGGTCGACGACGCGCTGATGGAGATCACCCACGTGCTGCGCGGCGAGGACCTGCTCTCCTCCACCCCGCGCCAGATCCCCCTGTACCGCGCGCTCGCCGAGATCGGCGTCGGCAAGGGCACGATCCCGCACTTCGCCCACCTGCCCTACGTCATGGGCGAGGGCAACAAGAAGCTCTCCAAGCGCGACCCGCAGTCCTCGCTCAACCTCTACCGCGAGCGCGGCTTCCTGCCCGAGGGACTGCTCAACTACCTCGCCCTGCTGGGCTGGTCGCTCGCGCCGGACCGGGACATCTTCTCCCTCGACGAGATGGTCGCCGCGTTCGACATCACCGACGTCAACGCCAACCCCGCCCGCTTCGACCTGAAGAAGGCGGAGGCGATCAACGCCGACCACATCCGCCGCCTGGACCCGAAGTCCTTCATCGAGGCGTGCACCCCGTGGCTGAAGGCCCCCCACGCCCCCTGGCCCCCCGAGGCCTTCGACCAGGCACAGTTCGAGGCCATCGCCCCGCACGCCCAGACCCGCCTCACGGTGCTCTCCGACATCACCGCCAACGTCGACTTCCTCTTCCTGGACGAGCCGGTGGAGGACGAGGCGTCCTGGCAGAAGGCGATGAAGGAGGGCTCCGACGCGCTGCTGCGCACGGCCCGCGAGAAGCTCGCGGCCGTACCCGAGTGGCAGGCCGAGGCCCTCAAGGCAGCCGTCCTCGCCGCAGGCGAGGAGCACGGCCTCAAGCTGGGCAAGGCCCAGGCCCCGGTCCGCGTCGCGGTCACCGGCCGCACGGTCGGCCTGCCGCTCTTCGAGTCCCTGGAGGTCCTCGGCCGCGAGCGGACG
>CAYNNX010000409.1:0-6279 GCA_964398515.1 uncultured Streptantibioticus sp. | reverse complement strand
GCAGCTGGCAGAAGCGCTCGGGACCAGCCAGAGCGCCGTCAACCGCATCGAACGCGGCAACCAGAACATCAGTCTTGAGATGATCGCCCGCATCGGCGAAGCACTCGACAGCGAGATCGTCTCCCTCGGCTATGCCGGGCCGATGCATCTGCGGGTGGTCGGCGGACGCCAGCTCTCCGGCGCGATCGACGTCAAGACCAGCAAGAACGCCTGCGTGGCGCTGCTGTGCGCCTCGCTGCTCAACGCCGGCCGGACCACGCTACGCCGCGTCGCCCGGATCGAGGAGGTCTACCGGATCCTGGAGGTGCTGGGCAGCATCGGGGTCCGCACCCGCTGGATCAACGACGGCAACGACCTGGAGATCGTGCCGCCCGCCACGCTCGAACTGGACGCGATGGACACCGAGGCGGCCCGCCGGACGCGCAGCGTGATCATGTTCCTCGGCCCGCTGATGCACCGCACCGACCGCTTCAAGATCCCCTACGCGGGCGGCTGCGACCTGGGCACGCGCACCGTGCACCCCCACATGGCGGCACTGCGCCACTTCGGGCTGGAGGTGACGGCGACCACCGGCTTCTACCACGCCGAGGTCGACCGCTCGGCCGCCCCGGGCCGTCCCATCGTGCTGACCGAGCGCGGCGACACCGTGACCGAGAACGCCCTGCTGGCGGCGGCCCGCCACGACGGCGTCACCGTGATCCGCAACGCCAGCTCCAACTACATGGTCCAGGACCTGTGCTTCTTCCTGGAGCAGCTGGGCGTGAAGGTCGAGGGCATCGGCACCACCACGCTGACCGTGCACGGCGTCGGCCACATCGACCGCGACGTGGACTACGCGCCCTCGGAGGACCCGGTCGAGGCCATGAGCCTGATCGCGGCGGCCGTGGTGACCTCCAGCGAACTGACGATCCGCCGGGTGCCGATCGAGTTCCTGGAGATCGAGCTGGCGGTCCTGGAGGAGATGGGCCTGGACCACGAACGCAGCGCCGAGTACCCGGCGGACAACGGCCGCACCCGGCTGATCGACCTCACCGTGCGCCCGTCGAAGCTGCGCGCCCCGCTGGACAAGATCCACCCGATGCCCTTCCCGGGCCTCAACATCGACAACGTGCCGTTCTTCGCCGCGATCGCGGCCACCGCCCAGGGATCCACCCTCATCCACGACTGGGTCTACGACAACCGCGCCATCTATCTGACGGAGCTGACCCGGCTGGGCGCGAGCGTCAAACTCCTCGACCCGCACCGCGTCCTGGTAGAGGGCCCGACCCGCTGGCGGTCGGCCGAGATGATGTGCCCGCCCGCGCTGCGTCCCGCGGTCGTGGTGCTGCTGGCGATGCTGGCGGCCGAGGGCACCTCCGTGCTGCGCAACGTGTACGTCATCAACCGCGGTTACGAGGAGCTGGCGGAACGCCTGAACTCCATCGGCGCCCAGATCGAGACGTTCCGCGACATCTGATCCACTGATCCGCGGCGGTTCAGGACAGGACGGCGATGCCGTCGAGCTCCACCATGGCCTGCTCGTCCCAGAGCCGGACGACGCCGACGACCGCCATCGCCGGATACTCGCGTCCCGCCAACTCGCGCCAGACGGCGCCGAGTCGGGGGGCGTGGGCGCGGTAGGCGGGGACGTCGGTGGTGTAGACGGTGACGCGCGCGAGGTCGCCGGGGGTGCCTCCGGCGGCCTTCAGCGCGTGCAGCAGGTTGGCCAGGGCCTGTTCGAACTGCTGGGAAAGCGTGTCACCGACAACCTTCCCGCAAGCATTCAGGGAGGTCTGCCCCGCGAGGAAGACCAGGCGCCCGCCGGTCGCGGTGACCGCGTGGCTGAATCCGGTGGGCGGGGAGAGCTCGGGCGGGTTGATCCGCTGGACAGTCAACGGTAGAGCTCCTTCGCGACGATGGTGCGCTGGACCTCGGTGGCGCCCTCGTAGATCCGGGGGGCGCGGACCTCGCGGTAGAGGTGTTCGAGCAGATGGCCGCGGCGCAGCGCCCGGGCGCCGTGCAGCTGCACGGCCGCGTCGACGACGTACTGGGCGGTCTCGGTGGCGAACAGCTTGGCCATCGCCGAGCGCTTGGGCGTGTCGGCGGCGCCGGCGTCGTAGGCCTCGGCGGCGGCGAGCACCAGCAGGCGGGCGGCTTCGGTGCGGGTGGCCATCTCGGCGAGGGTGTGCGCCACGGCCTGAAGGTCCTTGAGCGGGCCGCCGAAGGCGGTGCGCTGCCCCGCGTGGGCGAGCGCCGCGTCGAGCGCGGCCTGCGCCATGCCGACGGCGAACGCCCCGACGCTGGGCCGGAAGAGGTTGAGGGTGTCCATGGCGATGCGGAAGCCGTGGTCCGCCTCCCCCAGCAGGTCGTCCGGCCCGACGGGGACGCCGTCGAAGCACAGCCGGCCGATCGGGTGCGGCGAGAGCATCTCGAGCGGCTCGCCCGCCAGGCCCGGGCGGTCGGCGGGGACGGCGAAGGCCGTCACCCCGCGCGCCCGGGCGCCGGGCGTGGTGCGGGCGAAGACGGTGTAGACGTCGGCCTGGGGCGCGTTGGAGATCCAGCACTTCTCCCCGGTCAACCGCCAGCCGCTGCCGTCGCGTTCGGCCCGCAGGTCCAGCGCCGCGGCGTCGGAACCGGCGTCCGGCTCGGTGAGCGCGAAGGCGGCGACCGCCCGGCCGGCCCGGACTTCGGGGATCCAGCGGTCGGCGAGGGCCCTGGCGTGCAGCAGCGGGTGGGCGCCCAGGCCCTGGAGGGCGAGCGCGGTCTCCGCCTCGGTGCACTCACGGGCCAGCGACTCGCGCAGCAGGCACAGTTCGAGTGCCCTGGGCCGCCGCCCGTCCTCCGGGAACAGCCGTGCCAGCAGGCCGAGTTCGCCGAGTGCGGCGAGCAGCGGGCGGTTGACCCGGCCCGGTCGCCCCGCCTCGGCGAGCGGGCGCAGCGTGTGCGCCGCCTGCCGCCGCACGTGGTCGCACCACGTCACCTGTTCCGGGTCGAGCGCGAATGCCGGCACCGGCGGCCTCCTCACACCCCGCGTTATCGCGGCCTGTTGACTGTCGTCACCATCACGTTACGCTGATTCCGCATTCGCACGGCCGGAAACCCCCTCCCTCGCAACCGGTGCAAAGGGGCGCGCCCGCCATGGATCTGCTGCCGTCCGCCCATGTGGACACCTTCGCCCGCGACCATCTGCCGCCCGCCGCCCAGTGGCCCGACCTCCTCCTGGGGGATCCGCTGCCGAGGTACCCCGAACGACTCAACTGCGGCGCCGAACTGCTGGCGGGCGGCAGGCCCGACGCGCCGTGCCTGCGCACCGGCGGCGGGGAGGTCTGGTCCTATGCGGAGTTGCGGGCGGCGGCGGACCGGATCGCCCACGTGCTCCGGGACGAGCTGGGCGTCGTGCCGGGCAACCGGGTGCTGCTGCGCGGGCCCACGACGCCCTGGCTGGTGGCCTGCTGGCTGGCGGTGATGAAGGCGGGCGCGGTGGCGGTCACGGTGCTGGCGGCGCAGCGGGCCCACGAGCTGTCGGTGATCTGCCGCGCGGCCGAGATCCGGCACGCGCTGTGCGACGCCGGTTCGCTGGACGACCTGGTCAAGGCCGAGGTGCCGGGCCTGCGGATAGCGGCGTACGGCGGCGAGGCGGCGGACGACCTGCTGCGGCTCGCCGAGGAGAAGGGCGAACCGTTCGAGGCCGTCCCCACCTCGGCGGACGACGTGGCGCTGATCGCCTTCACCTCGGGCACCACCGGCCGCCCCAAGGGGTGCATGCACTTCCACCGCGACGTGCTGGCGATCGCCGACACCTTCTCGGCGCAGGTGCTGCGGCCGCGGCCGTCCGACGTCTTCGCCGGCAGCCCGCCGCTGGGCTTCACCTTCGGGCTGGGCGGGCTGGTGGTCTTCCCGCTGCGCGCGGGCGCCTCCGCGCTGCTGCTGGCCGACGCCCGCCCCGAACGGCTGCTCGCGGCGGTCGTCCGGCACCGGGTGAGCGTGCTGTTCACCGCGCCGACCGCGTACCGGGCGATGCTGGCGGGGCTCGACGGGCACGACGTCTCCTGCCTGCGGCGCTGCGTGTCGGCCGGGGAGAACCTGCCCGCGGCGACCTGGCACGCCTGGCACGAGCGCACCGGATGCCGGATCATCAACGGGATCGGTGCCACCGAGATGCTCCACATCTTCATCTCGGCCGCCGACGACGCCGTACGCCCCGGCGCCACCGGGCTGCCCGTCCCCGGCTACCAGGCCCGCGTGGTCGACCCCGGCGGCGTCCCGCTCCCCGACGGCGAGCCGGGACTGCTGGCGGTACGCGGACCGACCGGCTGCCGCTACCTCGCCGACGACCGCCAGACCTCCTACGTGCGGGACGGCTGGAACATCACCGGCGACACCTATGTGCGCGACCGGGACGGCTACTTCAGCTATGTCGCCCGCGCCGACGACATGATCGTCTCGGCCGGGTACAACATCGCCGCCCCCGAGGTGGAGGAGGCGCTCCTGCGCCACCCGGACGTCACCGAGGCGGCGGTCGTCGGGGTGCCCGACGCCGAACGCGGCCAGATCGCCCGGGCGTTCGTGGTGCTGCGCGACGGCGTGCCGCGCGACGAGCGGACCGTCGAGGCGCTGCGGGCGTTCACCAAGGCCGAGATCACGCCGTACAAGTGCCCGCGGTCCGTGGTCTTCCTGGACGCGCTGCCGCGCACTCCCACGGGCAAGCTGCAGCGCTTCCGGCTGCGGGACACGCCCGTTCCGGCAGCCGATCTAGAGTGACGGCGTGGACGGGCACACTCCGAGTTCGCTGATCCTGACGTTCTTCGGCGCGTACGGGCGCACCGAACTCGACGGCAGGACGACGGTCGCCGCGCTGATCCGGCTGATGGGCGCGCTGGGCGCCGATCCGCCGTCGGTGCGCTCGGCGGTCTCCCGGCTCAAGCGGCGCGGGCTGCTGCTGCCCGACCGGATCGGCGGTGCGGCCGGGTACGCGCTCTCCCCGGACGCCCGCGAACTGCTCGACGACGGCGACCGCAGGATCTACGGGCGCCGCGGCGGCGGGCCCGGCTGGGTGCTGGCGGTCTTCTCGGTCCCCGAGAGCGAGCGCCACAAGCGCCATCTGCTGCGCTCCCGGCTGGCCGGACTGGGCTTCGGCACGGCGGCCCCGGGCGTGTGGATCGCCCCGGCCCACCTGTACGAGGAGGCCCGGCACACCCTGGAGCGGCTGGGGCTCGCCCGCTACGTGGACCTCTTCCGCGGTACGCATCTGGGCTTCGAGGCGAGCGAGCGCGCGGTGCGCCGCTGGTGGGACCTGGACGCGATCGCCGCCCTCCACAAGGACTTCCTCGCCGCCCACGAGCCCGTCCTGGCCGCGTGGTCCCGGCGCTCCCCCATACCGCCCGAGGACGCCTTCCGGGACTACCTGCGCGCCCTGGACTCCTGGCGCCGCCTGCCGTACGCCGACCCCGGCCTCCCCGCGGACCTGCTCCCCGCGGACTGGCCGGGCGGCCGCGCCGCGGAGGTCTTCGACGCCCTGCACGAACGGCTGCGGGAGTCGGGGGCACGGTTCGTCCGGGCGGTTGATCGGACGGAGTGACCCTCATCACCTGCGGCCTTCGTCGCGGGTGATCGTTGCCAGACATACCGTTCAACTTCCCAGCGTCAACCGGGGCTTCGGCGCGTCCGTGCGTCCCGACGGCGGGCGTCTGCTGCCCGCGCGGTAGGGCTCGGGCCAGACGGCGCCGGGGCCTTCGTACCCCTGCTCCGCGGCGGCGTGCAGGGTCCAGTGGGGGTCGTAGAGGTGCGGGCGGGCCAGGGCGCACAGGTCCGTACGTCCGGCCAGGATCAGTGAGTTGACGTCGTCCCAGGAGGAGATCGCGCCGACCGCGATCACCGGCACGCCGACGAGGTTGCGGATGCGGTCCGCGTAAGGGGTCTGGTACGAGCGGCCGAAGGCGGGCCGTTCGTCGTGGACGACCTGGCCGGTGGAGACGTCGATGGCGTCGGCACCGTGGTCGGCGAAGGCGCGGGCGATCGCAACGGCGTCCTCGGCGGTGGTGCCGCCCTCTGCCCAGTCGGTGGCCGAGATCCGAACGGTCATCGGCCGGTCGCGGGGCCACACCTCCCGTACCGCGTCGAAGACCTCCAGGGGGAAGCGCAGCCGGCCCGCCAGGTCGCCGCCGTAGGCGTCGGTGCGCCGGTTGGTCAGCGGGGAGAGGAAGCCCGACAGCAGGTAGCCGTGTGAGCAGTGCAGCTCCAGCAGGTAGAATCGGCGGCGCGCGCCGCGTGCAGCCGCCGCGGTGAACTCCTCGCGGACCG
>CAYNNX010000408.1:0-6297 GCA_964398515.1 uncultured Streptantibioticus sp. | reverse complement strand
CGGTGGGCTGGTTCACCACCATCTACCCCGTGCTGCTGGACGCGGCGGGCGAACCCGGCACGGCCCTGCGCCGGGTGAAGGAGCAGCTGCGCGGGGTGCCGGACAACGGACGCGGATACGGGCTGCTGAGGTACTGCAGGGACGACGAGGAGACCGCGGCGCTGCGTGCCGCGCCGACGCCCGCGGTCTGCTTCAACTACCTGGGCCAGGTCGATCAGTCCTTCGCCGGTGAGTCTCCGTGGCGGATGGCGGACGAGCCGAGCGGCCCGCACCAGGACCCCGCGAACCCGCGGCCGTACGAGCTGGAGTTCACCGCGCTCGTCGCAGGTGGACGGCTGCGCATCAGCGTCACGTACAGCACCGGGCTGCATCGGCACGAGACCGTGCGCCGGTTGGCGCAGGGGCTGCGGGACCAGGTGGTGTCGCTGCTGCAGGCGGAGCGGTCTGGCGGGGCGTGCGGTGCGGTGCCGTCCGACTTCCCGTTGGCGGGGCTCGATCAGGCGGCGCTGGACCGGCTGACCGGTACGGTGGAGGACGTCGAGGACGTCTACCCGCTGTCGCCGATGCAGCAGGGGATGCTGTTCCACACCCTGCATTCGCCCGGCAGCGGCGTATACGTGGTGCAGATGGCCGGGGAGCTGCACGGTGACCTGGACCCGGAGCGGTTCCGTGCCGCATGGCGCCGGGTGGTGGACCGCCACGCCGTTCTGCGTACCTCGTTCCACTGGGAGGAGGGGCTGGAGCGGCCGCTGCAGGTGGTCCGGCGGCGGGTGACGCCGCCGTTCGTCGAGCACGACTGGCGGTCGTGGAGCGGCAGCGAGCAGCAGGCGCAACTGTCCGCGTTCCTGCGGGACGACCGGGTTCGCGGGTTCACGCCGACCGAGGCGCCGCTCATCCGCCTGGCGCTGATCAGGACGGCCGACGATGTGTGGCAGCTCGTCTGGACGCACCATCACATCCTGGTAGACGGCTGGTCGATGCCGTTGATCGTGGGCGAGTTGTTCGCCGCGTATGAGGCGGCGCGGGAGGGGCGTGAGATCGACCTGCCCGCGGTGCGCCCGTACCGGGAGTACATAGCGTGGCTGCAACGGCAGGATCCGGAGCTTGCCGCCGCGTTCTGGCGCGCGCAGTTGGCGGGCGTCACCGCGCCGACTCCGCTGCCCGCCGAAGCGGAGGCCGGGATGCGGCCCGTGGACGGCTACGGGCAGGAGGACCTCCGCCTCTCCGAGTCGGCCACCGAGGACCTGCGACGGCTGGCGCGCGGGCTCAATCTGACGTTGAGCACACTGGTCCACGCCGCGTGGGCGCTGCTGCTCAGCCGGCACGCCGGCGAGGCCGACGTCCTCTTCGGCATGACTGTGGCCGGGCGGCCTCCTCAGCTGCCGGGTGTGGAGACCATGGTCGGTCTGTTCATCAACACCCTGCCGGTACGGGCCCGGGTGTCCCCCGGGACGTCGGTGGGCGAATGGCTGCGTCGGCTCCACTCGGAGATGCTCGAGGCGCAGAACCACGCCTATCCCTCGCTCTCGCAGATGCAGGGCTGGAGCGAGGTGCCGCGCGGCGAGAACCTGTTCGACAGCATCGTGGTGTTCGAGAACTACCCGGCGGACGAGGCCATCGGCGGGGCTCTGGCGGGCATCGAGACGCGGCAGAACTACGCCGAGGAGCAGACCAACTATCCGTTGACGCTGAGCGCGGCCCCCGGAACCCGGCTGCTGCTCGCCCTGACCTACGCCCGCGACCGCTACACGGCGCAGACCGCGCGGCGGCTGGTGTCCCAGCTGGAGAGCCTGCTGGCCGGGATGGCCGCGGATCCGCAGGGGCCGGTGAGCGGGGTTTCGCCGCTGGTGGCGGAGGAGCGCGAGCGGGTGCTCAACGCCTGGAACCCGCCGCTGCCCGCGAAGCCGTCCGAGCCCTGCCTCCACCGCCAGGTCGAGCGGCATGCCGCGCACCGCCCGGATGCCGTGGCGCTGGTTTGCGAGGACCGGCAGATCACTTACGGCGCGCTCAACGCCCGGGCCAACCGGCTGGCCCGCGTTCTGCGCCGGCACGGTGTGGGCCCCGAGGTGCGGGTGGGGCTGGTGCTGGACCGCTCCCCCGCGCTGTACACCGCCGTCCTCGCGGTGTTGAAGGCCGGAGGCGCTTACGTGCCGGTGGATCCCGGGTATCCGGCGGAGCGCCAGGCCTATGTCCTGGCCGACGCCGAGGTGGCGCTGGCGGTGTGCCGCACCGCGTCGGCCGGCGCGGCCCTGGCGGCGCCGGTGCTGGGCCTCGACCAGCTGGGCGACGTGTTGGCGCAGGAGGCGTCCGGGAACCTTCCGGACACCGCGGGGCCGGACAATGCGGCGTACGTGATCTACACCTCCGGCTCGACGGGTGCGCCCAAGGGTGTGCAGATCACGCACCGCAATGTCACCAGTGCCGGTGCCGCATGGCAGGACGCCTACGAACTCACCCCGGGCGACCGGCACTTCCAGATGGCCAGTGCCGCGTTCGACGTCTTCACGGGTGATCTCGTCCGGGCCTTCGGATCCGGTGCCGCCTTGGTGGTCAGCCCGCGGGAGCTGCTGCTCGATCCGGTGGCGCTGGCCGAGCGGCTGGAGGAGCAGCGGATCACCTGCGCGGAGTTCGTACCCGTGGTGCTGCGGTACCTCACGGCTGCGCTGCGCCGCCAGGGCCGCCGTCTGCCCTGCCTGCGCCTGCTGGTGTGCGGGTCGGACACCTGGTCGGTGCACGACTACGCCGAGTCCCGCACGATCGGTGGGCAGGACATGCGGGTGCTCAACTCGTACGGTGTCACCGAGGCCACGATCGACAGCACGTTCTTCGAGGGCGAGGTCGCCCTCGGGCGTGGCGGCGGGGCTGCTGGCGCCGGTGAGGCGACGATGCCCCTGGGACGGCCTTTGGGCCACACCCGGGTGTACGTGCTGGACGACACCGGGCAGCCGGCTCCGGTCGGCGTGCGGGGCGAGCTGTATCTGGGAGGTCCCGGTGTGGGCCGGGGCTATCTGGGCCGGCCAGGCCTGACCGCCGAGCGGTTCGTGCCCGATCTCTTCGGCGGCGAGCCGGGGGCGCGGCTGTACCGCACGGGCGACGGTGTGCGCTGGCGGGCCGACGGCACCCTGGAGTTCCTGGGCCGTCTGGACCATCAGGTGAAGGTGCGCGGCTTCCGCGTCGAGCCCGGCGAGGTGGAGACGGCGCTGGCCGCACACCCGTCGGTGCAGGCGGCGGCGGCCGTGGTGCGCACCGACACACCTGGCGAGCCGCAGTTGGTGGGCTATGTGGCGGCGCACGACGGCGTGCCGTCGGACGGCCTGGAGGCGGCGCTGCGGGACGAGGTGGCGCGCAGGCTGCCGCATTACATGGTGCCTTCGGCCGTCGTGGTGCTGCCCGCCCTGCCGCTGACGCCCAACGGCAAGGTGGACCGCCGGGCGCTGCCCGCTCCCGCCGCGCCGGCCGTCAGCGAGGAGGAGGGCTATGCGGCACCGCGGACACCGGCCGAGCAGGCCCTCGCGGAGGTGTGGGCGCGGGTGCTCGGTGTGGACCGCGTGGGGGCGGACGACAACTTCTTCGCGATGGGCGGGGATTCGATCGTCAGCCTCCAGGTGGTGGCACGGGCCCGCGCGGTGGGCTGGAAGGTGACGCCACGTCAGCTGTTTGAGCGGCAGACGGTCCGCGAACTCGCCGAGGTCGCAGTGCCGGCGAAGTCGAGCGGTGCGGAGCAGGGGATCGTGACCGGTCCGCTGCCGCTGACGCCCATACAGGCCGCCTTCCTGGCCGAGGAGCCGCCCGCGCCGCACCACTACAACCAGTCCGTCATGCTGCTGGCGCGGGTTCCGGTGGAGACCGAGGCGCTTGAGCAGGCCGTGCGGCGGCTCGTACACCACCACGACGCCCTGCGGCTGCGCTTCGTGCGCGACGAGCACGGCTGGCAGCAGGAGCAGGCAGGGCCGGAGGATCTGCCGGAGCGGCTGGTGCGGGTCGAGGACCTACGCGGGGTGCCCGAGAGCGAGCAGTCGGCCGTGGTGGAGTCGATCGCGGCGCGGGCGCAGGCGAGCCTGGAGCTGGAAGCGGGCTGCCTGTTGCGCGCGGTCTACTTCGACCTCGGCCCCGGGCGACCCGGGCGGCTGCTGCTCGTCGTCCACCACCTGGCCGTGGACGGCGTCTCGTGGCGCATCCTGCTGGAGGACCTTCAGCAGGCGTACCAGTACGCGCTCCAGGGTGTCGCGGGCGCGCTGCCGCCCAAGACCACCGCGTTCCGCGACTGGGCCCGCCACCTGGGGGAGCACGCCCGCAGCGACGAGGTGACGGCCGAGGCGCCCTACTGGTTGAAGGTGCTGCGCGCCGGTGCCGAGACCGGACTGGCGCTCGACCTGCTGCCGGAGGAGGACGAGACCCTGGCGGACGTCAACACCCGCGCCGACGCGGCCACTGTCACGGTGGCGCTGGACGCGGCGCGGACGCGCCTGCTGCTGCAGGAGACTCCGCAGGCCTACCGGGCGCGGATCGACGAGGTGTTGCTGACGGCGACGGGCCTGGCGCTGGCCGAATGGCTCGATGAGCGGCGCCTGCTGGTGGATCTGGAGGGCCACGGCCGCGAGGAGGTGTCGTCGGAGCTGGACCTTTCGCGCACGGTGGGCTGGTTCACGAGCGTGCACCCCGTGCTGCTCGAGGTGGCGCCGGGTGATCTGGTGGCGGCGCTGCGGCAGGTGAAGGAGCGGCTGCGCAGCGTGCCGCGCAACGGCTTCGGCTACGGTCTGCTGCGTCATCTGGGCACCGACGATCCGGTGGCGGCGCAACTGGCCGAGCTGCCGTCCGCGGCCGTCTCCTTCAACTATCTGGGCCAGTTCGACCAGTCGTTGGACGCCACCGCGGAGTGGGCGCCCGCGCCCGAGTCGACCGGGCCCGGTCAGGACGCTCGCGCGCCGCGGTCGTACCTGCTGGAGATCGACGCTCTGGTGTTCGAAGAGGAGCTGCGGTTCACCTGGACCTACAGCCGTCGGCTCCATGAGGAGGAGACCGTCGCCGGGCTCGCCGACCGCTGCCTGGAGGCGCTGCGTTCCCTCATCGACCTGCGTCACTCGCCGGAAGCCGCCGGTCACACCCCCGCCGACTTCCCGGACCTGAAGATCAGCCAGGGCGAACTGGACGATCTGCTGGCCACATTCGACCCGCGGTGAGCCGGCCCGCGCACGGAAGCCGGTACACCGTCACGCACACCACGGGGAAGACACTCATGCCCGAGAACACGACCGTCGAAAGCATCTACCCGCTCTCCCCCATGCAGCAGGGCATGCTGTTCCACGCCCTGTACACGCCTGAGGACGACGTCTACGTCGAGCAGGTGACCTGCAGGATGGAGGGGCCGCTGGATGCGGCCGCGTTCCGGCGGGCGTGGCAGGAGGTGGTGACGCGGCATACGGCGTTGCGGACGTCGTTCCACGCGCTGGACGGGTCACAGCCGGTGCAGGTGGTCCACCGTGCGGTCGAGGTCCCATGGGTGGAAGAGGACTGGCGGGAGACGTCCGAGCCGGACCGGCGGGAGCGGCTCGCCCGGTTCCTGCGGGACGACCGGGAGCGCGGTGTCGACCCGGCCCGGCCTCCGCTGCTGCGCTTCTCCCTGTTCCGGCTGGAGGAGGAGGCGTACCAGTTCGTCTGGACGCACCACCATCTGCTGCTCGACGGCTGGTCGGTGCCGCTGGTGCTGCGGGATGTGGCCGAGGTGTACGAGGCGGCGCGTGACGGGCGTCAGCCGGAGCTGCCGGCGCCGCGCCCCTACCAGGACTACGTCACCTGGCTGGGCCGGCAGGACGCGGCGGCCGCGGAGACGTTCTGGCGCGGCTGCCTTCGGGGGTTCACCACGCCGACGCCGCTGCCTGCGGCATGGGAGGCTCCCGTCCGGGGTGCGCAGGGCCATGCGGCCGAACGCGCCGACCTGCCGGAGCCGTTGACGGCAGAGTTGCAGGAGCTGGCTCGGCGCCACGGTCTCACCCTGGGAACGGTGGTGCAGGCGGCGTGGGCGCTGCTGCTGAGCCGCTACTCCGGGGAGCACGACGTGGTCTGCGGGACGACGGTGGCCGGCCGTCCGCCGGAGCTGCCGGGTGTGGAGGGCATGGTCGGGCTGTTCATCAACACACTGCCGGTGCGAGTGCGGGTCGATCCGGCACGGCCGGTGCTCGCCTGGTTGCGCGATCTCCAGGGCGCGTTGCTGGAGATGCGTCAGTACGAGTACTCGCCGCTGGTGCAGGTGCAGGGCTGGAGCGAGGTGCCGCGTGGCCTACCGCTCTTCGAAAGCCT
>CAYNNX010000407.1:0-6298 GCA_964398515.1 uncultured Streptantibioticus sp. | reverse complement strand
GAACAAGATCGAGCGGCTCGGCGCGGAGGCGGCGCGGCCGCACCGTGCCACGTACAAGAAGCTGACCCGGGGCTGAGGCCGACCGGGGCCGAGGACTGAGGCTGGAAGGGCTGAGGTTTCCACGCACATGGCACGCCACGTCTACCGCTGCCCGCTGCGCTGGTCCGACATGGACGCGTTCGGGCACGTGAACAACGCCGTGTTCATCCGCTACCTGGAGGAGGCGCGGATCGACCTCACCTTCCGGCTCGCGCCGGGGGAGGGCAGCGGGTCGTTCTCGGGCGGCTCGGTGGTCGCCCGGCACGAGATCGACTACCTGCGTCCGCTGGTCCACCGGTACGAGCCGGTGACCATCGAGACGTGGGTGACGAAGGTGTCGGCGGCCTCGGTCACCTACGCGTACGAGATCAAGGACGCGGAGCAGCTGTACGTGCGGGCCTCGACGGTGGTCGTGCCGTACAACCTGGCCGAGGGGCGGCCGCGTCGGCTCACCCCCGAGGAGCGAGAGTTCCTGGAGGCGTACCGGGACGAGCCGGACGGGGAGGCCGTCGCCGCATGACGGCCTCCTCGGGCCGCTCGGCCCTGCAACTCGCCGACGCCGGGGAGGCGGCGGATCTCGCCGCATTCCTGGTCCGGCTGCTGCGCTGGGACAAGGGTGCGGTGGTGCGGATCCAGGCCGACCAGGCCGCGGGCCCCGCGCTCGCGGTCTTCGGCCGCCCGCCATTCGGCGAGGTGCTGGCGGTCCGTACCTCCCTGCTGGCCCGGGCGGCCACCGTGGACGCCACGGTCTCGGCGGGGCAGTTCCTTGAGGCGATCGACGACGCCTCCGGCACGGTGACCGTGCCGCCCGGTGTGACCGGTCCCGCATGGGCCGGGCTGCTGCCGCCGCGGGGCGGCTGGCGGCGGATCACCGACCTCGACGCGGAGGCGGTGCGGGACGCGGCCACCGGCGTCGTCGGGGAGTTCCGCTCCCGTACCGAGGTGCTGGCGCCCGACGAGCGCACCCGCGGCGGACTCGACGCGCTCGCCGAGGAGATCTGGTCGAGGCGGCTCGGCGACTCCGAACTCCCGCTGCGCGCCGTGCACGCCGCGCACGCCCTCGGCTTCCTGCGCCCCCGGCGCGCCCCGGTGCCGGCCGCGGAGAAGAGCCCGGAGAGGGTTCCGGAGACGGGGCCGGAGCAGGTCGCCGTCCTCGCCTCCGGTTCCTGGCTGCGGCTGCGCACCCCGTACGGATCCGTGGTGATCCGCCGCCGCGGCGGACTCGGGCTGTCCGTCAGCCCCCGTTGAGCGCCGCGACCGGCAACCGCCGCGTCATTCGGCCGCGTTGATCAGCGAACCCGCCGCGTAGACCAGGTACTCCCAGAACTGCCGCTCGTACTCGGGCTCCAGGCCCAGCTCGTCGAGGGCCTGCCGCATGTGGCGCAGCCAGGCGTCGTGGGCCGCCCGGTCCACGCGGAACGGCACGTGCCGCATTCGCAGCCGGGGGTGGCCGCGCTTCTCGCCGTAGGTGCGCGGGCCGCCCCAGTACTGCATCAGGAACAGCGTGAGCCGCTCGGCGGCGGGACCGAGGTCCTCCTCGGGGTACATCGGCCGCAGCACCGGATCCTGGGCCACCCCCTCGTAGAAGCGGTCGACCAGGCGGCGGAAGGTGGGCTCGCCGCCGACCGCATCGAAGAACGTCTGCTGCTGCAGCGTGCCACGCGGGATCTCGGTCACTCGTCCAGGCCTCTCGCAATCTCGCTCAGGGTCAGCCTCCATGGTCGCAGATCGCCCGGCGGAGGACTTGGGTCCTACGTCCGGCGGCCGCACAGTGGAGAGGTGGACACCGACGACGTGGTGCGGGCACGGGAAGAAAAACGGCAGGAGAAGCGGGAAGACGAGCGGGGAGAGCAAGCCGCCGCGGCACTGCGCTCCCGGATGGTGCGCCGCATCGCGGACGCCGGGGAGCTCACCGACCCCGCCTGGCGGGCCGCGTTCGAACAGGTGCCGCGCCATCTGTTCGTGCCCGCCTACCACCGGCCGCGCCCCGACGGCACCGGCTACGGCCGGATCTCCCGCAGCGACCCCGATTCACGCCGCCGGTCACGCTGGCTCACCGGGGTCTACGCGGACCAGCCGCTGATCACCGTGGTCCGCGAAGGGCAGCCCGTCTCCTCCAGCAGCCAGCCGTCCCTGATGGCCCTGATGCTCGAAGGCCTGGACGTACGCGAAGGCCAGACCGTCCTGGAGATCGGCACCGGGACCGGCTACAACGCGGCCCTGCTGGCGCACCGGCTCGGGCCCGGCGCCGTCACCACCGTCGACGTCGACCCGGAGACGACCGGCGCCGCCCGCGCACACCTGGCCGCCGCCGGGATCGCGGGCGTGAGCGTGCACACCGCGGACGGGACGGCGGGCTGCCCCGAGCGCGCCCCCTACGACCGGATCGTCGCCACCTGCGAACCGGCCTTCGTCCCGCCGGAGTGGCTGCGCCAGTGCCGGCCCGGCGGGCTGATCCTGGCGCCCCTGGCGGGCGGACTGGTCGCCCTGCGGGTCACCGGCCCGACGCACGCCGAAGGGCGCTTCCTGGACACGGCCGCGTACTTCGTGCCGCTCAGGACGCCCGGCGCCGGGCGGGTCCGGCCCCGCGGCCCGGCCGCCGAGCACCTGCGCCGCACCACCGTCCCGCCGGGCGTGCTGGCGGACGACTCCTTCCGCTTCGTCGTGACGCTGGCGGCGGGCGAGGTGGACATCCGCTGGATCCCGGGCGGACGCGGCGCCCAGGTCACCTCCGCCGACGGGGCCGCCGCCCGTGCCGACCGGGACGGCACCGTACTGGTGACCGGGGCACGCGACCTGTGGACGGTGGTCGAGCGCAGCCACGATCTGTGGACGGGCGCACACCGGCCCGGCCGCGGACGCTTCGGCTTCACCGTGGACGGACCGCGTCAGTGGGCGTGGCTGGACTCCCCCGACGGGCCGGTCGTGCGCGAGGTCATCCCCGCCGCAGCGTGATCGTGGTCCAGGCCCCCACGTGCACCCGGTCGCCCTCGGCGAGGTCGACCGGCTGGAAGGGGGTGATCGCGTCCTCGCCGTTGTTGACCGTCGTGCCGTTGGTCGAGCCCTGGTCGACCACCGACCACCCGCCGTCCGACCTGCGCACCAGGACCGCGTGCCGGTGGGAGACCCCCGGGTCCTCCGGCGGCCGGGACAGGTCGATGTCCGGCGCCTCCCCGGTGCTGTGCCGCCGGCGCCCGATGGTCACCTGCGACCCGGTGAGCGGCACGTGCTGCTCCGGTGAGTACGTGGGGAAGTACAGCCCCGAGGCGTCCGGGCCGCTGCGCGCCATCATCGCCGCGTAGTACGTGCGGTCGGCGCCGACCACCGCGGTCCACGTCTGCGGCCCGGCGGGCGCCTCCCGTCGGGCCGCGCGGCCCCCGCTGGGCGGCGAGAGCACGAAGTCGCCGTCGTCGTCATCGCCCCCGCGGCCCGGCGTGCCCGCCAGCGCCTCCCCGCTGATCGTGGCGTCGGGCGGGAGCGGTTCCGCCGGGCGGTTGATCTGCGACGGCCGGGAGCTGGTGCGCTCGTACGGCGGGGGGAACGGCGGCCGGGCGTACGGCAGCGGCGGCGGGGGAGGGGCGGCCGGGGCCCGCTGTGCCGTGGTGTGCGTCAGGAAGTTGTAGCGGCACTCCTCGCAGAAGGCCGCCTCCCCCTCACGCGGCGTGCCGCACTCGGGGCACGGCTCGACCGCCACGGTGGCCGGGCCGGGCTGCGTGTACGGCGTGGCGGGCGGGGGCGGCGGCGGAACGGGCCCGGGTGCGGCCGGTCCCGGCTGCGCCACGGGTGCGGACACCCGCAGCCCGCACACCTCGCACCAGTCGTCCGTTCCTGACCGGTGACCGTTAGGGCAGGTCGGCATGGCGGTCCATCCCCCTCCAACCGCGGCCACACGTCACGTCGTGACCGTCATTTCCCGACCGTCACTTCTTGACACGCACGGTCTTCGTCGACCGGGTCTCCAACGTCATCTCGTCGGCGTCGGTGACCCGTTGTTTCAGCCGCACAGTACCGGTCGCCTCGTCGACCACGTCCACCACCTTGGCCAGCAGCCTCGCCGTGTCCTCGTTGCCGCAGGCGGCGGCGAGCTGCACGGCACGGCCGAGCTTCGCGGTGGCGGAGTCCAGGTCGCCGGCCTTGCGCGCCTGCAGGCCCTGCTGGATGGCCCGGGCCAGCTCCGCCTGGCCGGTGTAGTGGGCGACCTGCGGGTTCATCGCCGTGGAGGCGGCCAGGTCGTCGGTCCACACGGCCCGTACCAGCCCCTGCGAGAGGACCTGCGGGGCCTCGCCGCCGGGTGAGGGCAGGACGAGGGAGACGCGGGCGGCGAGCATCTCCTGGCCGACGCCCGCGGGCGGCACCTCGACGCACACGTGGTAGTCCCGGGACTCCTCGCCCCACGAGCCGGTCGGGTAGTCCCCGGCCCGGGGACCGGCCTCGGCGCGCCGGCCGGTGAGGTCCTCGACGGTGGGCGCCACCTGCTTGACGAACTTCACCCGCGCGCCCTGCGGGGTCCACAGGCGCAAGGCGACGTCGGCGACCTCCTTGCCCATCGCGGCCTCGGTCATCTGCCGGAAGTCCGCCTCCAGACCGGCCGGATCGGCGACGATGTCGGCGGTGCCCAGCAGCGCCGAGGCGATCCCGGTCACCTCCTGGACCTCCCAGTCGGTGCCGACGCCGCGGCAGTCGCACGTGAAGTGCCCCGTGCACGCCTCCAGCGCGGCCCGCAACTCCTCGGGCCTCTCGTGCTCGTTGCGGCCGTCGGTGAGCAGTATCGCGTGGCGTATGGCCGCTTCCGAGGCGGTCAGCAGACGGTCGGCGAGGCGCAGCCAGGTGCCGATCGCGGTGCCGCCGCCCGCCTTCAGCCTGCGCAGCGCCTGCTTGGCCTGCTCCCTGGTCACCGGGTCGGCGACCGCGGTGCGCCCGCCGCCGGGGTAGACCTCCTCGGCCTTGTGGGTGCCGGCCACCACCGCGAAGGCCACCCCGTCGTGGAGCACGTCGATCGCGGCGGCGGTGGCGTCCCGGGCGTTGCGCATCTTCTCCGGCGGATAGTCCATGGACCCGGAGGCGTCCACCATGATCACCACGGCGGCGTCCGAGGCGGACCGGAGCCCGCCGGCCGTGCCGCCGCCGGTGGAGGAGACCGTGACGACGGCGTTGACCTCGCGGCCGCCCTCGGGCAGGTACTCGTTCTGGTATACCTCCGCGGTGAAGCTCGGGCCGGCTGTCATCGCTGACGCTCCTCGCTGGGTTCCCGGCCGGGTGCCGGAAACGGCAGGACGGCCACCGTGATGTTGTCGTGTCCGCCACCGTCGAGTGCCACGCCCACCAGCGCCCGCGCACTGCTCAGCGGCCTGGTCCGGGCGTCGGGCGGCACCACGGCCGCCAACTCCTCGGCCGAGTCGGCGTAGTTCCACAGCCCGTCGGTGCACACGACGACCACGCCGGGCCGGTCGGGCTGGAACGAGGCGGTGTGCGGGTCGAGTTCCTCGGCGTCGGCACCGAGCCAGCCGGTGATCGCGTGGGCCCTGGGGTCGGCGTTCGCCTCCTCCTGGGACATCAGCCCCGCCTCGACCATCCGGGCCGCCCAGGAGTCGTCCTCGGTGAGCCGGGCCGGCCACTCGCCGGTGCGGTCGTCCGGGATCCAGTAGGCGCGGCTGTCGCCGATCCAGCCCACGGTGAGCAGGTCGCCGGAGGTGACCGCGCCGACGCAGGTGCAGGCGGGCGCGTTGTCGTTCGGGGCCGACGGGCCGTTCCCGGCGAGGGAGTTGACGGACTCCGCGGCGGTCAGCAGCGCCTCGTGCATGGCCTGGCGCGGCTCGGTACCCCGGGCCAGCGCCGTGACGAGCGAGCCGCGGGCCGTCTCGGAGGCGACCGCCGACGCCTCGTCCGGCCGCGACGCCGACGAGACCCCGTCGCACACCACCGCGACGGCCGCGGGTGTGCCGTCGGGGAGCGTCGTCGCCGCCACCGCGAACGCGTCCTCGTTGCGGTGGTGCCGCAGCCCCCGGTCGGTGACTGCGGCGACCGCGCCGGGCAACTCCTCCTCGACGTGGTCGCGTTGGCGCGGCTGTGCGTGGCCGCAGTTCTCGCAGTAGCCGTCGGCGTCCACCGCGCCCGTACCGCAGGCCACACACGCGGCCGGCGCGGCGGCCGTGGGATCGGGGTGCCGGCGCTCGGGCGCGAGCAGCTCCGCCCGCGGGTCGGCGACGCCCGGCAGGGGAGCGGCCGCAGCCGGTGCGGGGTCGGCGGGCGCCTGCGGGCC
>CAYNNX010000406.1:0-6323 GCA_964398515.1 uncultured Streptantibioticus sp. | reverse complement strand
GGCGCGCACCCGAGGCGCGGTCGCGGGCCGCGCCAGGTGGCGGGAGCGGCTGCGGGGCGCGCGCACTCCGTGGACCCTGGTGGTCCTCGCCGTCGTGGCGGCCGGGTTCTCGGTGGCTCGGCCGTCGGCCTTCCTGACGGTGTTCAACGTGCAGAGCATGACCGCGGACGCGGCGACCCTGCTGGTGATGAGTGTGGGGATGACCTTCGTCATCCTGACGGCCGGTATCGATCTGTCGGTCGGCTCTGTCCTGATCTTCTCGGGTGTGATCGCCGCCGAGGTCATGGTGGGCATCGGCGGCGGCCCGGGCGCGGGATGGCCGTCCATCGCACTGGGGCTGGGCACCGGGCTGGCCGGCGGGCTCGCCTGGGGGCTGGTCAACGGCGTACTCGTGGCGGCCGCGCGGATCCCCGCGCTGATCGTGACGCTCGGCAGCTACGGCATGGCACTGGGGTTCGCGCAGATCATCACCAACGGCACGGATGTGCGCGGCATCCCCGACCGGCTCAACACCACGATCGGGGTGGGGAAGGCGGGGGCCGTCCCGTGGATCGTCGTCATCGCGGCAGTGGTCACACTCGTCGGCGGAGTGGTGCTCGCCACCACCCGGTTCGGCCGCCACACCTATGCCATCGGTTCCAACGCCGAAGCCGCCCGCCGGGCCGGCATCCGGGTGCGGCGCCATCTCATCACCGTGTACGCCCTGTCGGGGCTGCTCGCCGGGGTGGCCGGCGATCTGTCGCTCGCCCGGTTCCAGACCACCACGATCGCCGGCCACACCACCGACAACCTCTCGGCGATCGCGGCCGTCGTCCTCGGCGGGACGAGTCTGTTCGGCGGTATCGGCACCATGTCCGGCACCGTCATCGGTGTCTTCATCCCCACCGTGCTGCAAGATGGCTTCGTGATCGTCGGCATCCAGCCGTTCTGGCAGTCGGTGGCGGTGGGCGCGGTGCTCGTCGCCGCGGTCTTCACCGACCAGTGGCGACGGCGGGCCCGCGAACACCCCGCGCCTGCTCCGACGCTGTTGCGCGCCCGCATCCCGTGGAGGCGACTGCCGTGACGAGGACCTCGCGAGGTACCGCGCTGCTCGCCGCCCTGGCAGCGGCCGCACTGCTCACCAGCGCGTGCGGCGGCCACCCGGCGACCGGCGGCAAACAGCGCAGGCTGACACTCATCGAGGGCGTCACCAACGAGCCGTTCTACATCACCATGGCCTGCGGCGCCCAGGCGGCGGCCGGCAGAAGCGGCGCCACGGTGAACATCACGGGCCCCAACCAGTGGGACGTCGCCCAGCAGACCTCCGTCGTGGACTCGGTCACCGCCCAGCACCCCGATGCCGTGCTGATCGCCCCGGTCGACAGAGAGGCGATGATCGCGCCGATGCGCCAGATGAAGAACGCCGGCATCAAGATCGTCCAGGTGGACACCAACGTCAGCGACCTGTCCCTCGGCAGCTCCTGGATCGCCTCGGACAACACCGAGGGCGGCAGGCTCGCCGCCCGTTCCCTGGCGGGGCTCGTCGGCGGCAAGGGCACCGTGCTGGTCGTCGACGTCAAGGCCGGCACCTCGACCACGGACGCCCGCAACCGCGGGTTCCGCGACGAGATGGGGAAGTACCGGGACGTCACGGTGCTGCCGACCCAGTACGACAACGACGACCCGGCCAGGGCCACGTCCATCGTCACCAGCACGCTGTCGGCCCATCCCGACCTGGCCGGTGTCTTCGCCACCAACCTCAGCAGCACCACCGGCTCGGCCACGGGCCTGCGCCAGGCGGGACGGCAGGGCACGGTAAAGCTCACCGGCTTCGACGCCGAGCCGAAGGAGATCGAGGACCTCAAGAACGGCACGGTCCAGGCCCTGATCGCCCAGGACCCGGACCGCATCGGCCGGCTCGGTGTCCAGCAGGCCCTCGACGCCCTCTCCGGCCGCCCGACGACCCCTGTCATCAAGACCGGTCTGGCCACACTGACCGGCGCCAACGTGCACTCCATGGGCAAGTACGTGTACCGGACGAACTGCTGACGCACACGATGTACGAACGCCAGGGCGGGCGTACTCCGCAGGACCTGGTTCGGGCGGTCCGCGAGGCGGGCGTGACCGACGACCGCGTGCTGGACGCCATCGGCCGCACACCGCGGGCCGACTTCGTTCCCGCCGCCCACGCCGCCTTCGCGTACCTGGACGAGCCGATTCCCATCCCCCACGGCCAGGTCACGACGCAGCCCTCGTTGACCGCCGAGATGATCGCCGCCGCAGGGCCCGCCGACACCGAACGCGTGCTGGAGGTCGGCACCGGCTACGGCTTCCAGACCGCGCTGCTCGCCCGGCTGTCCGCGTACGTCGTCAGTGTGGAACGCTGGCCGGACCTGGCGGAGGAGGCCCGCGGCAGGCTCGCCCGGCACGGCATCCGCAACGCGGAGGTCCTCGTCGGCGACGGGACGTGCGGCGCACCGGCCCACTCCCCCTACGACGTCGTGATCGTCAGTGCCGCCTTCCCCCGGATCCCACCGCCGCTCGAAGCGCAGCTGAGGACCGGCGGGCGCCTCGTCCAGCCCATCGGGACCGGGGGACGGGAGCAGGTCGAACTCTACGAGCGGCGGCCCCACGGCCTCGAACACCGGGCGACCGTCACTGCGGCCCGGTTCGTGCGGCTCTACGGTGCCTACGGTTATCCCGCACACGACGAGGGCGCCTAGCCCGGCTGGCAGTGGGGGCACCACACGGTTGCCCGCCCGGCGACCCGGCCGCGCCGAAGCGGATGGCCGCACCGGGGACACCGCGGATCCGGATCGTCGCGGCGTCCGGTGAGCCAGTCCGGGCGGCCGGGAACACACCCCGCGCGCACCGCCGCGCGCAGAACGCGCCTCAATTCCGTGTACAGCCGCCGCCGTTCGTCCTCGGTGAGGTCGTTCGCGGGGCGGTACGGGTGCACCCGCGCACGCCACAGGATCTCGTCGCCCAGGAGGTTGCCGAGCCCGGCGAGCGCCGACTGGTCGATCAGCACCGCCTTGACGCGCCCGCGCCGCGCGGACAGCACGTCGTCGAACTCCGCCCGGCTCACGGTCTGCGCATCCGGGCCGAGGCCCGCGAGGAACTCCTCGACCTCGGACTCGTCGGCGGCGAGCCGGATGCCCTGCAGCTTGCGCTGGTCCCGGTAGCGCAGCTGGGCGTCGGCGAACCGGAAGACGACCCGGTCGTGCGGGTGGGGCGGGTCGCCGGCCCGGCAGCACACCAGTCGCCCGGTCATCCCGAAGTGCACCATCAGCACCGGGCCGTCGGTGCGGGCGATCAGCCACTTGCCGTGACGGCCGGGCTCGCCGAACGTGCGGCCCTCCAGCGCTCGCCGCAGCCCGCGCTGGGTCACCCCGTGCAGCACTCCCGGATCGGCCACATCGACGCCCTCGATGCGCCGGCCCGTCCCACACGAGAGCAGGACTCGCCGGAACCCCTCGACGTCCGGCAGCTCCGGCATGCGGTCACCGTCGCCTTCGCGCCCGACAGCACGGGCGGCTCAACCGACTTCACCCGCGACGGCGGCTGTCGCCGGCTCGGTGCGCTGCCCCTCGGTGATGAGCGTGTACAGCACGGCCTGCGCGGTGGGGAGGCGGTTCGCCGCCTGGTTCCACACCAGGGACGACGGGCCGTCGAGGACCTCGGAGGTGATCTCCTCGCCGCGCACGGCCGGAAGGCAGTGCAGCACGACCGTGTCCGGGTGGGCGCGCGAGAGCAGGTCGCCGTCGACCCGGTACCCGGCGAAGCGCACCGCGCGTTCGGCGCTCTCGTGCCGCTTGTCCATGGGCACCCACACTTCGGCGTAGACCACCTGGGCCGAACCGGCCGCCTCCGCGGGCTCGTTGGTGAGCTGCACCGAACCGCCCGTCCTGGCCATCGTGATGCGGGCCGCGTCGAGCACCCCGGGGTCGACATCATGGCCGGGCGGGCTCGCGATCACCAGATGCATACCGGAGATCGCGCACGCCTCCAGGAAGGAGTTGCACGTGTTGCTCTGCCCGTCCCCGATGAAGGCGGCGCTCAGCCCGGCCAGGCTGCCGAAGTGTTCGGTAAGGGTGAGCAGGTCGGCGAGGGACTGGCACGGGTGGTGGCTGTTGGAGAGCGCGTTGATGACCGGCACCGTGGCGGCTTCGGCCAGCCGCTCGACCGTGGCGTGTTCGAAGGTGCGCAGTGTGATGGCGTCGAGGTACGAGGAGACCACCCGGGCGGTGTCCGCCCAGCTCTCGCCGTGGCCGAGCTGCATCTCCTCCTTGCTCAGCGCGATGGCCGTCATGCCGAGCCGGTGTGCGGCGGTGGCGAGCGAGACCCGGGTGCGGGTGGACGGTTTCTCGAAGATGCAGCCGAGGGCCGCGCCGCTCAGGCTGTGCCGCCAGCCGAGGGGCTCCCGCTTCATCCGGCCGGCCAGTTCCAGGATCCCGGACAGGACGGCCGAGTCGAGGTCGCTCACGCGCAGCAGGGATCGCGGGACCGCGCCGGCGGGCTCCCGATGGGCATCCCGGTCAGCGGCGGACGGGTGGGTCCGGCTGGTCATCTGGCCTCCAGGACACGGTCGCGTGGGTGCGCCGGTGCTGACCGGGGCGCGGCCACGGCCGGTCGCCGGTGGCCCACGTCCGCACTCACGTGTCGGATGGTCGGGTTCCACCCCACGATCACCTGACCGGCGGCGCGCGGCCCGGTGGGCGGCGCCGGACGGGTGAATGGCGCAGCCGGGGAGCGTGGGCGGCGCGGGCGCGCGGAATGCGAATGTGTGCGCGGCCCCGGCCGCAGGCAGGAGGAAACGGCACGGTGACGGACGGCGGCGGCATGGAGACCACGGCCGGGTGGAGTGCCAGGGTCGAGGAGGAGTTCGAGGAGGACTTCGAAGAGGAGTTCGCGCAGGATTTCCCGGAGGAGTTGTCGGGCGAATTGTCGGGGGAGATCCCGGAGGAGCTGGCCGCCCGGTTCGCACGCGCCGAGCCCGGCGGGCCCGCGACCGCGACGGGCTGGAGCATCGGCGTGGAGGAGGAGTTCCTCCTCGTCGACCCGGGCGCCCGGCGCAGCGTGCCCCTCGCCGCTGAGGTCCGGGCCCGGGCGGGCGAGCATCCGCCGCCCGCCCCCGACGCCGCCGTGCAGCTGGAGTTGCAGACCAGCCAGCTCGAGGCGGCGACCGGCGTGTGCACCCGTCTCGCCGACCTCGCCGACCAGCTCACCGCGGGCCGGCGGCGCCTCGCCGATGCCGCACGCGGCGCGGGCGCCCGGCTGGTCTCCACCGGCACGCCCGTGCTGCCCGGCCCGGTGGGGGTCACCGACGACGACCGCTACCGCCGGTTCGCGCACGCGCAGGCCGGTGTCGTCTGCGACTACGAGGCCTGCGGCTGCCATGTGCACATCGGCGTGCCGGACCGGGAGACCGCGGTCGCCGTCGTCAACCACCTGCGCCCCTGGCTGCCGACGCTGCTCGCGCTCTCCGTCAACTCGCCCTACGACCAGGGCCGCGACACCGGCTACGGAAGCTGGCGGACCATCCAGATGTCCCGCTATCCGGGCGCGGGGATCCCGCCCTGGTTCCCGTCTGCTGCCGCCTACGACGAACGGCTCGGGCAGCTCGTGGAGTGCAGGGTGCTGCTGGACCCGGCGGTAACGTTCTGGCTAGCCCGCCCCTCTCCGCATCTGCCCACGGTCGAGGTACGCGCGGCGGATGCCGCCGGAGGCACCGCCGAGGCCGTGCTCCAGGCGGCCCTCACCCGTGCTCTGGTGCGCACCGCGCTCGCCGACCTGGCGGCGGGCCGGGAAGCCCCGCGCGTCGACGATCAGCTCACCGCGGCGGCACTGTGGTCGGCGGCCCGCCACGGCCTGACGGGACCGGCCGTGGACCCGCTGCGGGCCTGCCGGCTTCCCGCGGACGTCCTGGTGAGCCGGATGCTGGACCGGGTGGCCCCGGCCCTGGAGGAGACCGGCGATCTCTCCCTGGCCCGCGCGGGCGTCGCCGAACTGCTGCACTCGGGGACCGGCGCCGAGCGGCAGCGCCGCGCCGCGGCCGCCGGTGGGCCTGCCGCGGTCGTCGACATGCTGGTGGCGCAGACGGCGCAGTGACCTCCCCGCACCCGCGTCCTCAGGCGACGCCGGCGACGACGAGGCCGATGACCAGCAGGCCGAAGCCGATCACGACGAGGGCGATGCCCGACAGCGGTATGAGCAGCGCGGCGCGCAGCTCGGAGCCCGCGGCCCCGGCGTGCCTGGACCGACCGCGCGGCCCGTCCGGCAGGGGCAGGCGCAGGCGGGCGCCGGCCCCCCGCGAGATGCCGGGGCGGGCGCCTTGGGCGCGC
>CAYNNX010000405.1:0-6367 GCA_964398515.1 uncultured Streptantibioticus sp. | reverse complement strand
GTCTCGTTCGGATCCGCGGCTCCGGCCACGTTCGTCGGCGCGGTGGGCACGGCGCTCGCGTGTGCCGCGGCGTCGGCGGCGCCCTGGCCCGCCGCGAGGGCCTCCGCCTGCGCCTCCTGGGCCCTCGCGAAAGCCTCCGCCTGCGCGTCCTGGCCCGACAGGGCGTGCGGGTCCGCGTCGACGGCGGAGGCGGCCGGGACGGCGGGCTGCGGCGGGGCCGCAACGGGCTGCGGGTCGCCCCAGGAGCCCTGCGGGTCCGGCATGAGCAGTTGGTCGTCCTCGTCCTCCACCACGCCGACCGGTTCTACGGTGTCGGGCTGGTCGATGAAGTGGTACACGGGCGTCGCCGGAGCCAGGAACGCCTCGGTGCTCCAGCCGTGGCCGGAGTGCGAGTGCGCCGCCGCTTCGCCGCCGGCCGGCCGCTCGGCGTGCGGCGGCTGAACCGCTTCTGCGCCGGCGTTCTCCGGCAGTCCCTCGCCGGGGACCGGGCCGGTGTCAGTCATGGTGCCCCTCGCCCATCGGTATCGCTCCTTCTACCCGTGTACGCCGACGACGGCGGTCCGCGACCGCTGTACGCCCGTCCGGCGGCGGGACCGTGGTGCCGCGTCTCCCGTGCCGGACCGTTCCCCAGGGCCGCGAGCCGGTGCGGCGGGCGGGGCGCTCGGCACGGGACGCTCATTGTCCCGGCCGACTGCGCACCGCGGCCACCCAACTCGCCACCAGGGCACTGTGGACTGCGCCACGTCCTGTCGGCGCCGCGCTCACCGCCGACGACGACGTATCGCGGACACGGCGTCAACACCGGCAGGCGGCACAACGGTCCGCCAGCCTACCTCGCGATCACCCCGTCTTCCGCCGAGCCCCCGCTCCTTCGGGCGAGAGTGCGTCACATCCGGTGCCCGCACAGGAGGAAGACGGTAGTGCGCTCCCGTTCGGCCCATTCGCCGTCCAGTTCCACGGACTGCAGCAGCACCCGCTCGACCGTGTAGCCGCCCTCGGCCAGGGCGCGGCCGATCGCCTCGGCCTCGTCGCGGGTGGTGGCGCTGGCGGCGATGCGCTCCGGGCGGCGCGCGGCGCACGCGGCGACCACGGGGGCGCCGCCCGCGCCGACGCGGACGACGTCGGGCTCCGGGAGGTCTTCGAGCGCCTCGGGGGCGACGCCCCGCACGATCTGCGGCTGGACGCCGTAGCGCCGGGCGTTGGCCGCGATCAGGGCGCACCGCTCGGGGTCCTGGTCGACGGCGATGACGGCGGCGCCGAGCCGGGCGCCCTCGATCGCCGCCGCTCCCTCGCCCGCGCCGATGTCCCACAGCAGGTCCCCGGTGCGCGGGCCGAGCCGGGCCAGTTGCAACGCCCGCAACTGGGGCGAACTGTGTGATTCGACGCCTGCCCGGTCGGCGTCCCGGACGGGCCCTTCGTCGTGGTCGGCGCCGTAGTCGGCCAGCGGCAGCGCCCAGCCGCGGGGCGGCAGGGGGTGGCCGGGGTCCTGGCCGGCGAGCCAGCCGCCGGTCTCGGCCGCGGAGACGCCGCCGACCGCGACGACGACGTTGGGGTCGCGCCAGGTGTGGTCGGCGACCTTGTCGGAGGTGAGGACGGAGACCTCCTCGTGCTCGGTGCCGAGGGCCTCGCCGATGACGAAGGTACGGTGCACGTCGCCGAGGAGGAGGGCGAGTTCGGCGGGGCCGGCGCCGGGGGCGGTGAGGACGGCGACCTTGGGGTGGGCGCGGATGACGTTCACGGCCCGGCGCAGGGTGCGGCTGTGGGCGACCACGATCTTCGCGTCGTCCCAGGGCATGCCGACCCGGGCGAACGCCTGGGCCACCGAGGAGACCCCGGGGACCACCTCGATCTCCAGGCCGTACTCGGGCTTGCGCAGCGCCCGTACGACGCCGAAGAAGCCGGGGTCGCCGTCGGCCAGGACCACGGCGGTGCCCCGGTGCGCGGCGATGCGCCGGGCGGCGAGGTCGATGCTGCCCAGCAGCACCCGTTCGGCGTGCTCGGGGACCTCGGGCAGCGCGAGGTGGTGGCGGGCGCCGGCCACCAGGGTCGCCGCGCCGAGCGCAGCCAGTGCCGCCGAGGTCGGCGGGGAGCCGTCCCACCCGATCACCGTGACCCGGTCCGCCATCGTCGTCCTTGTCTCGCGCGCGTACGTGATGCCGTGGAGTGCCCAGGTTTCGCCCTGGCGGGGACACAGTATCCCGGTCAGATCTTGCGGGGCCCGGAGCGGTGCGGTGACGGCGTGCGAGGCGCGGGTGACCTGCGGCGGGCGGTCAGCGCCAGTCGGGGTAGCCGGCGTAGTCCCCGTCGCCGGGGGCGCGGCCGACGACGCCGTCGAGGTCTTCGGGCAGCAGGCTCCAGACGATCAGGTCGGTGCGGACGTCGGCCCAGGTGCCGTCCGCACCGCGGGAGCGCACCATCCCGGCGCCGCGCAGCACGCCCTCGCTGATGCAGCCGATCTTCTGCGCGACCTGCTGGGACGCGGTGTTGGCGGCGGCCGTACGCAGCTCAAGGCGCTCGAACTTCCGGTCCTCGAAGAGCCACTGGGCGCAGCCCAGCACCGCTTCGCTGGCGTAGCCCTCACCGCGGGCCCAGGGGGCGACGACGTACCCGATCTCGGCGCTGCGGACCCGCCAGTCGGTGTTGTACAGGTGACAGACGCCCACCAGCCGCTGGGTGAGGAACTCGCTGACGGCGAAGACGATCCCGCGGCCCTCGGTGCGTACGGCGTGCGACTCCCTCGTGGCCCAGGCGCGCGCGCTCTGCTCGGTGTAGGGGTGGGGTACCCCGGTCCAGGCGGTCACGAGCTCGTCGTTCATCATCTCCGCCAGCGCCGGGATGTCCGCCTCCTCGAACGGGCGCAGCACCAGCCGCTCGGTGCTGATGGAGATCTCCGGGAAGGTGGATGTCATTCGCCGCTCCTCGCCAGGCCCCCCGGGTACGGAAGCCGTGTAGACAGCACAGCATGCAGCATGCACCCGGGTGCGCGCAGCGCAGGGTGGTCCCCGGGTGCGCCGCGGCGCCCTGCCGCGGGGAGGGACGAACGTGCCTGGTCCGGGGGGTGGTTGGGGGCTGCGCGCCGCCCCGCCCGTTCCCGCCGCCGTCACCCGCTCCTGCTACCGTCTGCCCGCGTGACGATCCACCACGCAGCAGGACTCGGTTACCAGCGGTCGGCCGGCGGTTACGAGCGTTCCCGCCCGTCGTACCCCATGGCGGCGCTCGCGGAGCTGGCGGACGCGCTGCCGCTCCACGCGGGGCGTACGGTCGTCGACCTCGGGGCGGGCACGGGGAAGTTCACCCGGCTGCTGGCGCTGACCGGGGCCGAGGTGATCGCGGTGGAGCCGGTGGCCCAGATGCGCGAGCGGCTGGCGGAGCTGCTGCCGGGCGTGGCGGTGACGGCGGGGACGGCCGAGGCGACGGGGCTGCCGGACGCCTGCGCGGACGCCGTGGTGGCCGCCCAGTCCTGGCACTGGTTCAGCGGTGGGGACGCGCTGGCGGAGGTGGAGCGGCTGCTGCGGCCCGGCGGTGCGCTGGGCCTGGTGTGGAACACCTATGACACGTCGGTGCCGTGGGTGCGGGAGTTCCAGGACATCTACTTCCGGTCCGCGCCGCGTGATCTGCCCAGCCCGCTCGACGACGGCTGGCGAGCGGCGTTCGAGGGGCGGCCGGGCTGGTCGGCGATGCAGGAGCGGCACTGGCCCAACCCGCACTCGACGACCGTGGCGGACGTGGTGGAGCGGATGATGTCCTCCAGCCACATCGTGGTGCTGGGCGCGGCCGAGCAGGAGCGGGTGCGCGCGGAGGCGGTGCAGCTGCTGGAGCGGCAGGGCGCGACGCGTGGCGAGGAGCGGCTGGAGATGCCGTACACCACGGACGTGTACTGGCTGCACCGGCAGCCGTGAGCGAAGGCTCACGGCTGCCGGTGGCCGGGGGTTGCTCCTATGGCTGTCAGGCGGGCTTGCCGAAGGCCGGGACGACCGCGCCCTTGAAGGTCTGCTCGATGTACTGCTTGACCTCGTCGGAGTTGAGCAGTTCGGCGAGCTTCTTCACTCGCGGGTCGTTCTGGTTGCCCTCCTTGACCGCGAGGAAGTTGGCGTAGGGGTTGCCCTGCGCCTTCTCCAGCACCAGGGCGTCCTTGGCCGGGGTGAGACCGGCGCCGAGGGCGTAGTTGCCGTTGACGACGGCGGCGGCCACGTCGTCCAGGGAGCGCGGCAGCTGGGCGGCCTCCAGCTCCTTGAACTTCAGGTGCTTGGGGTTGCCCGCCACGTCGGCGGGGGTGGCGTTGTCACCGGTGCCGGGCTTGAGGGTCAGCACGCCGTTCGCCTGGAGCAGCTTGAAGGCGCGGCCCTCGTTGGTGGTGTCGTTGGGCACGGCGATCGTGGCGCCGTCCCCGAGGTCCTTGACCGACTTCACCTTGTGCGAGTACAGGCCGAGCGGCTCCAGCTCGACGTCGACGACGGGCACGATGTGGGTGCCGTTCTTCTTGTTGAAGTCGTCGAGGTACGGCTTGTGCTGGAAGAAGTTGGCGCCCACGTCGCCGTTCTCGGTGGCGGTGTTGGGCAGGACGTAGTCGCTGAACTCCTTGACCTCCAGCTTCAGTCCGGCCTTCGCCGCGAGGTGGTCCTTGACGAAGTCGAGGATCTTGGCGTGCGGGGTCGGGCTGGCGGCGACCACCAGCGGGGCGTCCTTGCTCTGCGCGGCTGCGCCGCCGCCGGAGGAGGAGGCGCAGGCGCTCAGGGAGAGCGCGAGGGCCCCGGTGGCGAGGGCGGCCGTGGTGATCTTGGTGACGTTACGCACGAAAAGTGCCTTTCTTCTTGGGTGTTGCTCCCGCTCAGGGTGTGGTGGCGGGGGTCAGGATTCGCGCAGGATGCGCAGTCTGGGGGCGGCGGTCTGCCGGCTGCCGCGGCGGGCGAGCGACGTGGCCACGAGGTCGCCGACGAGCTGGACGAGGGTCACCAGGACCACCAGCACGGCAAGGGTGACCAGCATGAACCCGGTCTCGAAGCGCATGTAGCCGTAGCGGATGGCCAGGTCGCCGAGGCCTCCCGCGCCCACCGCACCGGCCATCGCCGAGTAGCCGATCAGCGCGACGACGGTGGTGGTGAGCCCGGAGACCAGGGAGGGCAGCGCCTCGGGGAGCAGTGCCTTGCGGACCACGGTCCAGGTGTTGCCGCCCATCGCCTGGACCGCCTCGACCAGGCCGTGGTCGACCTCGCGCACCGAGGTCTCCACCAGGCGCGCGTAGAACGGGATCGCGCCGACCGCCAGCGGCACGATCGCCGCCTCGGCCCCGATGGTGGTGCCGACCACGGACCGGGTGAAGGGGATCAGCGCCACCAGGAGGATGATGAACGGCAGCGACCGGCCGACGTTGACGACCGCGCCGACGGCCTTGTTGACGGCGGCGTTCTGCAGCAGTCCGCCGCGGTCGGTGAGCACGAGCAACACGCCCAGCGGCAGGCCGCCGACGACGGCCACCAGCGTGGCGTAGAAGACCATGTAGAGGGTGTCCCAGCACGCCGGTATCAGCAGCGGCTGCATGTCGGACCAGGTCACTTCGCGGTCTCCTTCTCACGCGCGGGGGCTGCCACCGGTGCCACGTCGACCTGGATTCCGTGTTCGCGCAGGAAGCCGATCGGCACCACGTTGTCCTCGAAGCGGCCGGGCAGCTCGATCCGCATCCGGCCGACCTGGCGCCCTTGGAACGTCTCCATCGCGGCTCCCAGGATCGACACCTCGAGGTTGTAGGTGCGGGCCAGCTGGGAGACGACCGGCTGGGTGGCGGTCTCGCCGTGGAAGGTGAGGTCGACGACGGTGCGGTCCTCGGCGGACGGTTCGCCGCCCACGGGGAAGAGTTCGCGGGCGAGTTCGGAGCCGGGGGTGGCGAGCAGTTCGGGGACGGTGCCGGACTCCACGATGCGGCCCTCCTTCATCAGCGCGGCCGAGTCGCAGACCGCCTTGACGACGTCCATCTCGTGTGTGATGAGCAGCACGGTGAGTCCGAGCTGCTCGTTGAGGTCCCGCAGGAGTTGCAGGATCGAGCGGGTGGTCTCCGGGTCCAGCGCCGAGGTGGCCTCGTCGGACAGGAGCACCTTGGGGTCGCCGGCGAGGGCGCGGGCGATGCCGACGCGCTGCTTCTGGCCGCCGGACAGCTGGGCCGGGTAGGCCTTGGCCTTGTCGCCGAGGCCGACGAGGTCGAGCAGCTCGCGGGCCTTGCGGGAGCGTTCGGCGCCGGAGACGCCGAGGATCTCCAGCGGCAGTTCGACGTTGTCCTGGACCGTGCGCGAGGACAGCAGGTTGAAGTGCTGGAAGACCATGCCGATGCGGCTCCGGGCGGCCCGCAGCCCGGCCGAGGCCCGCCGCGAGCGCC
>CAYNNX010000404.1:0-6392 GCA_964398515.1 uncultured Streptantibioticus sp. | reverse complement strand
CCAGGTGGAACTCGTCCTGGAGCCGCTCCATGAGGTTGACGACCTGGGCCTGGATGGAGACGTCCAGCGCCGAGACCGGCTCGTCGCAGATGATGATCCGGGGGTTGAGGGCGAGGCCGCGGGCGATGCCGATGCGCTGGCGCTGGCCGCCGGAGAACTGGTGCGGATAGCGGTTGATGTACTCGGGGTTGAGGCCGACGACCTCCAGCAGCTCCTGGACCCGGCGCCGCCGGTCGCCCTTGGGCACCGCCTCGGGGTGGATCTCGAACGGCTCCCCCACGATGTCGCCGACGGTCATGCGCGGGTTGAGCGAGGCGTAGGGGTCCTGGAAGACCATCTGGATGTCGCGCCGCACGGCCTTCAGGGCCCGGCCGGTCAGGCGCGTGACGTCCCGGCCCCGGTAGCGGATCTCGCCGGCCGTCGGCTTCTCCAGGTTCATCACCAGCCTGGCCAGGGTCGACTTGCCGCACCCCGATTCGCCGACGATGCCGAGCGTCTCGCCCTCGTACAGGTCGAAGTCGACGCCGTCGACCGCCTTCACCGCCCCGATCTGCTTCCTGAACAGGATGCCCCGGGTCAGCGGGAAGTGTTTGACCAGGCCGCGTACGGACAAGATGGGCTCGGCCCTGTCAGTGGTCACCGAGGCACTCCCTCCAGAAGTGGCAGGCGCTGGCCCGGGTGGGGCTCACCTCGTACAGCGGGGGGACGTCGGTGGTGCACACGGCCTGGGCCATGGGGCAGCGCGGGTGGAAGGGGCAGCCGGGCGGGACGGCCAGCAGGCTGGGCGGCAGCCCCCGGATCGCGGCCAGCCCGCGCCCCTTGCGGTCCACCCGCGGGATCGACTCCAGCAGGCCCCTGGTGTACGGGTGGGCGGGGCGCCGGTAGATGTCGTGGACGGGGGCGGTCTCGACGATCTTCCCCGCGTACATCACCGCGATGCGGTCGGCCACGTCCGCCACCACGCCGAGGTCGTGCGTGATCAGGATCAGGCCCATGTTCATCTCGCGCCGCAGCTCCGCGAGCAACTCCATGACCTGGGCCTGCACGGTGACGTCGAGAGCGGTCGTCGGTTCGTCGGCGATGATCAGGTCGGGCTCCAGCGCCATCGCCATGGCGATCATGATGCGCTGGCGCATGCCGCCGGAGAACTGGTGCGGGAAGTCCCCGACCCGTTGGGCGGCGGCCGGGATGCGCACCCGGTCCATCAGCTCGACCGCCTTGGCCCTGGCGTCCCTGCGGGACATGCCGCGGTGCACCACGAACATCTCGGCGAGCTGGTAGCCCACGCTGAGCACCGGGTTGAGCGCCGAGAGCGCGTCCTGGAAGATCATCGCCATCCGCGCCCCGCGCACCCGGCGCCGCTCCTCGCGGCCGAGGCGGAGCAGATCGGTGCCCTGGAAGAGGATCCGGCCCGCGGTGATGCGGCCGGGCGGGGTGTCCAGGATGCCCATGACGGCCTGCGCGGTCACGGACTTGCCGGAGCCGGACTCGCCGAGCACCGCGAGCGTCTCGCCCGCGTGGACCTGGTAGGTGACTCCGTTGACGGCCTTGGCGACCCCGTCGCGGGTGCGGAACTCCACGTGCAGGTCGCGTACTTCCAGCAGGGTGCCGTTGCTCGTGGTCAACTGGCCCCTCCTCAGCGCAGCTTGGGGTCGAGGGCGTCGCGGACCGCGTCGCCGAGCATGATGAACGCGAGCACGGTGATGCTCAGCGCACCCGCGGGCCACAGCAGCATGTGCGGGGCGTTGCGGATCTGGGTGGAGGCGGAGGAGATGTCGATGCCCCAGGAGACGGTCGGGGGTTTGAGCCCCACACCGAGGTAGGACAAGGTGGCCTCCAGGGCGATGTATGTGCCGAGCGCGATGGTCGCCACGACGATGACGGGGGCGACGGCGTTGGGCGCGATGTGGCGCAGCAGGATCCGGCCGGGGCCCGCACCGAGGGCGCGGGCGGCCAGGACGTAGTCGTTCTGCTTGGCCGTGATCACCGAGCCGCGGGCGATGCGGCCGATCTGCGGCCAGCCCAGCAGCACGATGAAGCCGACGACCGGCCACACGGTGCTGTTGGTGATGACGGACAGGAACACCAGGCCGCCCAGGATGATCGGGATGCCGAAGAAGACGTCGCTGACCCGGGAGAGCAGCGCGTCCCACCAGCCGCCGAAGAATCCGGCGAGCCCACCGAGCACGCTGCCCAGCAGCGCGGCCCCGGCGGTGGCGCAGAACCCGACGGTGACGGAGGCCCGGGCGCCGTAGACGGTACGGGTGTACACGTCGCAGCCCTGCGTGTCGAAGCCGAAGGGGTGGCCGGGGGCGGGGCCGCTCTGCGACTTGTTGATGTCGCAGGCGAGCGGGTTGCCGGAGGCGATCGACTGCGGCCAGATCGCGATCACGGCCAGGAACAGGATGAGCAGCGCGGAGACGACGAAGACCGGGTTGCGGCGCAGGTCGTGCCAGGCGTCCGACCACAGGCTGCGCGGCCGGCCCGTGGGACCCATGCCGGGCTCGGCGCCGGGCGGCAGCGCGACGGACTGGGCCTCGGTGGCGGCGAAGTCCATGGCGCCGCCGGCCCCGGCGTTGCCGACGGCGTCCGACGGGTGCTGGGCGTCAGGCATAACGGATCCTCGGGTCCAGGACCGCGTAGAGCAGGTCGACGAGCAGGTTCGCCACCAGGAAGACGATGACCAGGATGGTCACGAAGCCGACCACGGTCGGGGAGTTCTGCCGCAGGATGCCCTGGTAGAGCTGGTAGCCGACGCCGTGGATGTTGAAGATCCGCTCGGTGACGATCGCGCCGCCCATCAGCGCGCCGATGTCGGTGCCGATGAAGGTGACCACCGGGATGAGGGAGTTGCGCAGCAGGTGGCGGGCGACCACGCGGCGCCGGGGCAGCCCCTTGGCGACCGCGGTGCGCACGTAGTCGGCCCGGGTGTTCTCGGCGATCGAGGTGCGGGTGAGCCGGGTGACGTAGGCGAGGGAGACCAGGGCGAGCACCACGCCGGGCAGGATCAGCTCGTCGAAGGGGGCGTCCGGGGAGACCGAGGGGTTGACTGCGCCCCACCGCACCCCGAAGAGGTACTGCAGCAGGTAGCCGCTGACGAACGTCGGGATGGAGACCACGACCAGGGTCAGCACAAGCACGCCGGTGTCCAGTGAGCGGCCGCGGCGCAGGCCGCTGAGGACGCCGAGGGCGATGCCGATGATCCCCTCGACGACGACGGCGACGATGGTGAGCCGGATGGTCAACGGCCAGGAGTTCGCCATCAGTTCCAGGACGGGCTGCCCGTTGAAGGCGGTGCCGAAGTTCCCCTGGAAGATCTGCCCCATGTAGTGCGTGTACTGCTGCCACAGGGGGTGGTCGAGGTAGAGGTCCCGCCGGATCTGCGCGGCGGTCGCGGGGTCGGGAGCGCGTTCGCCGAACAGGGCGGCCACCGGGTCGCCGAGCGCGTAGACCATGAAGAAGATGAGCAGCGTGCTGCCGACGAACACCGGGATCATCTGCAGCAGGCGCCGGATCACATAGCGTCCCATGAGCGTTCCGGCCCTCAGCCGCTGACGGTGATCTCGTTGTAGACCGGGACGCTGAACTGGTTCAGGGCGACGTTGGAGAGGTTGGAGCCGTAACCGGCGTTGCCGTTCTGGTACCACAGCGGGATTGCCGGCATCTGCCGGGCCAGGATCTTCTCGGCGTCCTGGAACCTGGCGACCGCCGCGCCCGCGTCGGCGTCGCCGTTGGCCTGGTCGACGTCCTTGTCGAAGTCGGCGTTGCTGAAGTGGGTGTCGTTGGAGGAGCCGCCGGTGTAGTACAGCGGCTGCAGGAAGTCCTGGATCAGCGGGTAGTCCATCTGCCAGCCCGCGCGGAACGGTTCGTTCATGGTCTTGGCGAAGATCTGGTTGCGGAAGTCCGCGAAGGTGCCGACCGGGCTGCCGACACAGGCGCGGTCGTTGTTCAGGGCGTTGTTGACGCTGTTGCAGACGGCGTCCACCCACTCCTTGTGGGAGCCGGCGTCCGCGTTGTAGACGATCCTCATCTGCCCGCCGGGCAGCCCTCCGCCGGACTGGATGAGCTGCCGGGCCCTGGCCGGGTCGTAGGCGCACGCGTCCCCGCACAGCCCCGACCTGTAGCCGCCCTTCGCCCCGAGGACCGGAGAGGTCCAGTCGGACGCCGGGGTACGGGTGTTCTGGAAGATCCGGGCGGTGATGGAGGCCCGGTCGATCGCCATCGAGATGCCGCGCCGGACGTTGTCCATGGTGGCGCCGCCCCAGTGCGGGTCGTACATCGGGAACGAGATGGTCTGGATCACCCCGGCGGGCTGGTTGATGTACCGCTGCCCCAGGTCCCGGTGGACGTTCTTCAGCTGGGTGACCGGGATGTCGTCGACCAGGTCGATGTTGCCGGCCTGGAGGTCGGTGTAGGCCGTGTTGTTGTCGGTGTACACCCGCAGGTCCACCCCGCCGTTGCGGGCCCTGTCGCTCCCGGTGTACCCGTCCCACCTGCGCAGCTTCATGCCCGACCCCTTGGTGTACGACTGGATGGCGTAGGGGCCGTTGCCGACGGGCTTCCTCACCCATCCGGCGTGGTCGGCGAAGAACGCCCTGGGCAGCGGGTAGTAGGCCGCGTAGCCGAGGGTGTCGGGCCAGGTGGAGAACTTCTGGCCGAGGCGGACGGTGAACGTGGTGTCGTCCTTGACCGTCAGCCCCGACATGGTCTTCGCGGTCGGGCCGCCGGACTTGGGGTGCACCGCGTCGTAACCGTCGATGTAGGAGTAGAAGGGGGCGTTGAGCTGCTTGTTGGTGACGAGCGCGCCGTAGTTCCAGGCGTCGGTGAACGAGCGCGCGGTGACCGGCTCGCCGTTGGAGAACCTCCAGCCCTTCTTGATCCTGATCGTGAAGGTCTGCTGGTCGGGGCTGGTGATCGACTCCGCGATCATGTTCTGTGCGGCGCCGGTCCTCGGGTCGTACTTCTTCAGCCCCCGGAAGATCATGTCGAGGACCTTGCCGCCCTGCACCTCGTTGGTGTTGGCGGGCTCCAGCGGGTTTTGCGGGTCGCCCCAGGAGGCGCGGACGATCCCGTTCGAACCGCCGCCCCCGCCGCCCCCGCATCCGGCGGCGGCCAGCGCGACAGCCGTCGCGCAGACGACCGACGTCACGCGTGTGAGCGTGGTTCCACGCATCCGGTGCCTCCTCGGGGAGCGGTTCGGATCACACCCACCTGTAAATAACACCTGAATAGGGTCATTCTGCGCTTTCGCCGCGACCGGCCGTAAGGATCGCCCGGGAAATACCCCCGTATGGGCCGACGGGTACGCCTGCGGCGCCGGGGGGACGCAGGGGCCGGCGCCACCGGCCCCCGTCGCGGCTGAGCCCGCGCCATCCCGATCGGACGGCGACGGCGCACGGGAAGCAGCCGCCGGAAGGCGCCACCGGTTCGGGCGGCGACGGCGTGCGCCGGGTGAGGGCTGCTCCTAGCCTCGGCGCCATGGAGATCGACAGACGCCGGCTGCTGCTGCACACAGGGATGACGGCAGCGGCCGCCGCCGCGGGAGCCCTGGTGGCCTCGGGCCGGTCGTGCCGCCCCAGCACGGGCCGCCCGCCGATCGTGCCGCCGCTGGGCGCCGCCATGGCGGGCGTACCGGCACCTGTCCACGCCTCCCGATGGGCCGCCCCCCGCCCGCCGATCGTGTCGCGCGCCCAGTGGCAGACCGACCGCCTCAAGCCGCCGGCCGCCCAGTACACCGCGGGGGTCCGCGGGGTCTTCGTCCACCACACCGACGGCGGCGACGACTACGGCAGCCGCCAGGTGCCCGGCCTGATCCGCTCGATCTACAGCGACCACCGGGGCGTCCGCGACTGGGACGACATCGGCTACAACTTCCTGATCGACCGCGACGGCACGATCTACGAGGGCCGACACGGAGGCATCGACCGCCCGGTGGTGGGCGCCCACACCCTGGGCTTCAACCACGAGACGGTCGGCATCGCCGCCATCGGCACGTACAACAAGGGCACCGAGGTCCCGCCCCCGGTGCTGAACGCGATCGCGGCCGTCGCCGCCTGGAAGCTGGGCATGTACGGCATCGACCCGCGCGGCGTGGCCGAACTGGTCTCCACCAGCAACAAAAGCCGCTTCCCCACCGGCACCCGCCACACCTTCGCCGCGATCTCCGGCCACCGCGACGCGTTCTGCACGCTCTGCCCGGGCGAGGCGCTGTACGCTGCGCTGCCCAGGATCCGGGAAGCGGCGGCGCGGCTTCAGGGGCGTTTGCCTGCGGCGGGGTCGCCCCCGGCGGCTGGTACGGGGAGGCGGCCGGGGGCGCCCTCGAAGGCTGCTCCGGGGAGAGGGCCGGGAGCGGCGGTGCGGACGAGGGGGTGAGGGCGGAGCCCGATGCGTTG
>CAYNNX010000403.1:0-6415 GCA_964398515.1 uncultured Streptantibioticus sp. | reverse complement strand
GGCACCACACCCACCCACCCCGCAACCAACTCCGGCACAGACACACAACCCCGCACCTCCCCCACAGGCGCAGACCCAGCCCACTCCCCCACCCCGACCCGCCCCACCAGCACCGACGGATCCCGAACGATCCCCTCCAGCACCCCCACCAACCAGCCGCCCAACGCCTCCGCCACCGCCTCGCCGATCTGCTCGGGGCGGTAGGTAACGCCCACCCGTAGGCTCTCGCCGGGGAAGATCCCCAGCGAGAGCGGGTAGTGCGTGGCCTGTCGCGAAGCGACCGTGGTAATGGAGATGGCGTCGCGGGCGGCTGCCTGGCCCGGCGGCAGCGGGTAGTTCTCGTATACCAGGAGTGTGTCGAACACCGCTCCGGGACCCGCGATTTGCTGAATGTCCGTCAGGCTGATGTGCTGATGCGACATCAGCCCGGACTGGCGATCCTGCAGCTCGCGAAGCATGTCGAGAACCGGCTGCGAGCCGTCCAGCCGTACCCGTACAGGCAGTGTGTTGATGAACAAGCCGATCATCGAATCAGCGCCCGGGAGCTCCGGGGGACGGCCCGCCACGGTGGCGCCGAACACCACGTCGGTACGGCCCGCGAGGCGTGCGAGGACCAGCGCCCAGGCTCCCTGCACCACCGTGTTCACCGTCAGGCCATGAGTCCTGGCCAGCTCGGTCAGGGCAGTGGTCGTCTCCTCCGGGAGGTACGCCGAGACCCTCTTCGGCTGGTCCGCCTCGCGCACCTGAGGGGCGTCCTTCGCCTGATCGGCCGCCTGGACGGTCCGCGTCGCCGCCACCCGCGTCGGCTCGTCCACGCCGGCCAGCTCCGCCCGCCAGGCCGCGCGTGCCGCCTCCTTGTCCTGGTTGGACAGCCACGCCAGGTACTCCCGGTAGGAGGTGACCGGCATGAGCACCGAAGCGTCTCCACCGGCCGCGTAGATCTCGGAGAGCTCCTTGATGAGAATCGGGGCCGACCAGCCGTCCATGAGAATGTGATGACTCGTGATCACCAGGCGATGGCGTCGCTCACCGAGTCGTATCAGGAGCAGCCGCAGCAGCGGGGGGTTCGCCGGATCGATCCTGTGCGCGCGTTCACCGGCCTCCAACCGCTCCGACTCCGCCGACGCGTCCTCCTCCGGCAGGTCCGAGATGTCGGCCTCGCGCCATGGCAGGACGACCTCCCGAGTGATCAGCTGTACGGCCTCGCCCGACCTGCGCCGCTGGAAACTCGCCCGCAGCGCCGCGTGCCGGGTCAGGAGTGCGTCCCAGGAGGCCCGGAACCGCGCCACGTCCAAGGGGCCGTCGACGGCCAGGATGTTCTGCACGGTGTACACGTCGGGTCCGCGGCCGCCCAAGTCCGCGTGGAACAGCAGTCCTTGCTGCAGCGGCGACAGTGGCCAGACCTCCGCGAGCGCGGTCCCCTTGGCAGGGGCTGCGGCCTGCTGGACAGAGATGGCTGCCTCATCGGCAGGGGTTGACGTGGTCACCTTGACCGCCCTTCTTGGAGCTCCGCCGCTATCGCTTCGAACAGCTCGACCTCGTCCTGGGCGAGTTTGATGAGTGGGAAGTCGGAGGGGGTGTGCCCGCCCGCCGCGGGTTGTGCGGTGTGCGCGGCCAGGCCCGCGAGCAGGTCGAGCCATAGGCGGCCGAGGCGATCCGCGACCGCGTCGTCGATGACCGCGGGATGCCAGGTGAGCGTGAGGGTGAGTTCGGGGCCGCCCGGAGTGTCCCGGACGGCCGCGCCCGCTTCGAGGGCGTGCAGGGTGGGCATTGTGGGGTCGGAGGAGCCGCCGATGGCCGCCTTCCCCGCCATCTGCCACGGTTCGACGGCTGCCGCGCGGCTGCCGGCGGGGAAGCGGCCCAGGTAGTTGAAGCCGATCCGCGGGGTCGGCAGCGCGGCGAGCACCGGTCCCGTCTCGGGGTTGAGGTAGCGCAGCAGGCCGTACCCGAGGCCGTCGCCGGGCACCGCCCGCGCCTGCTCCTTGACCGCCTTGAGAAGCGATCCCGCGGCCGGGCCGCCGCCCAGGGCCCGGGTCACATCGACATGGGTCAGGTCCAGCCGGATGGGGTGCACGCTGGTGAACCAGCCCACCGTACGCAGCAGATCCGCGTCGCCGACCGGCTTTCGCCCGTGTCCCTCGACATCGATCAGGACCCTGCCGTCGGCGACCGGCCGCCCGTGCACGACGGCTCCGGCCAGTGTGGCGAGCAGCACCTCGTGCACGCCGCAGTGGAACACCGTCGGTGTCCGGGCCGTCAGGGTGGCGGTCAGCCGCGGGGGCACCGCCCAGGAGCGGTGACGCTCGCCGGCCGCGGTGTGGCGTGCCGGGTCCAGCTCCGTTGCGCCGAGCGGCTGATCGGGTGTGCCGAGCAGGGTGGTCCAGGTGTCGAGTTCCGCGATCCGCTTCTTCCCGACCGCCTCTCGGAGGAGCAGCTGTGACCAGCGCCTGAAGGACGTGCCTGCCGGATCGAGGGCCGGTCGCCGCCCGGTTGCCGCCGCTTCGCACGCGGCGCGCAGGTCCGGTACGAGGATCCGCCACGAGACACCGTCGACCGCCAAGTGGTGCACCGCCAGTGCGAGTCGGCCCACGCGCGCCGGGCCCGAGTCGACCCACGCTGCCTGGAGCATCACACCGGCGGACGGGTCGAGGCGGCCGACGGCCTCCCGCGCGGCGCGGTCCGCGAGCTCGTCCAGGTCCTCGTCGGCCACCCGCGTCGCGTCGACCCGGGTGATCAGGGCGGCCACGTCGAGCGATCCGCGGCTGCCCGCGAAGAGCCGGAGCCCGGACCCGCCGTCCACGACCCGGGCGCGCAGCATGTCGTGTGTGTCCAGTACGGCGCGGATGCCTGCCGCCAGTACCCCGCCGCCGAGGCTCGGGGGCGTCCCGATCACCACCCATTGGGAGAAGCGGGAACCTGTGGCCCGCTCGCCCAGGGCCCGCATCACGGGGGTCCACGCGACTTCGCCCTCGCCCGTGTCCGTTCCGTGCGACGTACCGGTGCCGAGCCGGAGGACCCGTGCGACGGCGGCCGGTGTCCTGTGCTCGAACACGTCCTGGGCGCCGAACAGCAGCCCCGCCCGGCGCGCCCGGCTCACCAGTTGCATCGCGGTGATCGAATCCCCGCCCAGCACGAAGAAGTCGGCGTCGGCGCCCACCCGCCCCAGGCCGAGGACTTCCGCGAACACCGCGCAGAGGATCTCCTCCGCCACCCCCTTGGGCGCCCGGCCCGTGTCCCGTTCGGCGAAGTCGGGCGCCGGCAGCGCCGTGACGTCGACCTTCCCGTTGTGGGTGACGGGCAATTCGTCGAGGGCGAGGACCGCCGCGGGCACCATGTGGGCCGGCAGCTCCCTCGCCGCGTGATCGCGTACGAGGTCGGGGTCGACGCCGCCCGGGCCGCGGGGCACCACGTATCCGACCAGGCGGCGTTCCCCCTGACGGTCCTGCCTGAGGACCACCACGGCCCGGCCGACCGCGGGGTGCGCGGCGAGGGCCGCCTCGATCTCGCCTGGTTCCACCCGGAATCCGCGCACCTTCACCTGCGCGTCGGCCCGTCCCCTGTAGACCAGTTCGCCGTCGTCGGTCCAGCGCGCCAGGTCGCCTGTCCGGTACATGCGCTGCCCGGACGCGAACGGGCAGGCCACGAAGCGCTGCGCCGTCAGTCCCGCGCGACGCTGGTAGCCGCGCGCCAGGCCGGCGCCCGCGAGGTACAGTTCGCCGACCGCGCCCGGCGGCACCGGCTTCAGGAACGCGTCGAGCACGAATGCTCCTGTGCCGGCGATGGGGCGGCCGATCGGCGGTGTTCCGTGACCGTTGAGACCGCGGCCGAGGGGGCGGCCGACCGTCGAGGCGACCGTCGCCTCGGTGACCCCGTACTCGCTGTACAGCTCGCATCCGGCCGACCACCGCTCTCGGACGTCGTCGGGCATGGGCTCGCCGCCGACGATCAGTACACGCAGTGACGGCAGCTGCTCCGCGGGGAGTTGGGCCAGCACGGTCGGGGTCATCGCGACGTGCGTTATCCGCTCGTCGCGCATCAGCTGCACCAGGTCCTCGCCGCTCGCGTGCCGCCTCGCCGGCGGCGCGAGGACCAGTCGGCCGCCCGCGCACAGCGTCGGCCAGATGTCCGCCATCGAGACGTCGAAGCTTGGCGGGACGAGCTGCAGCACCGCGCTGTCCGCGTCGATCCGGTAGCGCCCGACGCGGTCGGCGACCAGGTTGCTCAGGCCCCGATGGGGAACGACTGCGCCCTTGGGGGTCCCCGTGGACCCCGACGTGTAGATCACGTACGCCGCGTGGTCCGCGGTCAGCGGCGCCCGCCGCTCCCCGGCCGTCACCGGCCCTGCGGCGCAAGCGGCCACTTCACCGGCCACCGCCGGATCGTCCATGACCACCAGGTGTCCGGCGAAGTGCGCCGGTACCGCGTTCCGGGTCTGACTCGTGCAGACCACGACGGGCGGGGCCACATCGTCCACGATCAGGCGCACCCGCGCCGCAGGCTGCCATGGGTCGACGGGTACGTATACTCCGCCGGCCATCGACGCAGCGAGGAGGGCCACCACCAGCTCCGCCGAGCGGTCGGCGACGACGGCCACACTGGTCTCCGGGACCACCCCCAGGCCCATCAGGTACCGAGCCAACCTGCCCGCGTTTTCGGCGAGTTGGCGATAGGTCAGGGTACGGCTGCCGTCCACCAGTGCCACCGCGGCGGGCGTGGCGGCGGCCTGCTGCGCGAACATATCCGGCACCGGGACGAGCGTTTCCGCAGCAGCCGATGCGGGACCCCGCGCCGCCCGCCCTCGCACCGCGTTCCGCTGCGCCGCCACGAGCGCGCGCTCCGCAGTGCCCAGTACGTCGAGCCGTCCCACCGGCACGGACGGATCCGCCGCCATCCGCTCGAGGATCCGGGTCAGCGACGCCACCGCGGCCGCACCGCGAGCCCGGTCGACGACGTCGGGGCGGCAGACGAGATAGCCACGCAGCCGGTCGTCGGGCATCACGATCAGCGCCATCGGGTAGTGGCCCCGGTCCTGGGGGTCGCCAACGGTACCCATGGTCAGGGAGGGTGTGCCCGGGAGGCCGGCGGCGCCCGTGTTCGCGTGGGTACGGGGAAGGTTCTCATACACCACGAGCGTGTCGAACACGGCGCCGGCGCCCGCGAGCTGGCGGATCTCCCGCAGGCCCAGGTGCTGCTGAGCCATCAGCGCCACCTGACGGTCCCGTAGGTCCGCGAGCATCCCGGCGATCGACTGTTCCGCCGCCAGACGCACCCGTACCGGGAGAGTGTTGATGAACAGGCCGACCGCCGACTCCACACCTGGCAGCTCCGACGGTCGGCCCGCCACCGTCGCGCCGAACACCACGTCAGTGCGTCCCAGGAGCCGTGCGAGAACCAGGGCCCAGGCGCCCTGTACCACGGTGTTCACGGTCACGTTCAAGGAGCGGGCCAGCTCGCGTACCGCATGCGTGAGCTCATCGCCGAACTCGAACGACACCGGCTCCGGAACCACCGGTGCGCCCGCGGCGTCCTCGGGTGCCACGAGCGTCGGCTCGGCCACGCCCGCGAGCTCGGCCCGCCACGCCTCACGCGCCGCCTCCTTGTCCTGCCGCGACAGCCACGTCAGGTACTCCCGATAGGATGTGACAGGCTGGAGCGCGGAGGCGTCTCCCCCCGCCGCGTACACCTCGGACAGCTCGGCGAAAAGGACGTCCGTGGACCAGCCGTCCACCAGTGAGTGGTGGACGGTGACGATCTGACGGTGCCGGTCCGTGCCCAGGCGTATCAGCAACAGCCGGAGCAGCGGCGCCGTCGCCAGATCGAAGCGCTCCATCCGCTCGGCCTCCGCGAGCCGTGCCATCTCGATCCGCTCGGCATCCTCGGAGAGTTCCGACAGATCGGCCTCACGCCAGGACAGCTCAGCGTCGGCCGCGACGACCTGCACCGTCCGTCCGGACGCCAGCTGCTGAAAGCTCGCGCGCAGCATCGCGTGCCGGGCGAGAAGCGCCTCCCACGACGACCGCAGCCGGTTCACGTCCAGCGGACCGTCAAGGGCCAACATGCGCTGGCTCGCGTACACATCGGGGCCCTGCTCGTCGAACGTGGCGTGGAAGAGCAACCCTTCCTGCAGGGGTGACAGCGGCCAGACATCCACCATGCCGGGCACCCGGACCCGCAGGCTCTCGGCCTCCTCCTCGTCCAGGTCCCCCATGAGCGTCCCGGTGAGGCGGTCACCGCCGAGGTCCGCACCCTCACCTCGCCCAGCCACTGCGGCGAGGCGCGCCGCCGTGCGGTGCCGGAACACGTCCTCCGCCCTGAAGAACAGGCCCGCGCCACGCGCCCGGGAAGCCACCTGCATCGACATGATCGAGTCGCCGCCGAGCTCGAAGAAGCTGTCCTCGACCCCGACGCGTTCCAT
>CAYNNX010000402.1:0-6416 GCA_964398515.1 uncultured Streptantibioticus sp. | reverse complement strand
ACCGGCGGCTCCAGCACAGGCGGCAGGCTGGACCAGCAGAACACCGCGCAGGAGGGACGGCAGAACAACGCCTGCGCCAACCCCAACCACACGTTCATCACCTTGACGGGCTCCGACACGGAGGTCGGCTGCCAGACGATCGACCGCTCCACCAGTGTGGGCACCGCCGAGATCAGCCACGGCGCCGAGGCGGAAGGCGGCTCCAGCGTGGCCGACCTGTTCCAGCAGAACACCGCTCAAGAGGGGCGGCAGAACAACAACTGCGGCAACCCCAACGACCTGACGCTGACAGCCTCCGTCTCCCGCACCCGGACCCAGTGCCTGGCTGCCGACACGTCCAAGAACATCGGCTCCATCGACCGGTAGGGCCCCTTGTCCCCCGATCAGCCCGCCCTGCCCGGAACCCTGGGCAGGGCCCCGGCTTCCCGCACATCGTGTCCGTTCGCCCAAGACGGGCGTTTTCGATCGTGACGTCCAGCCACTGGTGCGGCCGACCGTGCGGGCGAAGCGCGGCCGACTTGACTCGACGACAGAAGACACCCGGATGCGACACCGGGCGGTCCCGCCGGAAGCACCGGCTCTCCCGTGGCAGTGAGCACGACCGTGCTCGGTCCGGTCGGTATCCGTACGGCATCGATCCGCCGGGCCAACGGCCGATCTGCTGAAGGTAAGCCGCTGCCCCTTGGTTCCGCTCCGTGATCGTCTGACCCTCGAGCTGAGCGGCGAACGCGAGTAACATCATCATGAACTCGCTCATGATCGACGTGAAGTCGAGTTCCAGCATTCCGCCGCCGGGGCCGGACGCGAAGATGAGGCGTTCGCGGTGCTTCTTGGCGTATCGGCCGAGGTCGGCCATGTCCGCCATGGACCGCACGGCGCGGTCCATTCGCTGCCAGATGATCACGTCCCACTCGTCGGGACGGTCGAGCCAGTAGCGGAGTTCTGTTCGCTCCCACGGCGTCGTCTTGAGCGCCGACACATCGGTGTCCCTCACCCATCCGACGAAGCGACCGCCGATGGCTAAGCCTGCTTGCGTGATCGTGTCCGTCTGGACCTCGGGTCCCGCTACCTGTTGTGAGCGGTCACCGCCTCTTGGTGTTCGAGATACTGCGGCCGCCTCACGGCCGGCCACCGGTACCGGGGCCCGAGCGGCGCCTGGTCGGCGTCGGTGGGGCACCCGCGTCAAGCGGGGCGTCGGTGCGCGTCACGGGCGCAGGCACGCACCCCGGAGCGGTGTGCTCCAGGGTGCGCGCATGTCGCTTGTGCGCTGTCACTTCCAGACGCTGTCAGCGCCGCAAGCCCGCGGCCCCGAAGGCACCGCGCCCGAAGGGGGCGCGACCGAAGCGGCGGCTGCCGAAGCCGATGTCGTTGACGACGGCGCCGTAGCCGCCGATCGGGCTGCTCGAGATCCGCTCGTCGAAGATCTCGGCGTGCTTGTCGATGGCCCAGAAGGTGAAGTGCCGCCTGTCGATGAAGCGCCGGTTGTCGACGACGATGAAGGTCCGGCAGTCCTGCGGAGAGGGCAGGACCAGGCTGAACGACGGAGCGCAGCCCCGGTCCGCCTGCGTGAACACACCGCTCTCTCCTCCCTCCCTGCCGTCGGCACTGGCGGAGCCGGCCGCCGTCATCACCAGTGAACCCGCCCCGAGGACGCCCGCTACCACCCGATGGATCTTTCGCACGACCTTGTTCCTTCCTGCTCGTCTTCCTGCTCGTCCCGACCGCGTGTCGGTTGTCGCTCGCGGTAACGAGTGCGGGCGCGGAAGATTACGCAGTGTTAGCCCATCCAGGCCGCTCCGCCCGAACCGGCGCCGGACCGCAGGGCGTTGCGGCTGAGCCGGTCGGCGAGGCGTGTCGTCTCGGGCAGCCGGTAGCGGGGTGCGAGGGCGAGGACGTGGCGGCAGGCGGTGTCCAGGTCGACGGCGTGGCCGGTGGAGACGTAGACCGGCTTGACGCCGTCCTGGGTGCGCAGCACGCGGCCGACGGTCTCGCCGGCGTCGACGAGCGGGGTGGACGCGCCGCGTCGAGGGCCGAGCGCGGCGGGGTCGTGGCTGCCGACGAACGGGGTCTTGGCGATCCCGGCCGCCGGGATGCCGGTGAGCACGCCGAGGTGGCAGGCGAGGCCGAACCGGCGCGGGTGGGCGAGCCCCTGGCCGTCGCAGAGCAGCAGCTCCGGGATGGCGTGCAGCCGGTTCAACGCCGCGACCAGGACGGGAAGTTCACGGAAGGCGAACAGCCCGGGGATGTAGGGGAAGACGGCGTCGGCGACCGCGGTGGCCTCCTCCACCACCTCAAGGGTGTGCGCGTCGAGCACCACGATCCCGGCGGCCACCAGGCCGGAGCCCTCCGAAGAGCTGTAGGCGACGTCGAGGCCGGCCACGAGCCGTGGCGAGCGCGGCCCGGGGCTCACCCTGTCGACCAGTCCGCGCAGGCGCTCCTGCATGGCGACGGCTTCGGCCTCCGTGCGGGGCCAGGGGGCGGGAAGGTCCAGACGCATGGATCCATGATCCCCCGTCCGGGTGAAGTGGCCGCCCCCGCCCGGGCGTCGGGCGATCGTGCCCGGCACGCCCGCCGGCAGGAGACCGGTCAGGTACGCGGGCCGGGGTAGTCCCGGATGTCGTAGGGGCGCAGCCGACCGCCGTCCCGGGGGACCTCCTCGGCGGGGCGGCTCGCCTCCTCGTACCCGGAGGGCGTGCCGTCCTGGTGGCCGGGGCCGTGGTCGGGCGGTGTCGGCCGCCCGTACTCCTCGCGCGTGTGCCAGGCACCGCTGCGTGGCTGCGGCGAGCGCGGCGGCAGCGGCTCACGGGCCCGCCTGCGGCGCCCGTAGGCGATCAGAACGAAGCCGAGGAGGGCGACGAGGACGATGCCGATCAGAAGGGGGACCACGCCGACCGCGAGGTCCCCGCCGACGGCGGCCTGCATGCTCGGTGACCGGAACATACCGGTCGCGTACCCGGGCCCGGGCGGCTCACTCGGCCCGCTGCGCCTGCTGTTGGGCTTCCTCGGCCACGCGGATCGCGTCGCGGAAACGGCGCGCGGCCGAACGCAGGGCGGCCTCCGGATCGACGCCCTGGCTCTCGGCGAGCGCGGCCAGGGCGAGCAGTCGGTCACCGATGTCGGTGCTCTCCTGCGCCGACGGCAGCGCCACGTCCACGGCGCCGCCGCGGGCGCGGCCGGCCAGCTTGGCGGCGAGCGCGAGTGCGGGCTGGTCCAGCGGAATGCCCTCGGTCACCGAGCCCCGGCGCTTCTCGGCGGCCTTCGTGCGCAGCCAGTGCTTCTTGACCTCCTCGGGGGTATCGGCGGTCTCCGTGCCGAAGACGTGCGGGTGGCGGCGGATCAACTTGTCGACCAGCGTGGCGGCGACGTCGTCGATGGAGAACGGCTCCTCGGGGTCGTCCTGCGCGATGCGGGCGTGGAAGACGACCTGCAGCAGCACGTCGCCGAGTTCCTCGCGGTAGGCGTCGCGGTCGCCGTCCTCGATCGCCTCGACGAGCTCGTAGGCCTCCTCGATCAGGTACTTCACCAAGCCCTCGCCGGTGCGCGTACCGCTCCACGGGCACTCGGTGCGGATGCGGTCCATCACCTGGACGAGGTCGAGCAGGCGGGCGCCGGGCAGATCGTAGGAGGCGGGGAGCAGCTCCAGCTCGGGCATGCGCACCCGGCCGGAGCCGGCGAGGCGGGCGAGTTCGTCGGTGAGCGCGGTGTCGCCGTCACCCGCGGGTATCACCAGGACCGTGCGGGCGCCCGACGCGAGGTCCACCAGCTCGCGGCCGCTGGGGGTGGCCGCCTCCACGGTGACGCCGGCCTCGCGCAGGTAGGGCAGCTGCGGGTGGTCGGGGTCGCCGCAGAAGACCGCGTCGGCCGAGCGCAGCGCCTGCCACGCGGGCCAGGACAGCAGGCCTGGGGCGACCCGGTGGCTCATAGTGAGCAGGACCAGGCGCCCGGGGTCGGCGGCGGAGGCGGACTCGGCGATGGCAGCGTTCTCGGTCACACCCCGAACGTACCCCGGGCCGCTGACAACACGGCGTCCCGCACCGGCGCCCCCGCGACAGGCGCCATCTCACCCTGCGCCCCCGGCGCAGGGCGGGTCCCGCACCGGCGCCCCCGCCGCAGGCCGCATCCCGCCCCGCGTCGCAGACGGACCTCAGCCCGTGATGTCCGACGGGCCGGGCGCCGAAGACGGCAGCATCTTGCGCACCCACGGCTCGGCGGCGTTGCCCAGGGAGAGGGTCTGCGCGTGCCACGTGCCGTAGCGCGGGTTGACGTCGATGCGGAGCCGCTGCGAGGTGGCCCCCAGGGAGGCGGTCATGGCCGCCTGCCCGGCCGGTGTGCCGAGGTCGACGCCGCTGCTGCGGGCGAGCGCCTGCGCTTCGGCCTGGACCCGGTAGAAGTCGTCGATCTGGCCGGGGGCGACCGCGTACTGCTGGAGCAGCTGATCGCGCAGCGCCTGGGCGCCGCCCGCCTGGCGCTCGGCGGCGGCCCGCAGGCGCTGCACGTCGGCTCGGGTGACCGTGACACCGGCGTCCCGCGCGGCCCGGTCCATCACCCGGTCGAACAGCATGCTGCCCAGCGTGGCGCGGCTGAGGTCCCCGGTCACCTGGGCGGCCTGCGCGGCCTGGTCGCCGCCCTGGGCCTCGCGGACCGCCTTGACCTGGGACTGGAGGGCGGAGACCGAGATCGCGTCTCCGCCGACCACCGCCGCCGCACCCGGGTGCGCGGTGCCGCACGAGGTGATCAGCGGTGTCGCGGCGAGCAGTGCGGCGGCGGTCAAGGAGAGCGTGGCGGTACGGCGGCGGACCATGGAGCCTCCCGGCGGGTTGATCGAGCAGCGGTGCGTCGACCTGGCGCTGATCGAGAATAGGGAAGGGCGGCTTGTGATATCCACTACTCCGCGAAACGCGCCCGCCGGTCCGCCCGGGGATCGGTCACGTGCCGACCACGGAGGTGAGGAACTCCGCGGTCCACTGCAGCAGTTCGCGCCCCACGACCGGCTTACCGCCGATCGTCCCCGTCGTCGGGCGCGGCACCAGGACCTGCTTGGTGGCGGCCTTGACGACGCTGCGCGGGTGCAGGCGCTTGAGCCGCAGCTCCTGCGACTCGCGCAACTCCACCGGTCCGAAGCGCACGTTGGAGCCCTGCAGGGTGATGTCGGTGACGCCCACCTTGCGGGCGAGCAGCCGCAGCCCGGCGACCAGCAGCAGGTTCTCCACCGGTTCGGGCAACTTGCCGTAGCGGTCGGTGAGTTCCTCGCGGACGGAGGCGATGTCGTCCTCGGAGTTGACCGCGGCGATCGACCGGTAGGCCTGAAGCCGCAGCCGCTCGCCGGGGGCGTAGTCGTGCGGGACGTGGGCGTCGACCGGAAGCTCGATCTTGACCTCCAGCGGCGCCTCCTCCTGGACCGCCCCGGACTCCAGCGCCGCCCGGTAGTCGGCGACCGCCTCGCCCACCATGCGCACGTACAGGTCGAAGCCGACGCCCGCGATGTGGCCGGACTGCTCGTCGCCGAGCAGGTTGCCCGCGCCGCGGATCTCCAGGTCCTTCATGGCCACGTACATGCCCGCGCCCATCTCGGTGTGCTGGGCGATGGTGGCGAGCCGTTCGTGGGCGGTCTCGGTGAGCGGCTTCTCCGGCGGGTACAGGAAGTAGGCGTAGCCGCGTTCGCGGCCTCGGCCCACCCGGCCGCGCAGCTGGTGGAGCTGGGAGAGCCCGAAGGTGTCGCCGCGCTCCACGATGAGGGTGTTGGCGTTGGAGATGTCGATGCCGGACTCGACGATCGTGGTGGAGACCAGCACGTCGAACTTCTTCTCCCAGAAGTCGACGACGACCTGTTCGAGGGCGGACTCGCCCATCTGCCCGTGCGCGGTGGCGATCCGCGCCTCGGGCACGATCTCGCGCAGCCGGGCCGCGGCCCGGTCGATGGACTCGACGCGGTTGTGGATGTAGAAGACCTGGCCCTCGCGCAGCAGCTCGCGGCGGATGGCCGCGCCGATCTGCTTCTCCTCGTAGGGTCCGACGAAGGTGAGCACCGGGTGGCGCTCCTCCGGCGGGGTGGTGATCGTCGACATCTCGCGGATGCCGGTGACCGCCATCTCCAGGGTGCGCGGGATCGGGGTGGCGGACATGGTGAGCACGTCCACGTTGGCCCGCAGCTTCTTCAGCTGCTCCTTGTGCTCGACGCCGAAGCGCTGCTCCTCGTCGACGATGACCAGGCCGAGGTCCTTGAACCTGGTCTCCGCGGAGAAGAGCCGGTGGGTGCCGATGACCAGGTCCACCGAGCCCTCGCGCAGCCCTTCGAGGACCGCCTTGGCCTCGCCGTCGCTCTGGAACCGGGACAGCGCCTTGACGACCACCGGGAACTGCCCGTAGCGCTCGGTGAACGTGCTGTAGTGCTGCTGGACGAGGAGGGTGGTGGGCAC
>CAYNNX010000401.1:0-6421 GCA_964398515.1 uncultured Streptantibioticus sp. | reverse complement strand
GTGAGAGCTTTTGATCAACCCCCTGGATCAGTCTCTATAGGCCTGAGATGCCGGACAGTGGATCCCTTCCGTGATCGTTGAGGTACTCGCGCCGCCGCGTGTCGATTTTATCGGGGATCGCCAGGCGGCAATATTCCCAAAAATCGAGGAGAATTTCCAGGGTTTGGTCGAGCCCGAACTCTCCTCGCACCTGCTCGACGAACAAATTCTCGATCTTCACGCCTTGCGGAGTGATGGAGACGCTGTGGGCGTTACCGTCCAAGTCTTCAGGTTCGACCGAGGGGTGCGCTTGAGCCGTGCGGACGAGGTCGATAGCCTCTAGGACTGCGTAAGGAGAAAGTTGAATGTCAGCTGTGACCCATTCGCCGAGTACCTCTAGCTCGGCGGGGCCGGTGTAAGTGGGAACCCCGTATTCATCCCTGGTGTAGTACTTGGTTCGAATGGGCATGCACTTTTCCTTGTTACTTGTCGGGCATGATCGGGTAGCCGGTCTTGGCGTCTCCCGTTATGGGGTCGAAATATCCCTCGAACGTGATGTCCTTGTACTGTCCTCGCCACATGAATGTGCGGGGGTTTGTGACCTTAGCGTTCTCGTATGCCTTGTTGAGGGCGCGCACAACGTCCTGCTCTGTCCAGTGTGGAGGGAAGAAGGTGGACCTGCGGCGCTTCATGATCCATTCGCCCGTTCGAGGGTCGCGCATCCATACATTGCCACTGGTCAGCCCAGTGCGGTGATCGCGTTCAAGGATCTTCGGTACCTTCACGCCGGGGCGGTCCTCGCCACCTGGCCGGAAATGGTAGCCGACAGCCCGAGGCCTACCGTCGGACCCATACTTGATCTCACCCTTGAGGACGTGGTGGACGGTGTCGTCGGGGATGTGTCCGCTTGGCTGCGGACCGGTGTCCCCGACTCCCTCGCCACCAGCTCCAGATGATCCGTGATGAGCTGCGGGGGTGGTGACGGCGTCACCGCCCGAGCTGGCCGGTCCATGTCCGGTGTGAGCAGGGAGTTCATGGACGGCTTCCGTGTTGCCGGTGCCGTGGCTGTTGCCACGACTGATCGAGTTCTGCACGTGGTGGTCTGTACGGGCGACCGCGTCGGGCAGCTCGTGACCGCCGCCTCGTGGAGCTGGCTCGTGGGCCGTGCCGCCGCCGGCGTGTGCCCCGACCAGTTCTCGTTCGGCAGGTATCTGTATGCGCAGGTCGGCTGGCAGTTCCACTGGGGGCTGGTGGACTTGGCCCTGCCAATGGAGGTTGCCCTCCTGGTCGAAGGTTGCACCGTCCCAGAGTCTGACGGAGCCGTCGTGCTCCGGAATCCCTTGGACACGCACCGCTTCGGGGTCCACAACGCCTCGGAAGTTGAAAACCCCGGCCTTGAGGTTCTTGACGGCGTCGAGGGCGGTGGACACCTTGGGCAGCGAGGTGAGGCCTTTGAATGCGGCGCCAGCGCCCTTGCCGATGTAGGTCATTGGGTCGATGATTCCGCCGGCCTTGCCTGCTGCGGCGATGATCCTGGCTGCGGCCCCGGCCTTTCCGGCGTCCCCGGCAGCGGTGACGGCGGCGCCTTCGCCTCCGGCGAGGAGGGTGAGGCCGTTGAACAGGACGCCGCCGGCGGCGCGGGCGGGATTCTTGCCCCATTCATCCCAGGCGAGCAGGCTTTTGCCGACCTGGCGGGTGGCCTTGCGGCTTTCCTGGACCCACTTGGGCAGCACGGAGTCCGGGACCGCCATCAGGAACGGCAGGCTGGGGAACCCGTAGCTGGCGAGGCCGATGCCCAGCTTGGCCAGGCCCTTCCAGGAGTTGACGAAGGTGTCCAATCCTTCGAGGCCGATGAGCCCGCCCAGGCCCTTGAGCGTGTTCCACACACCGTCGATGACCAGACCGTCCCAGACGAAGGACTTGGCCCAGTAGAAGACGTCCGAGGCCGCGTGCTTCTGCTCCACCGCGTCGCCCCAGGGAAGTCCCTTGGCGTGGTCGAGCTGGTCGGCGGTGTAGCCGTACATCTTCGGCCGGTTGGAGCCGTCGTTGGCAACGTACGGGCTTCCGTGGAAGATTGCCTCGATCTTGTTGGCGCATCGGCGTTCGGCGTCCCAGAACGCGGCGACGGCAACGTCGACCTCGTGGCGCAGTTCGTTGTCCCGGGCCACTTTGTGCTCGTCGTACTGCCAGTCGGCGCTGCCTGCGTTCTCGGAGACAAAGGCGGAGGCGAGTTCCTTCAGTGCCGTGAGCTTCTTGGCGATGGGCCGTACCTCGGCGGCGTAGTCCGACAGCGCAGAAGAGACCCGCTGCAGGTCGTCCCCGAAGGCCTTCGCACTGTCCGCGACCGGTTTGGTCGTCGCGAACAGCTGCTCGGCCTCGGGGGCGTGGTAGAACGCTGCCAGCCCCTGGAAGGAGGAGTGGACGTCCGCACCGTCTTTGGCGATAGCGGAGGCGTCCGACTTCAGGTCGGCTGCATCGGTCTCGAGTTGTTCGAGGTTGCCGGTGAACTGCGGTATGGCGTCCGGATTGATCACTTCGCCCCCCGGGCGGGGGGAACGATGGCCGGGGCAGTGGTGCCTTCCATGTCCTTCTTGGCCTGCGCCGCCATGCGCTCATCGCCCGTCAGATAGGCCTTGGTGGCCTCACCGGCAGCGTTGAGGGACTTGCTGCTGCGCTCAGCGATGAACTCCAAGGTGGGCTTGGTGGCTTGTGCGAACTGTGCCAGCGCGTTGGCGACCAGGCCTCCTGGCTGCTGGTCTTTGCCGCCGTGGCCATTGCCTGCGTGGTGTTGGGCCTGGCTCGCGTGGCTGCCCCAGCTGAGCGTGCCGGCGCTGCTGGCCGCGCTCTGCAGGTGCTCGGCATAGGCCTGTATCCCGTTCACCAAGCCCTCGGCGATCGTGCCGGTCTTGGTGACCACGCTATTGACGCCGACCGGGTCGATGTCCCACTTCCCGTTGGAATGCGACACGTCGCGCCCGTCCCCTCCCCGTGATGTCCAGATTCCGGCAGCCCGGCTGCGTCAGCTGATGGCGTCAACCGCGGACTTGGCCCTCGCCAGTGTCTGCTGCGCGGTGTGGTCGTTCTTCTCCAGCGTCGTCTTCACCAGGTTGATGATCGTGCGGACCTCATCGGCCGCACTGTTCCAGCGCTGCTCCTTGGCGTGGTACTCATCCGAGACGCCATCGGCCCGGAAGTCGGCCATGGCCGACTTGACCTGTGCGTCCCGCTCCTGGATGAGGTGCTCAAGCCTGGCGATGACCACGGCCAGATTGCCCTGCGCCTCGCTCGATGCAGCGGTGTCGTAGCTACGGCGGTCGGTTCCCACAGCTGATCCCCCCTTGTTGTCAGCGCCCGGAGAAACGGGCAGCGTCGAAGTGCGCAGCGCCCATCGCCGATCCGGCGTTGTCGCTCATCTCCGTATCCCCGGAGGCGAAGGACTTGTCCATGCCGGACTGGCCGCCCAGGATCGAGCTCAGGGCGCTATTCAGGTCTGCCGTGATCTGGTTCGAGTGGGCCTTGAAGCGGTCGAAGGCCGCCTTGCCCGCACCGTTGAACTTGCCTTCCAGCGGCTGCGCCGCAGCGATCAGCTGCCTGATCAGATGGCCCAGGTCCTCGCTGGACCCTTGGGTCTGCTTGACGAGATTCGACAGCGTCGTGCTGCCCATGTCGAACTTCACGGTCCCCACCCCCCATAGGTCTAGGCATCGGCTGTCCGCTGGGACCGACAGCGAGTCAGGTCCCTTGGCCACGACTCAGGCTATCGCGTGCCCCTGACAACCGGCGGAGGCGGACGCACCGCTGAGCGACGAAAGCGCGGGAGCTGTCACCGCACCCCAAGCAGCCCATGCCCCTCGGCAGCACAACACCGTTCCGCCATGCCCATAGTTGCGCACGTCAGAAGCCCTGGGCGCCGGCAAGGTGGGGCTCGCCGGCTGTGCAGCGGTCCGGGACGGCCGCAGCCGCCTTTTCGTCGGCGTCCAGCGCGGCCTCTCCATCGATTGCCGTGCCGCCCAGGAGGACGGTCTCGTCATGCGGGTAGATGCACAGCAGGTCCGGCGAGAGGCCGGCGTCTCCGAGATGAACTCGGTCAGGCCCGGGTTGGCGACGATGACGTGCTGCCCGGATCGGACGCAGGTATAGATCGGGCACCAGGACTCCTGCCCCCATGCCCGTGCAGTGGACCATCGCCGATGTGGCCAGCCTCGGTGATCGAGCCGAGCCTGCGGCGCTCAACGATCCCGCCAGTGTCCACGAAGCGATGTGTGAGGTAATCGCGGTAGACGGGCATGTCGACGAGGGGCACGGTGCACCAATAACCGGAGACATCCAGGGAGCGCCGACTCCACTGGTCCGCCTTGGGCTTGACCAGGTACGGGCCCCACATAGCCCCGGCGGCAGCGAAGTGGTGCCGGGCACTTCTTCGGCCACCACCTGTACTTCTAGCGAGAGGGCGGTGAGCCGGTGGCCTGTTGTGCGACCGCTTGCGCGGCCGCAGCGTCAGGAGCGGCCCATGATGGTCGGTGCTCCGGTGCCGCGGACTTCGAGATCCGGGACAGCGGGCCAAGCTGAGCTGCACCGCGCTGGGGACGACAAGGAATCCTGCGAACCCGTGTCACCTGCGCCTGGCTTCGGTGAGCGCTCTGACGAGCGCGTCCAGGTCTCCTGTGTAGACGATCGCTTCTTCGTCGTCGGCCGGGGGGTCGAAGCGGGCGAAGAAGTCGTCGAGCGCCTCCGGGGTGACGGTGAGGGCGTTGGCGTCCTCGCGCTGGTTCCGTTCGACGAGGCGCCGCAGCAATTCCTCCCGGTCGGCCGGGAGGTAGACCACGAGGGGGTGGCCGCCCGCCTCGCGAGCGGCCCTCTCCCAGTCATCGCGGTCCGCGCGGCGCCACAGCCCATGGTCGAGGACGACATCGTTTCCGGCTTCCAGTTCCTTGATGAACCGCTCCCGAATGGTTTCGACGACGGGGCGTTCGCGATCGAAGTAGGTGTGCTCGGGGTAGTCGACGCCGTACCGGCCGTGGAGCCGGTGCACCTCCTCGTCCACGGACAGCCGGGTGAAGCCGAGGCCGGTCAGGGCCTGGGCGACGGTGGTCTTCCCGGAGCCGGTCAGGCCGGCCAGGAGAACGGCGAGGGGCACGTGGTCATCCCTTCCGCGACGAGCTGTCCGCGAACGTGGACATTGTCTCTAATCCTGGCCGGTGCGCGCGTGGGGTCGCCAGGTGGTGAAGATGGTGCGGGCCTCTCGGGGCCAGCTGAAGGGCATACGGTCCAGGCTCACGCGGCGGAAGGCGAACCGCGGATCGGAGACGTTGACGACCCCGCCGTGCAGGGCCGTGTGCTCCAGCAGACGACTGGCCTCGTCCCGTACCGCCGGGGTCTGCTCCTGCCAGGTGCCGGAGGAGAAGTGACGGACTCGGCGGCGGAGGTCGTCCAGGACCCCTGCTCACCACTTGAGCGAGCCGGACTCGTCACCCGCCGCCGTTCCGATGACGACCAGCGCAGCCGAATCGTCGCCCTCACCCGGCTCGGACGCGAGCTGATCGACCAGGCATTCACCGACCACATGCGCAACGAACGCCGCCTGCTGGACCTGCTGACGCCCGCCGAGACCAAAGCACTCGAAGGACTGCTCACGCTGTGGCCCCCTGCTCGCGCTGCGCAGGTGCGCGCCGTCGGCGGGGGCCCCTATCTGTTTCGTCAAGCCGGGTGAGGATGGTCGGCATGACGGATTGGGATCGGTTGGGGCGGACCGCGGTGCACTATGCGGCTGGTGGCGGGGACGTGGACGGCCTGAGGGCGCTGTTGGCTGAGGGCGCCGACCCGGGGGCTGTCGACGCCGAGGGTTGGACTCCGCTGCATTTTGCTGCTCAGGCGCAGGTGCCTGCGGCCGTCGAAGTCCTGCTGGCCGCGGGTGCGGCGGTCGATGTCGTGGACCGTCATGGCAATACGCCGTTGTGGAGGGCGGTGTTCTGTTCGCGGGGCGAAGGCGGGACGATTCGGCTGCTGTTGGAAGCCGGTGCTGACCCTGACCGGGACAACGTTCATGGCATGAGCCCGAGGGCGCTGGCGGGGCGGATTGCCAACTATGACGTGGCTGTTCACCTTCCGGCTGGGGACGACACTTCCTCCTAGACGCCGTCTGCCGTGGCTGGCTGGGGTTCGTAGAAGGTTCCGTCGCGGAGCATGGCGAAGAGGACGTCGGCCCGGCGTCGGGCGAGTCACCAGACGATCCTAGCGTCGGGCGGGGGGGATGGCAACCATTTAATAGAAGGTTGTCAATTGCACGGATTGGTTCCGTTGCCGCGCGGGCCGTCGCGTCCCCCGGCGGGCGGGTCGCTCCGTTGACAGCCCGCGCCCCCCTGCCCTACGCTTGCCGGCGGCCGTCGCGACCGGGCGTCCGGCACGTCGAAGCAGTGGGGGGCGGCCGATGCGCGACCGGGAC
>CAYNNX010000400.1:0-6460 GCA_964398515.1 uncultured Streptantibioticus sp. | reverse complement strand
GGGGCTGCCGGTGCCCCGTCCTGCGGCCGGGTCGGGCTCGTCGGGGGCGCCGCCGATCAGGAGCGCGGCGCGGCCGGCGTCGTCCTTGCGCAGCAGGCGCAGGGCCTCCGCGGCGGCGGAGGGGCTGCCGACGGCGATCGCGTCGGCGGCGGCGCCGAGGGCGGCGGCGACCGGGACCTCGAACCCGGGTGCGACGGTGAGGAGTTCGGCGGCGGGCCCGAGCAGTCCGCTGATCCGGTCGGCGGCCCCGAGCAGTATGCCGGTGCCGTCCTTGCGGCGCAGGCCCAGCGCGAGCGTGTCGTGGCGGGCGGCGAGCGCGGCGCGTTCACGTTCCGCCTCGGTGGCGGCCTCCCGGGCGGCGGTGAGCGCCTCCTCGGCCGCGGCCTGTTCGGCGCGGGCGGCCTCGTAGGCCGCCTCCAGTTCCGCGTCACCCGCGTCCAGGCCGTCGACCTGGGCCTTGAGCTGCTCGTACTCCTCCTGGGCGGCGACCGCGCGCTCGGCGGACTCGTCGCGGGCCGCGGTCAGGCGGCCGATCTCGGCCTCGGCGGCGCCGACGCGGCTGCGGGCGGCGTTGACCTGCCCGTGCAGCCGGGCCAGGCCCTCGCGCCGGTCGGCGATCGCGCGGGCGGCGGCCTTCAGCCGCGCCTCCTCCTGGGCGAGCCGCCGCTCCAGCTCGGCGCGGTGCGCGACGGTGTCGTCCAGGGCGTTGCGCGCCGCCTCCAGCGCGGCGGACAGCTCGGCCTCCTGCTCGCGGATGCGGGCCGCCTCGCGCTCCATCTCCTGCGGATCCCGGCCGCGGCGCTCCTCGCCCTGCCCGGCCGCGGTGGCGTGCCTGATCCGCTGCTCGGCGAGGCTGACGGTGCCGCGTACCCGCTCGGCGAGCTGGGAGAGGCCGTACCAGGTCTGCTGGGCCCGGGCCAGGCGGGGACCGAGCCGCCGCACCTGCTCCTCCAGCTCGGCCTCGCGGCGGGCGGCCGCGGCCGCTTCGGCCTCGACCGCGTCCCGGCGCTCCTTCAGCGCGGCCTCGTCGGCGATCTCGGTGCGCAGCGCCTCCCGCAGGGTCACCAGGTCGTCGGCGAGCAGCCGCAGCCGCGCGTCGCGCAGGTCGGCCTGGATCACCGCGGCCCGGCGGGCGACGGCGGCCTGCCGGCCCAGCGGCTTGAGCTGGCGGCGCAGCTCGGCGGTGAGGTCCTGGACGCGGGCGAGGTTGGCCTGCATCGCCTCCAGCTTGCGCAGCGCCTTCTCCTTGCGCTTGCGGTGCTTGAGGACGCCGGCGGCCTCCTCGATGAAGGCGCGGCGCCCCATGGGGTCGGCGTGCAGGACGGAGTCGAGCTGGCCCTGGCCGACGATGACGTGCATCTCGCGGCCGATGCCGGAGTCGGACAGCAGCTCCTGGATGTCGAGCAGGCGGCAGGTGTCGCCGTTGAGCTGGTACTCGCTGCCGCCGTTGCGGAACATCGTCCGCGTGATGGTGACCTCGGTGTAGTCGATCGGCAGGGCGCCGTCGCTGTTGTCGATGGTGAGCGAGACCTCGGCGCGGCCGAGCGGCGGGCGGCCGGTGGTGCCCGCGAAGATCACGTCCTCCATCTTCCCGCCGCGCAGGCTCTTGGCCCCCTGCTCGCCCATCACCCAGGACAGGGCGTCGACGACGTTGGACTTGCCCGAGCCGTTGGGGCCCACGACGCAGGTGATGCCGGGCTCGAAGCGCAGCGTCGTCGCCGAGGCGAACGACTTGAACCCCCGCAGGGTCAAGCTCTTCAGGTGCACGCGAGCTCTCCTCCTCCGGTGCCGCAGAGGAGTCGGACTCTACCCGCCGACCGCCGCGCGGCCCGGCCTCCCGCTTCGGGGGGCGGACGGTTTCACGCGGGATAGTGCAGGGCACAACAGTCGGTAGAAGCACAACCGACGACGGGGGAACGCTCAGGGGAACGACGAACGCGCTGGTCGGGCCTGCGCCGACAGGCCGAGCAGGCGAGGCCGGAGCTCGGCGGCCGGAATCGCTCGACGATCGAACAGGACCGTGACACGACGAAGGGACGCCGGAGCGTCCCTTGCAGACCTTCTTGCGGTGCCGTGCAGCCCGACCGGCTGGGGCCGATGTCAGGCGAGCGCAGGCTCCGCCTGGGATACGTCGATGCTGTTGAGCAGAGACTCGTCGCGCGACGCGGACAGCGCGTCATTCTCCGCCTGGATCCGTACCAGCTCGGACTCCAGGTCCTGAACACGCTGCTGAAGTCGTCGCATCTCGGCGAGGAGCCGCGGGTCGGGACCGCCGACGTAACCGAGAAGCGCCTTTGCCATGATGGATGGTCCTCCACGCTGAGTGACCGACCTGAGCGGTGTGGGTCGTGAGGGGGTTAGCACCCGCTGTTTCGGGCCGCCGCTGTTGTACTTCTCTCAGCCGAACAGCTAAGGTGCGCGGGGCTTCCAGCGTCTCACCAAATGGTTTGACGGTCAACACGATCACGCCCCACTCGTCCGGCGTGCCGTTACGACACGCGGCGCCGCATGCGCCGCGGGGCACCCGCGGGGGCTCAAGGATCATCCTTGCTGCCGCAGCCTGGCACGTGAGAACGGAATTGGCAACCTTCCGTCCGGGATCGCCGTCGGCCATGCCCCTGGCATGAGCCCGTCGCCACATTGCGGCCGTCCGGGTGCCCGGATCGCCCGTCCGGCCCAGAACGCTCCGGCGCAGGGCGGCGGCCGGTGAGCCGTGTCGGACCGGCGCCTGCGGCCCGGCGCGGCGCGGGGACCGGCTCAGCGGGATCGGCTCAGCGTGCCTCGAAGCGGTCGTAGCCGCCGCGGGGCTCGGCCCAGACCTCGGTGACGCCGTCGACACGTCCGGGGGTACGGGCGCCTCGCAGCCAGTCGAGGAGGCGCTCGCAGGCGTCCCGCTCCCCTTCGGCGACCACCTGGACGCGGCCGTCGCCGAGGTTGGAGACGTAGCCGGTCAGCCCGCCGATCTCCAGCGCGGCGGCCCGGGTCCACCAGCGGAAGCCGACACCTTGCACACGGCCGCGCACCCATGCGGTCATGCGCACACATTCGCTCATGGCTGCACGCTATCCGGCCAGTTGCACAGCCATCACACCTGTCCCGCACATCGTTTCGATACAGTCACGCCGCAACGCACTTCACCCTTTCGGGTGAAGTTGAGCGAGGCATGGGAGGACCGAACCGATGGGCCGCCACAGACGTCGTCAACACAGCGGAGCAGGGCGCCGGCCGGGCGGGGCGCTGCTCGGCGCGTCGGCCGTGATGGCGGTGGGTGCCGCGGCCGTCGCCTCGGGGCTGTCGGGCGCGCTGCCGCACACCGGGGGCCCGGTGTTCGGAGGGGTCAGGGAGGACCCCCCGGGCGGTCCGCTGCGGGCGGACGGCAATCCGTCCTCGGTGCTCCCCGGTGCGCAGCCGACGCGGAAGGCCCAGCCGACGGGCACCGAGGCGGCCCCCGCCTCCGGGACCGCCTCCGCGAGCGCGGTGCCCGGCGGGCCCGCTTCGACCCCGTCCGCGCGGCCGACGGTCGTGGTCAGGAGCCGTCCGCCGACCGCTGCGGGCACGCCGTCCGCCTCGGCGGCGGTGAGCCCGACGCCCACCGTGACGGCGACCGCGCCCGCCGGGCCGTCCGAGGTGAACCGGGTGATCGCCGCGGTGAACGCGGAGCGCGCGAAGGCCGGCTGCCGGCCGCTGACCCCGGACCCCCGACTCGCCCGGCTGGCCCAGGGCTTCAGCGACGAGATGGCGGTCCGCGGCTTCTTCGGCCACACCGACCCGGGCGGCCGCTCGCCCTGGGACCGGGCCGCCGCGCTGGGGATCACCGATCTGGGCGGTGAGAACATCGCCCGCGGCCAGGCGGACGCCGACGCGGTGATGGAGTCGTGGATGAACAGCCCGGGGCACCGGGCCAACATCCTCGACTGCGACTACCGGACCATCGGGGTGGGGCTCCACCCCGGCGACGGCGGCCCGTGGTGGACGCAGGATTTCGGGTACTGACCCCGCGAAACCCGGCGTCCACCGCCGAAGGGCCTTCGGGGTCGAGCTGACTGACGCCGCGTCAGACAGCCGGGGTGAAGCGGGCCGCGGTCTGCGCCACCCGGCGGCCGAGGTGCTCGGCGGTGGCGATGTCGGCCTTGTGGACGCCCTCGGGGCCCTGGTCGTTGTTGGTCTGGGCGCCGGCGCCGAGGAAGATGCCCAGGCGGTTGAGGTCGTTCTCGGAGGCCTCGGAGCTGTTCCAGCCCGGGTGGAGGCCGAGGCTGACCCAGTGCATGCCGTGCTGGGCGGCGAGCACGGTGAAGAACTGCAGGGTGTGCAGCTTGTCGCCGCTCTTCGAGGCGGAGTTGGTGAACCCGGCGGCCAGCTTGTCCTTCCAGGCCGAGGTGAACCAGCGCTTGGAGGTGGCCTCGGCGAAGGCGTGGAAGGCGCCGGAGGCGGTGCCCATGTAGGTGGGCGCGCCGAAGACGATCGCGTCGGAGGCGTCGAGCAGCGCCCACTGCTCGTCGGTGATCCCGTCCACGTTGATCAGGTGGACGGTGGCCCCGGCGCCGGCGGCGCCGTTGCGGACGGCCTCGGCCAGTACGGCGGTGTGGCCGTATCCGGAGTGGTACGCGATGGAGATGACAGGGGTCGTGGACACAGCCGTGCTCCTCGTAGGGGTCGCCCGTTCGGGTTACCTGGTCGGTGACGACACCAAGGAGAGCACTTTCTTTTTGTAAGCGCAACCCAGCAGTTAGCGCTGTGCTGGAGTACGCTTCTGCCATGGACGACACGCCCGCCACCGGTACGGACTGCCCCAAGGCTGCGTCGCCGTGCGCCGAGGAGGCACTCGCCTTCGACGTCTTCGCCCGCGGCTGCCCATCGCGCAGCACGCTGGAGCACGTCACGGGCCGCTGGGGCAGCCTCACCCTGGGGGCGCTGCGCGAGGACACGCTGCGCTTCAACGAACTGCGGCGGCGGGTCGAGGGCGTGAGCGAGAAGATGCTCTCCCAGACCCTGCACGCGCTCGAACGCGACGGGCTCGTCGACCGCGAGGCGCAGCCGACCAACCCCCCGCGGGTGGACTACCGCCTCACCCCGCTCGGCAGGGACGTCGCCGAACGCCTGCTCTCCCTCATCGAGCTGGTCGAGTCCCGGATGCCCGAGGTGCTCGCCGCCCGCGCCTCCTACGACGCGCGGTGCCGCGGCTGACGGCTCAGGCCGCGCGCGGCGGACGCTGGCAGCGCGGGCAGAAGTAGCTGGACCGGTTCATCCACGGCCTGCGGCGGATCGGCGTGGCGCAGCGGCGGCACGGCTCGTCCTCGCGCCCGTAGGCGTCCAGCGATCGGTCGAAGTAGCCGGACTCGCCGTTGACGTTGACGTAGAGGCTGTCGAAGCTCGTTCCGCCGACGGCGAGCGCCTCGGCCATCACCTCGCGGATGTGGCCGACGAGTTCGGCGGTACGCGGGCGGGTGAAGGCGGCGGTCGGCCGGTCGTAGTGGAGCCTGCTGCGCCACAGCGCCTCGTCGGCGTAGATGTTGCCGACGCCGCTGATCAGGGACTGGTCGAGCAGGGCGCGCTTGATGGTGGTGCGGCGGCGGCGCAGCGCGGCGTGGAAGGCGTCCTCGTCGAACGCGGGCTCCAGCGGGTCGGGCGCGATGTGCGCGAGCGGCAGCGGCAGCCCGACCGCCGCGTCCGGCCCGTCGGGGACGCAGGGGTGGACCGACAGCCCGCCGAAAGTGCGCTGGTCCACGAAGCGCAGCTCGGTGCCGACGGCGTCGCCGAAACGTATCCGGATGCGCAGATGCGCCTCGTCGGGGGCGTCCGGCGGCTGCACGAGCAGTTGCCCGCTCATGCCGAGGTGGCCCAGGAGCGAGGTGCCGTTGCCCAGCGGCAGCCACAGGTACTTGCCGCGCCGCCGGGCCTCGCCGACGACCGCGCCGCGCAACCGGTCCGCGAAGTCCCCGGCCCCCGCGATGTGCCGCCTGACGGCCCGCGGGTGCAGCACCTCGACGTCGTCGACGGTGCGGCCGCTGACCCAGCGCTGGAGTCCGCGGCGCACCACCTCGACCTCGGGCAGTTCCGGCATGTCCCCCTCCCGGGCGGCGCTGTGCGACGGCCTACGCCGCGTCCGGCGAGCCGGAGTCGCCGGATCCGCCGGTGCCGTCGCGGCGGGCGCCGATCGCCCGCCAAGCCGCCTCCGCGGCCTGCTGCTCGGCTTCCTTCTTGCTGCGGCCGGTGCCGGTGCCGTACGTGACACCACCGACGCGGGCGGCAGCCGTGAAGGTCTTCTCGTGGTCCGGGCCCGACTCGCTCACCAGGTACTCGGGGACGCCGAGCGACTCGGTCGCGGTGAGCTCCTGGAGGCTGGTCTTCCAGTCCAGGCCGGCGCCCAGGTTGGAGGACTTCTCGATCAGCGGGTCGAAGAGCCGGTGGACCAGTTCGGAGGCCGCGTCCAGCCCCCGGTCCAGATAGACCGCGCCGATGA
>CAYNNX010000399.1:4798-6465 GCA_964398515.1 uncultured Streptantibioticus sp. | reverse complement strand
CGGCGGGCGCCTGCGGGCCGCCGGGCGCCGGAACGCGCGGCGCATGCGCCGGCGCGGGCGGGGCGAGCCCGTAGTCACCGGTGTCCGCGCCCGGGGTCTGGGGGGCGGGACGGGCGGGGGGCGCCCCCGCAGGGCCCGGCACAGCCAGGTTCGTGCCGCAGTTGCCGCAGAACTTGTCGTCGGGATCGAGCCGTTCGGCGCAGGACGGACAGACGGTCAGTTGCGGCATGTGGTCACACCCATGTCCGAGGACGGAGGCGGTTCGCGCACTCCACCATGTTGATCCTTTCCTCACCGCGCTGGGCGAGCCGGGCCAGCACGCGGTACGACCGCTCCAGCCCGAAGCGCAGCTCGCGCTCCTCCACCCGGTTGCCCAGCAGGGTGGTGTCCGGCACCGTACCCGGTGCCGCGCCGTGCCGTCCCGCCAGCACCCAGTCCAGGGCGCTGCCCAGCACCTCGGTGACGAGCGTCTCGCGGCGTACCGCGTCGATCCCCAGGCCGCCCAGGCGCTCCACCTGGCCCGCCGCCGCTCGCAGGTCCTCCAGCAGCGGATCCGACGGTGAACGGCCGCGCAGCCGGGCGCGTACGGCGGCGATGCGGGCGGCGATGTAGTGGCTGGAGGACTCCGGAACCGACTCCAGGGCGGCCACCGCCGACGCGCGGTCGCCCGCCGCCAGTCTCACCCGGGCGAGGCCGAACGCCGCGCTGACGTACGCCTGATCGGTCGTCCACACCAGCCGGTAGTACTCGGCGGCGTTGTCCAACTGGCCCAGCACCTCGGCGCACACGGCCAGCGCCAGCTTCGGCGCCGATTCGCCGGGGAACGCGTCGTAGACGGCGTCGAACGCCAGGGCGGCGGTCTCGTGGTCGCCCTCGTGGAGCGCCCACTGCCCGCGGGACCAGATCACCCGCCAGTCGTCGGGGTACTCCTCCTCCAGCGTGGCGAGGGTGCGCGCCGCGCCCACCGGGTCGCCCACCTCCAGCAGGGCGCGCAGTTCGTGCAGGCGCGTCTCGACGGACTGGGTGGGCGCGTTCGCCAGTGTCCCCAGCAGTTCCGTCGGGCCGGTAGAGATCAGGGCGGCGAGGAAGCCCGCGTTGGGGTCGCCCGGGTCCACCCGCGGCACCGGCAGTGCCAGCCCGCACGCGCCCGCGTCGAGCGGGGCGGTGATCGCGGTTCCTCCCGCCAGGGCTGCCGCCGGCTGACCGGGAACGGTGCGGCTCAGCCACCCCTGGCGCACCGGGCGCGCCCCGAGGAGCGGCAGGTGCGCGGCCGTGTCCGCCGGGGGCGCCAACTCGGTGTCCACCACGCGCAGTTCGGGGCCGAAGAGCGTGGACATGGCCGGGCGGGGGCGGCCCGTCTGCAGGGCGACGATCTCCCGCAGGACACCGGTGAGCTGGTCGCCCATCTCCTCCGCCGAGGAGAAGCGGCGGCCCGGGTCGGGGTCGGTGGCCCGGACCAGCAGCCGGTAGAAGGACTCGTAGCGGGAGAAGACCTCGATGTGCTCCGGGTCCGGGAGGCTGTCGGCGAAGACGTTGGTGTAGCCCTGGAAGTCGAAGGTGAGCACGGCGAGCGTGCGGGCCACCGTGTACAGGTCGGAGGCGACCGACGGGCCCACCTCGCCGACCTCGGGGGCGGCACAATTGACCGGTGCCCTCCACCGCCGCCG
>CAYNNX010000399.1:0-4788 GCA_964398515.1 uncultured Streptantibioticus sp. | reverse complement strand
GGCCTGGTAGCCGATCGTGCCGAAGATCGGGCTGTCCAGGTCGTCCATGCGGCGCACGGCGCCCATGTCGATGAGCTTGAGCCGGTCCTCCTGCTGGATGGCGTTGTCCACCTTGAAGTCGCAGTACAGCAGGTTGCGGCTGTGCAGGTGGCCGAGCGCCTCCAGCGCCTCGATGCCTTACGCGACGGCCTGCGCGACCGGCAGCGGGTCGCGCCGCCCGTCGGGGCCGCGCCGGTCGTTGGCTATCTCCTTGAGCGACTTGCCGCCGACGTACTCCATGACTATGTAGCCGTCGAGGGTGCCGGTGCGCGGGTCGAGGTGCTCGACGAAGTTGTAGATGCGGACGATGTTGGGGTGTTCGATCTCGGCCAGGAAGCGGCGCTCGGAGACGGCGGCGGCGAGCGCGTCCTGGTCGCCGGTGTCCAGCAGGCCCTTGAGCACCACCCAGCGGTCGCTGACCGCCCGGTCGACGGCGAGGTAGATCCAGCCGAGCCCGCCGTGGGCCAGGCAGCCCACCACCTCGTACTGGCCGTGCACCACGTCGCCCGGGCGCAGCTTGGGGGCGAAGGAGTAGGGGTTGCCGCACTTGGTGCAGTAGCCCTCGGTACGGCCGGGCCGGTCGCCGCGGGTGCGGCCGACGGGGGCCTCGCACTTGCTGCAGTAACGCTTCCGCTCGGGGACCTCCGGGTTCGCCAGCACCGCCGCCCGCGGATCGGGCCGGGGTATCGGCGGCACGGTGACGAGCCCGGCGCCCAGCCTGCCCCGGGTCGGGCCGCTGCCGCTGCCCGACCGCGAACTGCGCACCGACACCGACCTGAGGGCGCCCGACCCGGACGAGGAACGCGACAGCCGCCCGGAGACCGAGCGCCGCGACGAGGACGACCGCGAGGAGGTCCGCCCCGACCGCGCCGAGGAACCGGAGGAACCCGAGCCGCCGGAACCGCCGGAGCCGCCGGACGCCCCGGAGGAGCCCGGGGAGGCGACGGGCGCGCCCGTACCCCTCGGGGCCGTCGGCGGAGCCTCGGGCGCCAGCCCGCACGTGTCGCAGTACAGCGCACCCGCGCCGACGTCCTCCAGCGTTCCGTCGCAGCCTGGTCGACCGCACCTCATCGGTTATCTCCTCCCCCGTCCGCGGGACCTGACGGCCCCGGCGTGAGTGTCTCGGTGACGGCCTGCTGGTAGCGCTGCACCGCGTGCTCGGCGGCCCGCAGGTCGCACGGTGCGCTCCACAGCAGCCGCCGGGCCTGGTCGTAGCGCTCGACCAGCAGCGGATCCTCGGCGACCGCGAGGCGTGCCGCCTTCGCCTTGTAGGCGTCGAGCCGACCGCGCAGCTCCGCCCGCACCGCAAGCGGCGCGGTCACCGCGGTCAACGAGTCGCGGGCCCGGGTCAGTTCCTCGTCGGCGCGTTGTTCCAGCTCGTCCAGGAGCGGGGAGAGCCGGTGCCAGTGGCCGGCCCGGTGGTACTCCTCGGCGGTGGCGAGCCGCTCGTGCAGGGCGGCGGCCGGGCCGCTGACCGCGGGCACCTCGGAGGCGGCGATCTTCGCCAGCACCTCCCCGCGGGCCGCGCGCGCCTCGGTCAGCGTGCGGTCCGCCCGGGACATGACGTCCCGCAGCCGCCGCAACCGGTGCTCGGCGTCCTCCCGGACGTGCAGCACGGCCTCCACCTCGCGGCGGATGTCCTCCAGTTCGTGCTCGCCGCGTTCGTACCGCCCGGCGTCCACGCGGCCGGGGCGCCCGGTGCGGGGCTGGGCGGGCAGCCAGAAGGCCAGCGGATCGGCGACGACCCGGGCCCGCAGCGCGGTCAGCTCCTCGGCGAGCCGCTCCAGGTCGTCCCCCGCGGGGTGCTCACCGGGGACCACGCCCACCGAGCGGGCCAGCGAGCGGACCCGGCCGGTCTCCGCGGCGAGCAGGTCGATCCGGGCGGGCAGCGCCGACCAGACCGCGTCGGCCGCCGAGACGACCTCGATGACCTGCTCGTACCAGCCGTTCATCCGGTCCACGAGCTCTTCCAGGCTGATGTGCTCGCTCAGCCGGACCGGGCCGGTCAGCCCGCGGGCGGCCTCGGGCAGGATGCCGCCGGCCACCGTCACCCCGCAGCCGCGCAGCAGTTCGGTCAGCTCGGCCAGGTCGGCGGGGCTGGGCCAGCGGCGCCGGGCGCGCACCTCGCGGGCGGCGCTCAGCGCGGTGCCGTACGTCTCGAAGTGCGCCCACAGCAGCGGGATCGCGGGTTCGACGGCCGCCCAGCGCTCCTTCGTCACCCCGGTCAGCTCGGCGCCCTCGAGCAGCCTGCGGCCCGCGTGGTCCTGGAGGGCGAGCAGCGAGTTCTCTATCGCCTCGTACTCCGCGCCCAGGCGTGCGAGCGCGCGGTCCACCTCCTCCCGGCTCATCACCGGACCGGTGGCTCCCGCTACGGCCATCGAACTCCCTTCCCGGTTCTCCTCCCGGCCATGTGGAATCAGTCCTTGTACAGCGGCGCCGGCGGACCCGTCAGCCCCGGCAGGTCGTGGGCGAGCCACTTGGTGTACGCCTGCATCCACGCACTGCCCGCGCCGCCGGAGCGGTAGTCGTCGAGCACCTTGTCGACCCGGCGTACCAGATCGGTGTCCTGCAGGTTCATCGCCACAGCGTACGGCTCGCGGGTGAGGGGCGTGCCGATCAGGTGGACCGTCGGGTCCTGGGCGGCCTGGCCGGCGGCGAGCGCGTTGTCGGTCAGCACCGCGTCCACCTGTCCGAGCTGCAGCCGTACCAGGCAGTCGAGTTGGTTGGGGACCACCACGACCCGGGCGCCGTGCGACTGGTCCGGCCGGCTGAGCAGGGCCTGGCCGGTGGAGCCCGAGGCGGTGCAGACGGCCTTGCCCTTGAGGCTGCCGTCGAGGCCCGTGATGTCCGTGCCCGTCTTGGGGACCAGCAACTGCTGCCCGGCCTCGAAGTAGGCGGTGGAGAAGGCGACGTCCTTGATGCGGTCGCAGTTGACGGTCATGGTGCGGACCACCATGTCCACGTCGTGGTGCTGGATCGCGCTGATGCGCTGGTCGGTCGGGACCGTCCGGAAGACGATCCGGGCGCCGGGGCCGAGGATGTCCTTGGCGATCGCCCGCACCAGGTCGATGTCGAAGCCGACGATCTGACCGGTCGTCGGATCCCGGTACCCCCACAGATAGCTGTTCTGGTCGACGCCCGCGATCAGGTAGCCGCGGGCCTGGATCCGCCTGACCGCCTCCCCGTCCGCCGACGACGGCCGCAGGCTCGCCTCCGGGTGGGTGCAGGTGTCGGCGGCCAGCGCCTGCCGGGCCCGCACGGCCCCGGGGCCGGCCGGTCCGGGCTGATGGCGGTCGGCGGCGGCCGTGCCAAGCAGCGTCGGGCACAAGGCGGCGGACAGTACGAGCGCGCAGGCCGCCAGCATGCCGGCCACCCCGCCCCAGCCCCGCATCCGCGGGAGGCGCCGGCCGGGGCGCGACGCCCGGGCACGGCCGTTCGCTCCGCTCGCCGCGCTCATCGGCTCACTCCCGCCCGTCATCGGTACTCCGACAGCCGTTGCCCGATTCCCGTGACCGCGCCCGCCGCGGCCGCCACCGCCAGCAGCGCGGCGCCCAGCGGCAGTCCGGTCAGGGCGCCGCGGGCGTCGCCGGCCGCCTGGGCGAACTCGCCGTTCTCATGGCCGACCGCCTGCTGCAGGGCGTGGTCCACCTGGTCGAAGCAGTGCCCGGTGGTGTCGGTGACCGACCGGCCCGAGGAGTCGGCGCCGCCGATCACGTCCGCGACCGCGGTGTCGTAGTCGCCCTTGGTGTCGGCGGTGTGCGCCGCGGTGTGCAGGGTGCGCCAGCGTGCCGCCGCGTCGGCCGCCGCCTGGACCGGGGCGCGCCCGGCCGGGTCGTCGGCGAGCGCGAGGGCCCGCCCGAGCAGTCCGTCGTGGTCGGTGCCGAGCGCGGCGATGTCCTTGGCGTAGGCGTCCTCGTAGCTCGCCCCGGCGCCGCGCGCGACCAGCGTCAGGTTCTCGTTGCCGCGGGCCTGGAGCGAGCTGATCCGCGCCTGGTCGAGGACCTGGGCGGACTCGGCGCCGTTGCGCCAGGAGTCCTTCAGGTCGGAGCGGCTCAGCGTGTGCCCGGCCACCAGCCACGCCAGCGCGACGCCCGCGGCCGCGGTGGCCGCCAGCAGGCCGGGGTTGAAGACCCGGTTGGTGCGCAGGTACGTGCGCCGCTGAAGCCAGACGAGCGCGGCGAGGGCGGCCAGACCGAGCAGCCAGGCGGCCCACGGCAGCGACTCGGCGGCCGCGTAGTCCTGCCCGAGCCGGTCGTTCTCGGCCTGGTAGAGCTTCTGGGCGGCGGGCAGCAGGGTGCCGCTCATCAGGTCGCTGGCGTACCGCAGATAGGCACCGCCGAGCGGCAGCCCCTGCCGGTTGTCGGCGCGGGCGGTCTCCACCAGCCCGGTGTAGACGGGCAGTCCGCTGCTGAGCAGCCCGATCTGCGTACCGGCGACGGCCGATCCCGCGTCGGCGGCCGCGGCGTTCGCGATCAGCCCGGTGGCGGTGTGCACGTCGTCGTCGTAACGCCGCCGTACCGGGCGGGGTTCCCCGCCGCCGACGAGGAAACCGGCGGCGGCGGTGGTGTTGGCGTCGGCGAGCGAGCGGTAGATCTCGGCGGCCGCGGCACTGAGGGGTTCGCTGCGGGTGGCCACGTCACGGGCGGCGGCGGCGCGTTCGTTGAGCTGCCAGGCGGTGACCGCGCCGAAGGCGAGCACCAGGGCGGCCAGCGCGGCGCCGATGACCCGCAGCCGCCCCGGCTCGGTGGT
>CAYNNX010000398.1:0-6466 GCA_964398515.1 uncultured Streptantibioticus sp. | reverse complement strand
GGCCGTCTCGGTAGTAGCACAGCCCGGCGGTGACGAACGGTTCGCCGAGTTCGGGGGCGTAGTGCGCGCTGAGCGCCTGCCGCGCGGCGGCCAGTGCGGGGTGGGGGAGCGGATCGTCGGCGTCGTAGAAGGCCAGCAGCCGGGGGACGTCGACCACGCGGTCGTACATGTGCCGCCGCTCCGCCTGCCATGGCACGTGCCGCGCCAGCACCTCGAACAGCGTGTCGGCGCCCTTGACCCACCCCGGCCGTACGTCGAGCCAGGCGCCGTCGCCGAGCACCGTGCGGCGCAGCGGCTCCAGCGGCCCGAGGACCACCTCGTCGCCGTCGTCGCCCTGGTCGAAGAGCGAGCCCTGCAGGTGGAACGCCATGCCGCCAGTCTACGCCCGGGATTAGAACGTACGATCTAATAGTTGCGGCGATCGCGTCGCCCACTACGCCGCGATGAGCAGCGCCTCCGCACCGACCGGCCGGAACCCGGCGGCCTGGAACGCGCGCACACTGCGCGCGTTACCCGCGGCCTGCTGCGACCAGACCGGCTCTCCTGCGGGTACGAGATGCCGGGCGGCGGCCGCCAGGCCCCGGCCCAGGGATAGTGGGCTGCCCTTGATCATCTGATGTCGAGGCAGCCCTGTTCGCGGCGGCTTCGGATTCCCCCGCAGCCCCTCCCCGCGGCCGACCTGCCGGCCCGGCCGGACTCAGGGAAGGTCGCGCCGCATGAGGTCGTCGTAGGTCTCACGGCGCACCACCGGGCGCGACCGCCCGTCCCGGCAGAAGACCACGGGGGGCCGCAGGGCGCCGTTGTAGTTGTTGCTCAGCGAGAAGGTGTACGCGCCGGTGACGGGTACGGCGATGAGGTCCCCGGGCCGCGGGTCGCGCAACGGCACACCGACCGTGCTCAGGGTGTCGCCGGACTCGCAGTGCCGTCCCACCAGGCGGCAGCGCACGCCACCGCCCACGCGGGTGGCGACGGTGGCCTCGAAGCGCTGCCCGTACAGGGCGACTTCGAGGTTGTCGCCCATGCCGCCGTCCACCGCCACGATCCGTTCGCCACCCGAGCGTTTGACGGTGACGACGCGGTAGAGGGTGACCCCCGCCTCGGCCACCATCGACCGCCCCGGCTCGATCAGCAGCCGCGCCTGCGAGGGCAGCACCGCCTTGGCGGCGCCGACGAGCGCGTCCAGGTACTCCTCGACGCTCGGCGGCTGGTCGCCGTAGGTGTACCGGGCGCCGAGACCGCCGCCGAGGTCGTAGACGGCGAACTCCCCGAGTTCCGCAACCGCACGCACCGCCTGGGAGAAGGGTGCGGTGTCGAGGATCTGCGAGCCCACGTGGACGTGGACCCCGTCGAGCCGCAGCCGGTCGCTGCCGCGCAGCCGCCTTACGGCCTCACGCGCCTGCTCCGGCAACAGCCCGAATTTGGAGCCGCGTTGGCCGGTGGAGACCGCCTCGTGTGTGTCGGGGCGGATGCCCGGGGTGACCCTGACGAGGACGCCCTGTTCGCGTTGGCTGTCGAGGCGTCCGGGCTCGGCGAGGATGCGCTCCAGGCGGTCGATGTCGTCGAGGTTGTCGATGACTATCAGGCCCGCCCCGGCGTCGACCGCCATGCGCAGTTCCCGCTCGGTCTTGGCGTTGCCGTGCACGACGAGCCCGGCCGGATCGGCGCCGCCGGCCAGTGCGAGGGCCAGCTCGCCACCGCCCGCCACGTCCACGCCGAGGCCCTCCTCGGCGATGAGCCGGTACACCGCGGTGCTGGGGAACGCCTTGGAGGCGAAGACCACCTGCGAGTTCGGCCAGCGGGCCGCGAGTCCGTCGGCGTAGCGGCGCGCCCGGTCCCGCACCGCCTGCTCGTCGACGATCAGCGCGGGGGTGCCGTGGCGCTCGGCCAGCTCGCTCACGTGGCAACCGCCGATGACCAGCCCGCCGTCCTGCGCCACCCGGGTACCGGGCGGGAACAGTCCGACGAGACGGTCGGCCGGCGGTAGGGGTGTCGCGGTCCTCAGCGTCATGTGGCTCTCCTTGCTGCCGTTCGCTGCCAGTGGGATGCGCACCATGCTGGGGGCGGGGGCCTGCCGCGTCTTTGTCGCGATCGCCTACGATCCGGGCATGGAGATGTCGGATCTGCCGAACGTGGGCGGCACCAGCGAGGAACTCTTCGTTCTGGCCGACGCCGTCGCCGCGGTCGTCGGCGGATCGGTGGCCATCGAGGACCTGGACCAGCGCGTCCTCGCCTACTCCTCACTCCCCGACCAGCGCATCGACGACCTGCGCCGCCGCGGAATCCTGGACCGGCGCGTCCCCGGACACCCCGAGCAGCGCCGTCAGTACCAGGAGGTCCTCGCGGCCCCGGGCGTCGTCCGGCCGGAGCGCCTGGACACCGACGAACTGCCCCGGGTCGCCGTCGCGATCAAGGCCGGGGATGTGCCGCTGGGCACCGTCTGGGCGATCGAGGGCGAGACCCCGGTCGACGGCAAGGGTGAGCAGGCCCTGTTGGACGGGGCCCGGCTGGCCGCCTTGCACCTGCTGCGCCGGCGCAGCGCGGCCGAACTCGACGTGCAGGTGCGCGAGGAGGCCCTGCGCAGCGCGCTCGGCGGCAGCTCCATGGCGCAGGAGACCCGGTTCCGCCTGGGCCTGCCGGACCGGGCACGGATGACGCTGCTCGGCCTGGCCCCCGTGCGCCTCCCGGGCCGCGAGGCACCCCCGGTCATCCGCCTGGGCGCTGCCGCCACCCGGCACTGGGCCGCCGTGCACCCCGAGGCGGCCGTGGCCGCCGTCGGACGCACCGTCTACGTACTGCTGCCCGGCGCGCCGCCTGCCACCGCCCGCCGTCTCGCCGAGCAGGCCGTCGCCGCCCTGGGACGCGCCCTGGGTGAGGAGGTGCGCGCGGCGGTGAGCCGAGCGGCCGACGACCCGGCCGAACTGCCCCGGCTGCGCTCGGAGGTGGACGACATCCTCCGCGTGACCACCGCCGACCCGGGTGCCCACCCCGTATCCGGGATCGCCGAGACACACGCCCGCGTCCTGCTGGCCCACGTCGCCGACGAACTCGCCCGCCACCCCGATCTTCGCCACCCGGGCATCGACGCCATGGCCGAACACGACCGCACCCACGACACCGCCTACGCGGCCTCGGTCACCGCCTGGCTCGACGCGGTGGGGAACATCGCCGAGGCGGCCAAGCGGCTGACCGTCCACCCCAACACACTGAAGTACCGGCTCCGCCGCGTCCGCGAGCTGTTCGCCGTCGACCTCGACCACCCCGACGACCGCCTGTCCTGCTGGCTTCAACTGCGGCTGCGCCGGACACCGGAACCGAACTGACCGCGTCAACCGCCGGGTTCACCGTCACACGCCGCGGCGTCCCACCGAGCGAGGTGTTCCCTCAGCCGGTCCGAGGCGGTGAAGAGGTGACCGCGCATGCCGGTCGCCTCGGCGGCTTGGACGTTGCCCGGTCGTCGACGAAGAGGATGTGATCCGCCTCGGCGCGCAGGGCCTTCACACACCACCGGAAGGCGTCCGGTTCGGGCTTGGCGCGGCCGATACGGCAGGAGAAGGCACATACCTCGAAGCCCCAGCCAGGCATGGCGTGCTTCGTAGTGCAAGGCCGACTCCTCGGGGACGTTGGACAGCAGCGCGATCCACCGGCCGCATGCCGCGAGCTCTTCGACCAGGGCGACCATGGTGTCGTGCACGCCGCTCCAACTGGCGACGTCGGCCTCGACGAGCTGCGCGACCCGGTGGTCGTCGAAGTGAGTGCCGAGGCGGTCGGCCATCAGTAGGGCGGGCGCAGCGCCCATTAGGCGTCCCAGAAGGCCGGTGCGGGCACACCTGCCGTCCGGGCGAGCCGGTGGTTTCCCTCCGCGGACTGATGGTGTGCGATGACGCCGAAGAGGTCGAAGAGCACGGTGCCGGTCATGGGCTCACACCCTCCGTACGGTCGCACCCGCTGCGGCGAGCCGGTCGGTCTCGTCGTTCGGGGCCGCCTCGTCGGTGACGACGGCGTGCAGGGCGGAGGCGGGGGCGACGAACGCGAGGGCTGTGCGGGAGAGCCTGGCGGCCTCCGCGACGGCGATGACGCGGCGAGCCGAGGCGATTGCGGCGCGCTTGACGGCGGCGTCGTCCAGGTCGTAGGCGGTCAGGCCGTTCGCCGCGTTCAGCCCGCAGCAGCCGATGACCGCGGTGTCGAAGCGCAGGGCGGCCAACGACGCCTCGGCAAGGGGGCCGGTCAGCGCCAGCTCACCAGGGCGCGGCCGTCCGCCGGGCACCAGCAGCGTCAGCCGTGGGGCCCCGGTCAGCGCGTTCACCGCGTGCAGGGACAGCGGCATCACGGTCAGCCGGCGGTGCTCCAGCGCACGGGCCACCTCCAGGCAGGTGGTGCCGCTGTCGAGTACGACGGACTCTCCGTCGCTGATCAGCCCGGCGACCTCGGCGGCTATGCGCCGTTTGGCCTCCAGCCCCTCCTGCGCCCGCAGCGCGAAAGGCGGTTCCTCGCCGCGCAGCAGCAGACTTCTCGCTCCTCCGCGGTAGCGTTCGAGGACGCCCTGGGCGGCGAGAACCTCCAGGTCGCGGCGGATGGTCATCTCCGAGGCGCCGGTGAGCCCGGCCAGTTCCGCGACGCCGATGCGGCCTGCTTCCCGCACGGCCTCGGTGATCCGCCTCAGTCGATCTGTGCCGTCCATACTCGGATTGAACATCAAAGGCGTTTGAATGGCAACCTTACGAACACGGAATCAGTTCGGTATGTTCGGCCGCATGCAGAAGCTCTTGCGGGCCGGCCGACTGGCCACCTTCGCCTACTTCGCTTTGAACGGCTTCCTCATCGGGACGTGGGTGGTGCACATCCCGGAGATCGAGCACCGCGTCGGAATCAGCCATGCCGTGCTCGGCTGGCTCCTGCTGCTGCTCGGCGCGGGAGCCTTCGCGGGCATGCAGACCGTCGGACCGCTCACCGACCGCTTCGGCGCCCGCACCGTCGTACCGCTCAGCTCGCTACTGTGCAGCGCCGCCATAGTCCTGCCCGGGCTGGCCGCGAACACATGGACGCTGGGGGCGGGACTGGTGGTGCTCGGCGTCGGCAACGGCTGCATGGACGTCAGCATGAACGCCCACGCCGTCCAGGTCGAGCGCGGCTACCGGCGGCCCGTCATGTCCGCCTTCCACGCCGCCTTCTCCATCGGTGGTGTCCTCGCCTCACTGACCGGCGCCCGCACACTCAGTTGGGGCTGGAGCCCGGGAGCGACCCTGGGCGGGGTGGCGGTCCTGGGCATCGCCGTCACGGCGCTGGCAGCCCCCGCGCTGCTGCGGCCCGACGGCGTCCACGCCTCGAACGCCGCAGCCGATGCCACCGGGACCCGGCGCAGAACGCCCCGGCGCATCTGGGGGCTTGCCGCGCTCGCGCTGATGATCATGCTGTGCGAAGGCGTGGCCGGCGACTGGAGCGCGCTCCACCTGCGCAAAGTCCTGGGTGCGCCCGCCGCCACCGCGGCCTTCGCCTACGGAGCCTTCGCCACCGCCATGACCATCGGCCGCCTGCTGGCCGACCGGGTGGCCGCGCGCGTCGGTCCGGTGGCCATCCTCCGCTACGGCGCATCCGCCGCCGCACTCGGCCTGGGCGCGGCGGCCGTCTCCCCGTGGATCCCCTTGGCGCTGGTCGGCTGGGCCGTGTTGGGGGCCGGACTGTCCGGCTGTATCCCTCAGCTGTTCAGCGCCGCGGGCCACACCGATCAGGGCGCTGCCGGTGCCAACGTCTCCCGCGTCGCCGGCCTCGGCTACCTCGGCATGCTCGCCGGGCCCGCGATCATCGGACCGCTGACCCGTGTCGTGCCGCTCAACCTCACGTTCTTCCTGCCCGTCGCGTTCTGCGTGGTCACCGCTTCCACGGCAGGCATCCTGCGCCACGACCGCCCAACCGCCACCCGCCTGGAGGCCGAGACGGTGTGACCGACGCCGACCACGTGTGCCCGACCCCCCGTCACCAGGGCAGTCGGCCCTCGTCGTTGAAGCAGCCTCCGCTGGGCCCGTCGTCATCGAGTGTGGCGAGTCGCACGGCGATGGCGGCGCCGTCGGCCGCGGTGCGGGTGAAGCCGGGAGCCCCCCGGACGAAGTCGGTCGCACACGGGCCCGGGTCGGCGGCGTTGACCAGGATGCCGTGTGGGCGCAGTTCCTTGGCGTACTGCACGGTCAGGGAATTGAGTGCGGTCTTGGCGGGAATGTAGCCCACATCCGCCGGTCGTTTCGCGAAGGGGCCGTCGCGGTCCGCCATCAGTGTCAGCGAACCGAGTCCGCTGGTCAGGTTGACGATGCGTCCGGCCGGTGAGCGCAGCATGAGCGGGATCATCGCCGTGGTGACCGCGATGACGCCGAAGACGTTGGTCTCGAAGACGGCCCGGACGGTGCCCAGGTCGGCGTGGGCCGGTGTCTGGCCGGCCGGGTCCCCGGCGATCCCGGCGTTATTGACCAGGACGTCG
>CAYNNX010000397.1:0-6476 GCA_964398515.1 uncultured Streptantibioticus sp. | reverse complement strand
GGCGCGCACGGCGTGCCGCAGTCCTCGCCCGCAGCCCCGGAGCGCGCTCCGGGCGAGGAGGGGCCGCGCCCCGGCCAGGCGGTGGCGCCCGCCGCGCAATCCGGCGCGCAGGACGACGCCGAGCGCCCTCCGCCGCGATCCGGTGCCGCCGACGGCGGTGACGCGCGGTCGTCCGACGCGGGCGAGCAGGCGGTCGAACGCCTCGACCCGCTGTCGGGAGACGAGCCGCTGCTGGCCGCCCGGGTGCACCGCCCGGCGGATCTGCTCCGCTTTCTGCTGGGCATCCTCGGGGTCGCGGTGGTGCTGGCGATCGCGGGCTTCGCGCACGGCACCACGACCGGGGTCGAGCAGGACATCTCGCGCGGCGCCAACCACGCCCCCGGCTTCCTGATCAGCTTCGCGGGGTTCACCGCGAGCGTGGCCGTGCTGATCGTCCCGGTGGCGTTCGCCATCGAGCGGCTGATCAAACGCGACGGGCTGCGGATCGCCGACGGCGTGCTGGCGGCCGTGCTGGCGCACGGGGTGTCGCTCGCCGGCGACCTGTGGGTCACCAATGCGGCGCCGGGCGCGATCCGGGCGGCGCTGACGCAGCCCGCGCCCGGGGGCGGCATCACCGACCCGGTGCACGGCTATCTCGCGCCGGTGATCGCGTACATGACTGCAGTGGGGATGGCGCGGCGGCCGCGCTGGCGGGTGGCGCTGTGGTGCGTGCTGCTGCTGGACGCCTTCGCGGTGCTGGTCGGCGGCTACACCACGCCGTTCTCGATCCTCGTGACGGTGCTGATCGGGTGGACCGTGGCGAAGGGAACCGTCTACACGGTCGGCTCGCCCAACGTGCGGCCGACCGGCAAGGCGCTGCTGGCGGGGTTGCGCCGGCTCGGCTTCGCGCCGGTGACCGCGCAGCGGCTGGAGGACCGGCCGGAGGCCACCGACTCCGAACGCGGCCGCCGCTACCTGGTGGCGCGGGAGGACGGGCCGCCGCTGGACATCACCGTGGTCGACCGGGAGCAGCAGGCCCACGGGTTCTTCTACCGGCTGTGGCGGCGCCTGCTGCTGCGCGGCGTCAACGAGCGGCGCAGCCTGCAGTCGCTGCGTGAGGCGCTGGAGCAGGAGGCGCTGCTGGCGTACGCGGCGATCTCCGCGGGGGCGCACGCGCCCAAGCTCATCGCCACCTCCGAGCTGGGGCCGGACGCGGTGATCCTGGTATACGAGCACATCGACGGCCGCTCCCTGGACACCCTGGCGGACGAGGAGATCACCGACGCGGTGCTGGACGCGGCGTGGGAGCAGGTCGGGGCGCTGCAGTCGCGCCGGATCGCGCACCGCAGGCTGGTCGGCGAGTCCCTGCTGGTGGATCGTTCCGGCAAGCTGTACCTGACCGACCTGCGCAGCGGGGAGATCGCGGCCGGCGACGTCGTGCTGCGCATGGACATCGCGCAGTTGTTGACCACGTTCGCGCTGCGGGTGGGCCCCGAGCGGTCGGTCGCCTCGGCGGTGCGGGTGCTGGGCCCGGACACGGTGGCCGACAGCCTGCCGCTGCTGCAGCCCATCGGGCTGAGCCGTTCGACGCGGGCCACGCTGCGGCAGCTGAACAAGGAGCGCGCCGAGCGGGAGCGCGAAGCGGTGATCGAGGCCGCGCGGGTCCGCAAGGCCGCCGAGCCCGACGCGCCGGGCGCGCGCAGCCGCAAGGCGTCCAAGGCCGAGCGCAACGCGGAGAAGCGGGCGATCGACGAGGCGCTGGAGGAGGCCCGCGAGGAGGACCTGCTCTCGCAGATCCGCCAGCAGGTGCTGCGGATCCGCCCGCAGGCGCCGGTCGAGCCGGTGCGGCTGGAGCGGATCAAGGCGCGCACGCTGGTGAGCTTCCTCGCCGGGGCGGTCGCCGGTTACTACCTGCTGTCGCAGTTCACCAAGTTGCGGTTCGGGGACCTGGCCAGCCAGGCGAACTGGGCGTGGGTGCTGGCCGCCGCGGCCTGCCAGGCGCTCAGCTACGTCGCCGCCGCGATGGGGCTGCTGGGCTTCGTTCCCGAGCGGGTGCCGTTCTGGCGGACGGTGGTCGCGCAGGTCGCCGGGTCGTTCGTCAAGGTGGCGGCGCCCGCCGCGGTCGCCGGGGTGGCCCTCAACACGCGTTTCCTCCAGCGCAACGGGGTGCGTCCCGGACTGGCGGTGGCCAGTGTGGGCGCGGCGCAGCTGGGGTCGCTGGGCGGCCACATCCTGATGCTGGCGTTCTTCGGCTACCTGACCGGCGCCAGCCACGCGCCGTCCCTGTCGCCGTCCCGCACGGTGATCGCCGGACTGCTGACGGCGGCGGTGCTGGTGCTGGTGGTGGCGGCGGTGCCGCCCTTGCGCAAGTTCGTCTCGACGCGGCTGCGGTCGCTGTTCGCCGGGGTCGTGCCGCGCATGCTCGACCTGCTCCAGCGGCCGAGGAAGCTGTTCTCCGGCGTCGGCGGCATCATCCTGCTGACGCTGGTCAACGTGGCCTGCCTGGACGCCTCGATCCGCGCGTTCGGGTTCACCACGATGAGCCTGTCGAGCGTGGCGGTGGTGTTCCTGACGGCCAACGCGGTGGGCTCCGCGGTGCCCTCGCCGGGCGGGGTCGGCGCGATCGAGGTGTCGCTGTCGACGGCGCTGACGCTGGCGGGCATGCCGGCGGGCCAGGCGCTCTCGGCGGTGCTGCTCTTCCGGCTGGTGACCTTCTGGCTGCCGGTGCTGCCCGGCTGGCTCTGCTTCAACCACCTCTCCCGCAACGGGTCCGTCTGACGGCTGCGGCCGCGAGGCGCTCGGACGATCCGACGACCGCGCTTGCAGGAGCCGGTCCCATCGCCCGAACTTGCTTGCAGGTGCGAGGCGTGCGGCCTTAACGTGCCGCACATGCGGTCATCCACCACGCTCTGCGGCGACGCCGGACGAAGCCTGGCAGGGCCGCGCACCCTCGTCTCCCTGCTCACCCGCGAGGCCGTCGAGGAGCAGCCGGGCCTCGATGCGGGCACGGCGGAAGCCGTGGCCGTATGAAGTCCGCCAACGTCCGTATCGACCGCGCCCGACGCGGGTCCCGCACCCCCCGGAGTCACGAGATGCCCCGTCCCCACTCCCCCTCACGCCGTGCCGCGCTCCCCCTCGTGGCCGCCGCCCTGGTGCTGCCGCTGGCCGCGTGCGGCGGCTCGAAGAGCGCCTCGGGCGCCTCGGGCTCGTCGGGCTCCTCCTCGGGCGCCAAGGCCACCGTGACCGTGCTCGCCGCCGCCTCGCTGACCGACGTGTTCAAGGCGGAGGGCCAGGCGTACGAGAAGAGCCACCCGGGGACGACGGTGAAGTTCTCCTTCGCCGGATCGCAGGAGCTGGCCGCGCAGGTCAAGCAGGGCGTCCCCGCCGACGTGCTGGTCACCGCCGACACCAGGACCATGGAGGGCCTGCGGCAGGAGACCGGCTCGCCCACGGTCATCGCGAAGAACCGGCTCACCATCGCCACCGCGCCCGGCAACCCGAAGAAGATCACCGGTCTCGCCGATCTGTCGAAGTCCGGTCTGAAGGTCGTGCTCGCCGCCCCGCAGGTGCCGGTCGGCAACTACAGCAGGAAGATCCTCGACGCCCAGCACGTCACCGTGCACCCCGTCTCGCAGGAGGCCAACGTGCGTTCCGTGCTGAGCAAGGTGGAGCTGGGCGAGGCCGACGCGGGGCTGGTGTACGTCACCGACGCCGAGTCCGCCAAGGGCAAGGTCGGCACCGTCACCGTCCCCGACGCGCAGAACGCGGTCGCCTCCTACCCGGCCGCCACGCTGAAGGGGTCGAAGGAGGCGGCCGCGGCCTCCGCGTTCGTGGCCTGGCTGGGCTCCCCGCAGGCGCAGGCGATCCTGCGCGGCGCCGGCTTCCAGCAGCCATGACCGGCACCCGGCCGGCGGCGGCGCGGATCGGCGTGAGGGGGTCGCTCGTCCTCGCCCTCCCCGCGGTGGCCGCGATCGCCTTCCTCGCGCTGCCGCTGGCCGGTGTGCTCTCCCGGGCGCCGTGGTCGGGGCTGGCCGGGCGGCTGACGGCGCCGGACGTCACCGAGGCGCTCGGCCTGTCGCTCACCGTCTCCTTCTGGGCGCTGGGGCTCTCCCTGCTGTTCGGCGTGCCGCTGGCGTGGCTGCTGGCCCGCACCGAGTTCCGCGGCAAGACGCTGGTGCGGGCACTGGTGATGCTGCCGATGGTGCTGCCGCCCACGGTCGGCGGGGTGGCCCTGCTGATGGGCTTCGGCCGCAGGGGGCTGCTGGGCCCGGCGCTGGAGGACTGGTTCGGGATCACGCTGCCGTTCAGCACGCCCGGCGCGGTGGTGGCGGCGGCCTTCGTGGCGATGCCGTTCCTGGTGACGAGCCTGGAGGGCACGCTCAGCGGCCTGCACACCCGCTACGAGGAGACGGCCGCCTCGCTCGGCGCCACGCCGCTGCGGGCGTATCTGACGGTGACGCTGCCGATGGCCGCGCCCGGGCTGGTGGCCGCGGCGGCGCTGTGCTGGGCCCGGGCGCTGGGTGAGTTCGGGGCGACGATCACCTTCGCGGGCAACCTGCCCGGCGTGACACAGACCCTTCCGCTGAAGGTCTACCTGATGCTGGAGGACGACCCGGACGGCGCCACCGCGGTCTCCCTGCTGCTGCTCGCGGTGGCGTTGGCCGTGCTGGTGGCGCTGCGCGGCCGGTGGACCGGGGTGAGCAGGGCGCCGCGCCCCGCCGCGCAGGCGGGCGAGGAGCCCGCGCCGGTCCCGCCGCAGGAGCAGGACGCCGGGCCGCCGGAGGATCCGGTACCGCCGCCCGCGTCGCAGGGCTGGCCGCTGGAGACGGAGGTGTCCGGGTACACCTCGGTGGCCTTGAGCGCGCGGCCGGGCACCACGATCGCGGTCGTCGGGCCGAACGGTGCGGGCAAGACCACGCTGCTGCGGGCGCTGCTCGGGCTGACCCGGCGTTCGACGGCCGACCTGCTGGCCCTGGGGGGCGAACAGGTCGCGGGCCGGCCGCCGCACCGCCGCGGTGTCGCCTGGGTGCCGCAGGACGGCGCCCTGTTCCCGCACATGTCGTCCCTGGCCAACACCGCGTACGGGCTGCGCGCACAAGGCGTGCCCCGCCGGGCGGCGCGGGCGCAGGCGCAGCTGTGGCTGGACCGGCTGGGGGTGGGCGAGCTGGCGGGCCGCAAGCCGGGACGGCTGTCGGGCGGGCAGGCCGGCCGGGTCGCGCTGGCCCGGGCGCTGGCGGCCCGGCCCCGCCTGCTGCTGCTCGACGAACCGCTGGCCGCCCTGGACGCCACCACGCGTTCCCGGGTGCGGCACACACTGCGCCGGCACCTGTCCGGCTTCCCGGGGGTGTGCCTGATCGTCACGCACGATCCCGTGGAGGCGGTGTCGCTGGCGGACCGGGTGCTGGTCCTGGAGGGCGGGCGGGCGGTGCAGTACGCGCCCCCGGCCGAGGTGGCCCGGCATCCCCGGTCGCCGTGGGTGGCCCGGATGCTCGGCCGGAACGCCTGGGCCGGCAGGGGAACGGCCGAGGGCCTGCGGCTCGACGGCGGGGCGCACGTGGTGACCGCCGAGAGCGTGCCGGAGGGCGCCCCCGCGCTGGCGGTCGTCGGACCCGAGGCCGTCTCGCTGCACCGGGAGCGCCCCTCGGGCAGCCCGCGCAACGTCTGGCACGGCACGGTGCGCGAACTGACGGCGTCGGGCGGGCGGATGCGCGTGCTGGTGACGACGGCCGTCGGGCTGGAGGTGATCGCGGAGGTCACCACGGCGGCCGCCGGTGAGCTGGCGCTCGCCGAGGGGCAGCGGGTGTGGCTGAGCGTCAAGGCCACCGAGATCACCGTGGTCCCGCTGTAGCACCTCACCGGGCCCCGCGCGTCACCTCGAAGCCCCTCGGCCGGGTCCGCCGGATACGACCTGCCTTACGACCCCGACCCCGCCACGACCTGGACATGGCCGCCTACGGCGTCGCGCGGTCCTGCCCGACGGGCGGCGCGGTACCGCCTACCCGGAGTTCGGCCGGGAGCCGAAGGAGGCGTTCCGGGCGCCGGCGGACGCCTGCGCGTCAGGGCCCGCCCGCGGTGGACGGCGGGCGGGCCCTCGGCGGCTCGGGGAGCCGGGCGGTCAGTAGACCGGCTTGTGCGGCTCGATCTGGTTGACCCAGCCGATCACGCCGCCGCCCACGTGGACCGCGTCGGCGAAGCCCGCGTTCTTCAGCACCGCGAGCACCTCCGCGGAGCGGACACCCGTCTTGCAGTGCAGGACGATGCGCCTGTCCTGGGGGAGGTCCTGCAGGGCGTTGCCCATCAGGAACTCGTTCTTCGGGATCAGCCGGGCGCCGGGGATCGAGACGATCTCGTACTCGTTGGGCTCGCGGACGTCGATGATGTCGATCTTCTCGCCGGCGTCGATCCACTCCTTGAGCTGCCGGGGCGTGATCGTGGAGCCCGCGGCGGCCTCCTGGGCCTCCTCGGAGACCACACCGCAGAACGCCTCGTAGTCGATC
>CAYNNX010000396.1:0-6489 GCA_964398515.1 uncultured Streptantibioticus sp. | reverse complement strand
ACCAACCACGCCCAGTACACGCTGGTGCGCGAGCTGGTCGGCACGGACACCGACGACATGGCGGAGCTGTGCGTGGTCGGCGACGCCGACCAGTCGATCTACGCGTTCCGCGGCGCCACCATCCGCAACATCCTCCAGTTCGAGGAGGACTACCCCACCGCCACCACGATCCTGCTGGAGCGGAACTACCGTTCCACGCAGACCATCCTGAGCGCCGCAAACGCCGTCATCGAGCGCAACACCGGCCGCCGCCCGAAGAACCTGTGGACCGAGGCCGGCGCCGGACCCGCGATCACCGGCTACGTCGCCGACACCGAGCACGACGAGGCGCAGTTCGTCGCCGAGGAGATCGACCGCCTCAGCGACGCGGGCGACGCCAAACCCTCCGACGTGGCGGTCTTCTACCGGACCAACGCGCAGTCCCGGGTCTTCGAGGAGATCTTCATCCGGGTCGGACTGCCGTACAAGGTCGTCGGCGGTGTGCGCTTCTACGAGCGCAAGGAGGTCCGCGACGTCCTCGCCTACCTGCGCGTCCTGGCCAACCCCGAGGACTCCGTCCCGCTGCGCCGCATCCTCAACGTGCCCAAGCGCGGCATCGGCGAACGCGCCGAGGCGATGATCGACGCCCTCGCGCTGCGCGAGAGGATCACCTTCCCGCAGGCGCTGCGCCGCGTCGACGAGGCCTACGGCATGGCGGCCCGCTCCGCGAACGCGGTACGGCGGTTCAACGAGCTGATGGAGGAGCTGCGCACGATCGCCGAGTCGGGCGCGGGGCCTGCGACGGTGCTGGAGGCCGTCCTGGAACGCACCGGATACCTCGCGGAGTTGCAGGCCTCCGACGATCCGCAGGACGAGACCCGCATCGAGAACCTCCAGGAACTCGCGGCGGTCGCCCTGGAGTTCGAGCAGGAGCAGCCCGAGGGCGACCTCGCCGACTTCCTGGAGCAGGTCGCGCTGGTCGCCGACTCCGACCAGATTCCGGACGAACCGGGCGAAGGGGAAGGCGGTGAGAGCGGGGGCGTGATCACGCTGATGACCCTGCACACCGCCAAGGGCCTGGAGTTCCCCGTCGTCTTCCTGACCGGCATGGAGGACGGCGTCTTCCCGCACATGCGCGCCCTGGGGCAGGCCAAGGAGCTCGAGGAGGAGCGGCGCCTCGCCTACGTCGGCATCACCCGCGCCCGCGAGCGGCTCTACGTGACGCGTTCGACGCTGCGCAGCGCCTGGGGACAGCCCGCGTACAACCCGCCGTCCCGGTTCCTGGAGGAGATCCCGGAGAAGCTCATCGACTGGAAGCGCAAGGGCGGCTCCCCGGCGCCGTCGGTCTCGGCCGCCTCCTCCGTGCTGTCGTCCGGGCGGGGATCCGGGCGCGGCGGCGCCTCGGGCGGCGGCAAGGCGGGCCCGTCGGGGTTCGCCACCCGCCGGGCCCAGGAGCGGCCCGTCGTCGCGCTCTCCCCGGGCGACCGGGTCACGCACGACACCTTCGGCCTGGGCACCGTCGTCAGCGTCGAGGGCAGCGGCGACAAGGCGAAGGCCACCGTCGACTTCGGCGGCGAGCGGCCGAAGACGCTGCTGCTGAGGTACGCCCCGGTCGAGAAGCTCTGAGACGCCTCCCCGGGCGCAGCGCCTGAGGGGGAGTGCCACCGGAGGCGCGGGTACGGAGGCGGTGGGTCAACGCGGGTCCAGGCCGTGGCTGAGCAGCCAGGGCAGCGGGTCGATCGGCGGTCCGCCGCCCGGCCGCACCTCGAAGTGCAGATGCGGCCCGGTGGTGTTGCCCGTGTTCCCCGAGTAGGCGACGACCGTGCCCGCCTGTACGGAGCCGGAGCGGATCCTGGTGCTGCTCAGGTGGCAGTACCAGGTCTCGGTCCCGTCTGATGCGGTGATCATGGCCATGTTCCCGTAGGACGGGTTCCACTGGGTGCGTACGGTGCCGTCGGTGACCGCCATCACCGGAGTGCCCTCGCCGACGGGGAAGTCGATGCCGGTGTGGAACGACATCCAGTGCTCGCCGGACTGGCCGAAGAACGCGCTCAGACCGCGCTGCGCGACCGGCAGCACGTACTTCGGCCGCAGCGCCTCCTTGCGGGCGGCCTCCTCGGCCTTGCGTTTCGCGTCCGCCGCCTGCCGCTGCCTCAGGTCCAGCCGCTGCTGGGCGCGGCTCGCCCGCTCGGCGAAGTCGGCGGCGTCCCGGGTGACGCCGGACAACTGCTGGTCGAGCCTGCTGGCCGGGCCGCCGCTCTCCGGGGCCGCCTGCGGCTTGGCCGCGCTGCCCTGCTCGGCGGCGACATTGGCGACGGCCGCCGCCGCGACGCCCATCACGGCCACCGACGGGACGGCGACCGTGAGCATCGCCGCCCGCTTCGCCGCCCGTTGCGACGGCTGCCGTCGGCGGTTTCTTCGCTGCGCGGGAACGCCCGCCGGGCCGGGCGCCGGATCTGTCGCCGGGCCGGCCGCCGGCTCGTCCTCGTACGAGGGCTGGGCGTACGGCGCCTCGGGGTACGACGCCTCGGGGTACGGCGCTTCGGGGTACGCCGGGTCGGGGTGCGGCTGGTACGGCGTCTCGGGGTACGGCTGGATCGGGTGATCGTACGCATGGCTTTCCAGGGCGCAGACGGCGTACGCGTAGCCGTCGTAGGCCTCGTCCTCGTACGCGTAGTCCTCGTATGCGGGGGCGGCGTACGGGTGAACGTCGTGCAGGCAGTCGTGCGGGAAGCCGTGCGGAAAGGTGTCGTGTACGGGAGGGAAGGGGGCCGGACCGATGAGGGTGTCGCTCTCACCGTAAGTCCCGTACGCGGCACCGTAATTCACGTACGTGCCGGTGGAATACCCGTCGTGACGATCGTCCACCGCCAACGTCTCTTTCGCCTCGGCAGCATGAGAATGTCCGGGACTCTATCCTTCTGCCCGGGATGCCGACAATCTTCCACGGCTTTCGGGCAGGTGCGCGAGGAATGTGAAGGGCGCGGGGGGAAGACCGAGGAGCGGGAAGGCCGAGGGGCAGGGGAAGCCGAGGAGCGGGAAGGCCGAGGGGCAGGGAAAGCGGAGGAGGCGGAAGGGCGAGGGGCGGGGGCGTCAGACGGCATCAGGCCGCGTCGGCTGCGTCGGCGACCTCCCGAACCGGCTGGAGCGCCTCCCTTATCCCGGCGGCGACCGACCGGTTGACCGGCAGTGCCAGATGCCCGATGCCGTGCACCTCCACATTTCGCACGATCAGGTCGGCGTGTTCCAGACGCGCTGTCTCGACCGGGACCATGATTTGATCGAGATCGCTCCAGAAAGCGACAAATCGCGTTGCGCATCCGGTCACCGGTTCAGCGAGTTCGCTCATGACCCTGGAATGCGGGCGCATTTGTCGGACGATCGGATGCGTGTCGGCGAGCGGTGCGACACGGGTACCGGCGTGCGGCGTGCCGAGTGTGACCACCGTCCGCACCCGTACGGCACCGCCGAGCCGCTGCACGTAGTAGCGCGCGATCAGTCCCCCCAGGCTGTGGGCCACGATGTCCACCTGGTGGCATCCGCTCTGCTCGCAGATCCGCTCCACGTGCCGCCCGAGCTGCGCCGCCGCCTGCCGGATGTCGCACGTCAGGGGCGAGTAGTTCACCGCCCGTACCTGGTCCCAGCCGTTCCTGCGCAGATCGCGGCGCAGCAGCGCGAAGACCGACCGGTTGTCCACGAACCCGTGCAGGAGCAGCACGGGGAGGCGGGGGGCGGGCAGACCGGTGACCTTGCCGGCGCCGCCCCCGGCGCTTCGCCCCGGGGGCGGTTCGGCGACGGCCTCCTGGAGAACACCCGTCGGATAGAGCAGCACATGCGCGGCGAGGATCGCCAGCTCCAGTGCCGCGGCCCGGATCCTGAGCGCGTAGCGCGACAGGCCGCCGTTGAAGGACAGGGCCCCCATGTCCTACCTCCCCGTACGGCACACGGCGGACCGCCGGTCCTCGTATGCCCTCATGGGCAGCCGTACGGCGAGTGATCGCCGTGGCCGGTCGCATACGTGCGCGTGCCTGCGCCTGTGCCCGTTCCCGGGCGTGGGCGTGGGCGTGCGCGAACGACGACCGGCGTGCGGCGTAGGCCACGCTGCCGTGCCCTGCGGCTGACGGCACGGCAGCGTGGCAACCCTGGCTGCGGCTCCCCAGGAACGCGACCGGCCCGCCCGCCGGCTCCCGATGACCGCGTACGCCGACGCTGCGGCTTCCGGCTTCCGCCGACGACGCGGGGTGAGGGAGGGCGCGGACGCGGGCCGAGCGCGTCGCGAACGTGTCCCACCGTGTGATTTCCCCCTCGCTACCGGCCGTGAAACTGCCGTGCGAGCGATGCTGGGGATAACGTTCGTTCACACTTGAGGCCGATCGACGGCACCGACGGCAACGGCACGGCATGGCATGGAGGCAGTGATGGGTGTGTCCGGACCGATCCGCGTGGTGGTCGCCAAGCCGGGTCTCGACGGCCACGACCGCGGGGCCAAGGTCATCGCGCGTGCGCTGCGGGACGCGGGCATGGAGGTCATCTACACCGGACTCCACCAGACCCCGGAGCAGATCGTGGACACCGCGATCCAGGAGGACGCCGACGCGATCGGCCTGTCGATCCTGTCCGGCGCCCACATGACGCTCTTCGCCAGGGTCCTGGAACTGCTGGACGAGCGTGACGCCCGCGACATCAAGGTCTTCGGCGGCGGCATCATCCCCGAGGCGGACATCCCCCCGCTCAAGGACCTCGGTGTCGCCGCGATCTTCACCCCCGGCACCCCCACGGGCGACGTCGTCTCGTGGGTGCGCGCCAACGTGCGTCAGGCCGCCTAGCCCGTCCGGGACGGTCACCGGGTCGGCCTCCGCCGTCCCCGCGCGCCGGGACCGGAGACGGGCTCCGGCGCGAACGGCTTCGGCACGAAGGGCACCGGCGCGGCGAACGAGGCGGCTCCAGGCCGCCCGGACGGCGCACCGGAGCCGGGACCGGCGGCGGCGCGCGGCGGGCGGCACCTCCCGGTGCGCCAGGGGGGCGTTCATCGTGCGGGCCCGGTCAGCTCGTCGAGCATCGCCGCCCGCAGCCGGAGCGTGCCGACCAGCCGTTGGAAGGCCTCCGTCCAGTAGCCCGCGGCGCCGGGCGAACCGTCGGCGGGGTCGTCGCGGGCCGCGGTGAGCACTTCGAGCCGATCGGCCTGCGAGGGGTCGAGACACCGCTCGGCCAGTCCCATCACCCCGCTGAAACTCCACGGGTAACTGCCCGCCTCCCGCGCGATGTCCAACGCGTCGACCACGGCGCGCCCCAACGGCTCGGCCCACGGCACCGCGCATGCGCCCAGCAACTGGAACGCCTCCGACAGGCCGTGCGAGGCGATGAACCGTGCGACCCACGCGGCCCGTTCGTCCTGCGGCAGCACGGACAGCAGCTTCGCCGGATCGCCGACCGAGGTCACCGGACCCGCCGGCGCGGGCGGCGGCCCCAGCAGGGCGCGGGCCCACCGCGCGTCCCGTTGCCGCACGGCGGCCCGGCACCACGCGGCGTGCAGGTCGGGCTGCCAGTCGTCGGCCACCGGCAGATCCACGATCTCCTGCGGACTCCGCCCGCCGAGACGCCCGGACCACACCCCCACCGGCGTGGCCTCCACCAACTGGGCCAGCCACCAGGCACGTTGCCCGCGGCCCGACGGCGGAACGGGTACCACACCGTCCCGCTCCATCCCCGCGTCGCACTCGTGCGGCGCCTCGACCGCGATGCGCTCACCGTCCGCCGTCCGCTCCAGCGAGACACAGCCCAACGCCCGCCGCGCCATCCGCCCGGCCAGCGCCGACCCCGGAAGCGCGGCCAGCAACTCCGCGGCCGTCGCCCTGACGTTACGGCTGCGATCGGTCAGCGCCTGCTCCAGGAACGGCTCGTCGGTGAGGCTCAGCCCGGTCCGCAGCGAGTCCAGGAACATCAGCCTGTCCTCGGCCCGCTCCTGCGCCCACGTGGAACGCAGCAGACCGAGCCCGGCGGCCGGGTCGCTCGTCCGCAGGCCGCTGAGGAGCGCCACGCGTTCGGCGAAGAGGCCCTCCTCCCACAGCAGGCGTGCCGCCTCCGGATCGGCCGCCGCGTCCCCCGCCGCGCTACGGCCGCCCGCCCGCAGCGCGAACCGCCAGTCGGGGTTGAGCTCGGCCAGCCACAGGGCCCGCGGCCCGGCCAGGGTGAGCGCGTCCGGCCGCAGATCGGTCCGCGCCCTGGCGGCCTCCAGCAACGCGGGCAGCGCCTCGTCGGGCGCCCGGTAGCCGTGCGCGTTCGCGGCCGCCAGCCACTGCGGCAGCAACTCGCCGATGCTCGGCTCGGCGCCCCGCCTCCCACCGCCCCAACCGCCGCTCCCCGCACGGTCGTTGAGCAAGGCCGTCAGCCGGCGCCGGGCCGCGGCGGGGACCACCGGGCGGGCGTCCCGCGGCGCCGTCGCAGGCCGCGGCTCGCCGGCGGCCGCTGTCAGCCCGGCTCGTCGGCGCACCGCCGCGACCGCGGCCGCGT
>CAYNNX010000395.1:0-6490 GCA_964398515.1 uncultured Streptantibioticus sp. | reverse complement strand
CAGCTCCTCCAGCGCGCGCTTGATCGCCTCTGCGGGCACCCGCACCCGCTCGATGGCCACGCCGTCGAACCGCTCCGCGTACTCGATCAGCGCCGCGGTGCCGCGATGCTTCACGTCGTCGCAGATGGGCCGCACCTTCTCCAGGGCGGCCTCGACGTCGAGCTCGGCACGGGGCAGCAGGTCGCGGTCGACGGCGCCCTCCGGAGAGGCCTCCAGGAAGGCGGCGCCGCGCAGATCGATTCGGGAGATCACGGTCCCAAGTGTAGAGAGGCCGTGCGCGCGGTGCCGGGACCCTCCACGTGGTGAGACGTTGCGGTCCACCCGCGGCGGTTGTGTATCGAGGGCCGGCGGGGGGCGACGGGCGGCCGCATTCCGGGCATCACCCCCGTGACGGAGCGGTGGCGTGCGACCACGATCCGATCATCTGACCTTCGCTGGATGCAGGGAGGGAGACGGCTATGACCGAGCCGTCGCAACACCTGGTGCCCGTGGGGCTGACGCCCGCCGAGGAACGCATGTGGGACGCGTTCCGGCGCGGCGAGACCTGCGACCTGCGCACGGGCGACGCGGAGCTCGACGACCCGGCCGCCGACCACGAGTGGGGTCCGTCACGCACGGTGAGAGCCCGGGTCGTGGCCCGGCTGCTGCTCGACGGGCCGCCGCGCGAGCCGGGCCGGGTTGCCGCACTCAAGCTCGCCGGGGCGCAGCTGACCGGGCTGCTCAACCTCTCCGGAGGGCACGTGCGGCCCTACGTGGAGCTGCGGAACTGCCGATTCGACACCGAAGTGCTGCTGCCCGAATGCCACTTCGGCTCCGTGCGGCTGCTGAGCTGTGTCATACCCCGGGTCGAGGCGGCCCGGTTGAGCACGGAAGGCGATCTCCATCTGGCCCGGTGCACCGTCCCGGGCGGCATCCGGCTCACCGACGCGCACATCGGCACGGACCTGCTGCTCAATCAGGTCACCGTCGGCCAGGACCGCGGCGGCCGGTCGATCTCGGCGGACGGGCTGACCGTCGCGCACGACGCGGAGGCCGAACTGATGGAGTCCACCGGGGAGATCAGCCTGCGCAGCGCCCGCATCGGCGGCCGCCTGAGCCTGCGCGGCAGCATCCTGCGCAACCCCTACGGCCGCTACGCGCTCAACGCCGCACGGGTCACCGTCGAGCACACCCTCTACCTCAGCTCGGGGTGGCTCAGCGGCTACTTCGGGGGCGGCACGCCGCCGGCCGGGGTGCGCACCCGGCGGTTCTTCTGCGAGGGCGGGATACGGCTGGACGAGGGCCGGTTCGGCAACGCGGTGATCGCCGACAAGGCGCGGTTCCGGCTGGTCGGCACCCAGCAGCTGTCCCTGCGCCGCATCCAGACCCCAGAGCTGCGCCTCACCCTGGACGAGCCGCCGACCGGCCGGGTGTCGCTGGCCGGAGCGCGGGTGGGCAACATGACGGACGCCCGCTCCAGCTGGCCGGGCGCCGGCGGCATCGACCTCGCGGGCTTCTCCTACGAGTCGCTGGGCTCGCAGGGCTCGTTCCCGCTCCCGGCGCGGATCGCCTGGCTGGCCGACGCGACCCCGGAGTACAACCCCGATCCCTACGAGACGTTCGCGCAGGCGCTGCGCGCCGACGGTGAGGACTCCCAGGCCCGCGAGGTGCTGCTGGCCAAGCAGCGGCGGCGGCGGGAGACGCTGCCGCTGGCCGGGAAGGCGTGGGGCTTCCTGCAGGACGTCACGGTCGGCTACGGCTACCGGCCGGGCCGGGCGGCGCTGTGGATGGCGGTGCTCTGGGCGCTCAGCGCGGTGTACTTCGGCTCGCTCGCCACGCCGCCCCCGGTCGACGACCAGGCCTGGCCGAACTGGAACCCGCCCCTGCTGGCGCTCGACCTGCTGCTGCCCTTCGTGGACCTCGGCCAGAGCCACGCCTGGCGGCTGACCGGCGCCGCGGAGTGGGTGGCGGCGGTCATGACGCTGCTGGGCTGGATGCTGGCGACGACGGTGGCGGCGGGCGCGTCACGGCTGCTGCGCCGCGGCTAGCGCACGGCGGCGGTCGGGGGCGCGGGGCGCGCACCGGCGCGGGCACCTGATCCGAGGCGGCCCTGCTGGAGGCGGCGGCCAGGAATTAGGCTTACCTGTCGTGACCGCTCGCCTCCCGCTGTTCCCGCTCAACGCCGTGCTCTTCCCCGGTCTGGTGCTCCCCCTCCACCTCTTCGAGGAGCGGTACCGCGCCCTGGCGCGCGACCTGCTCGCGCTGCCTGAGGACGAGCCGCGCCAGTTCGGCGTGGTGGCCATCCGCGACGGCCACGAGGTGGCGCCGGGCGGGCCGGGGGGCCACGACGCGGGCCCGACGGCGGGTCTCAGCCCCGACCTGGACAAGGCGCTGTACGCCGTGGGCTGTGTCGCCGACGTCGCGACGGTGCAGGAGAAGGACGAACGGACCGGCGGCGGCTACGAGTTGGTGGCCACCGGCACCACGCGCTTCCGGGTGCGTTCGATCGACGCGAGCGGCCCCTACCTGGTCGGTGAGGTGGACGAACTGCCCGAGGAGCCGGGGATCGGCGCCGGTTCGCTGACGGCCGAGGTGGAGCGGGCGTTTCGCACCTACCAGAAGCAGTTGGCGGGCGCGCGGGAGCGGACGCTGTCCGCGACGCAGGAGTTGCCCGACCGGCCTTCGGTGCTGTCGTATCTCGTGGCGGCCGCCACCATCGTCGAAACGCCCGTCAAACAGCGGCTGTTGGAGATCTCGGAGACCGCGGCGCGGCTGGCGGAGGAGCTGAAACTGCTGCGCCGGGAGACGGCGCTGATCGGTAAGCTCCCCTCGCTGCCCGCGGTGGAGCTCACGCGGCAGCGTACGTCCCGCAACTGAACGTCCGGCGGAGGCAGCGCCCATGGCCAGGAAAGCGAAGTCGAACGGCCCGGCACCGGGAGGGACGCCGGCGACGGTCGCGCTGACGGCCGCCGGGGCGCGGTTCACCGTCCACGCCTACGCGCACGACCCGGCCGCCGCCTCCTACGGTGAGGAGGCCGCGCAGGCCATGGGCGTCGCGCCGGACCGGGTCTTCAAGACGCTCGTCGCGGAGGTGGACGGCGCGCTGACCGTCGCCGTCGTACCGGTCGCCGGGTCGCTGGATCTCAAGGGGCTCGCCGCCGCGGCCGGAGGCAAACGCGCGGCGATGGCGGACCCGGCGGCGGCGGAACGCACCACCGGCTACGTCCGCGGCGGGATCTCGCCGCTGGGGCAGCGCAAACGGCTGCCCACGGTCGTGGACGCCTCGGTGACGGATCACCCGACGGTCTTCGTCTCGGCGGGCCGCCGCGGGCTGGAGGTCGAACTGGCACCGAGCACCCTGGTCGAGCTCACGCAGGCGCTGGTCGGCCCCATCAGCCGCCGCTGACGGGCGGGAGCGGGGCCACCGGCGGGCACCGGGGGCTACGCGATGGTGTGGTCCGCCGTGCCGCCGAAGGGGTGCGGGGGCGCAGGGCGCGGGCCGAAGGCCGAGGTCAGGGCCGCGAAGGCGGCCATCGCCGCGACCGGCCAGGCGAGCAGGGCCCCCTTGGCGCGCAGTTGCAGGGGGGCGTAGAACACCTTGCCCGCGCCGACCGCCCTGGCGTGGGCGACGACGTTCTGCGGCGGGCCGAGCCAGACACCCAGCCGCCAGGCGAGAAGCGAGCCGAGGAGGCCCCCGACGGCCAGGCCCACGACCACGGCGACGCCGCCGGTGCGCCGCCACAGGAAGGTCCCGGCGGCGGTCAGCAGGCCGAAGCCGAGCGCCGTCAGCGTGAACCAGCCGTCCGCGCCGATCGCCTGCTCGCCCTCGGAGTCCTTCAGGTAGACCGCCGAGCCGTCGGAGATCAGGGGGATCCGCGGCGCCAGCCACACCCACAGCAGGCCGAGCAGCACGCCGGCAACCGCCACCGCCATCGCCACGATCGCCCCGTCCCGCAGCTCCTCGCCCACGGAGGGCGGCTCGCCGGGATCGGCGCCGTCCCCGTTCGGCAGGGGTGGCTGCGGCGGTTGGTGGTCGTGCGGCGTCAGCGGTGCGGTCATTCGCCTATCGTGCCAGGTCCGCCCGCCCCGCGGCGCGGGGACCGCGGCCCGTCGGGCGCTCAGCGGTAGGCGGCCCTGCGGTAGGCCCACGTGGCGGCCGCCAGCGAGAGCACTCCGACGGCCGCGCAGACCGACAGATCGCCCAGCACCGCGAGCCAGTCGGGGGCCGGGGCGAAGGTCCGGGCGAACGCCTCGACGCCGTAGGTGGAGGGCAGCAGGTCGCGGGCGTAGGCGACCGGCCCCGGCAGGTGCCCGGCCGGCAGGACGCCGAGGAGGAGCGCCGCGGACATGCCGAGCTGGCCGAAGAGCGTGGCGAGCTCCTGGCGGGGCGCCAGCAGCCCGAGCGCCGCGCCGAGGCCGGACAGTGCGGCGCCGGCGAGCGGGACGACGGCGCCCAGCACCCACAGGTGCGTGAGCGGCAGCCCGAACAGCAGGCAGCCGAAGGCCGCGGTGGCCACCGTCCCGGGGAGGGTGAAGGAGGCGTAGGCCGCGGCCGCGCCGAGGACCACCGAGGCGGGCGGCACGGGCAGCGTGGCGTAGGTGTCCAGGCCGCCGGAGGCGCGGAGCCGGCCGAAGTACTGGGCGAGCAGGTTGAGCGCGACGAAGGCGACCACCAGGACGCTGGAGCCGGCCACGACCGCCTGGGCGGCGGCGCTGCCGGTACCCACCACCCCGCGCATGAGGATCATGATGCCGACGGACTGGAAGGCCGCGACGAACAGCAGCGGTATCCGGGCGACCCTGGCCCGGGAGAGCTGGGCCCGGTAGACGGCGGCGAGTGCGGGCAGCAGCCGGGCCCGCGGTGCGAGCGCGACCTCCTCGCAGGCTGTGGTGCTCACGCCTTGACCAGTCCTTTCTGGCGTCCGCCGAGGGCGAGGTAGACGTCCTCCAGGCTCGGGGTGGCGAGCGTGAAGTCGTCGAGCGCCGCGAACGCGGGGCCCGCGGTGACCGAGGCGACCACGGCCCGGGCGCGCTCCTGCGGCAGCCGCAGCGTCCACCGCCGCCCGGTGGTGGACACCTGCTCCCGCAGCGCGGCGATCTCCGGGAGCCCCACCGGCGCCTCGTCGCGCCACACCAGCTCCAGCGTCACGCTCCCGTCGACCATCGCCTTCAGCCCGGACGGCGTGTCGCAGGCGATGACCCGGCCGCCGTCGAGGACGGCGACGCGGTCCAGGACGGTCTCGGCCTCGATGACGTTGTGGGTGACGAGCAGGACGGTGGTGCCGTGTTCGGCGCGGCGGCGGTCCACCGCGGCCCACACCGCGCGCCGCGCGACCGGGTCCATGCCGGTGGTGGGCTCGTCCAGGACGAGCATCGGGCGCCGCCCGACGAGCGTCGCCGCGAAGCAGGCCAGCCGCCGCTGCCCGCCGGAGAGCCGGGCGAGGGGGCGGTCGGCGAGGGCGGTGAGGCCGAGTTCGCCGAGCACCTCGTCGCGCTCGGCCCGCGCGGCCCTGGCGTCGAGGCCGCGCAGGCGTCCGGTGGTCTCGGCGGCGAGCGCGACCGTCAGTTCGTCCAGCGCGGTCGACTCCTGGCCGAGGTAGCCGATCAGCCGTGCGGCCCGCTCGGGGTGGGCGACCAGGTCGTGGCCGAGCAGGGTGATGGCGCCCTCGTCGGGGCGCAGGAGTCCGGTGAGCTGGCGCACGAGGGTGGACTTGCCGGCGCCGTTGGGGCCGAGCAGCCCGAAGATCTCGCCGTGTCCGACGTCGAGGTCGATCCCGTCGTTGGCACGCACGACGCAGGACGCGGCCCGTTTCCTGCCGCGTCCTGACCGATAGGTCTTGACCAGCCCGCGTACGGTCCACACCGTCTCGCGGGCGACGGCGGCGGGGAGTGGCACCGCCGCTTCTGTGCCCGTACTCACGACCATTGAGAGTACGCGCCGCGCCGGTGGGACGTGCCCCTGCCCCCGGGGCACCGGGGTCACTCCCTGGACGGTGTGCCCTCGGCCACCGTGCGGGCGTCGACCTCGCGCCAGAAGCCCGCCCTGATGGCGTAACGGTCGTGCTCGTCGATCTGGTCGTCCTTGTGGGCGAGGAGGCCGAAGCGGGCGGCGTAGCGCAGCAGCTCCCCGTCGATGCGGTGCGGTACACGGGGGTACTCGTGGGAGAGCGTCTGCAGGTCGCCCGGGTTGGTGAGGCGGTCGATCCAGCGCCTGGCGAACACCTGGCCGACCTCGAAGGGGTCGCCGCTGACCGTGGTGATGTCCTCCTCGCGGTCGGCCCAGCGCTGTTCGGCGCTGGTGAGCTGGGCGAGGGTGGGCAGCCCGGGGTCGCTGGTCTCGCCCGCGCCGCGTTCGATCCACCCCTTCTCCGACGACCAGCGCAGGGTGGCCGCGGGCGTCGGCTGCGGGGTGGGCGGGTGGCCGCCTGCCGGGCCGCGGCCGCCGCCGAGCCCGGCCAGGTCCTTGGGGGTGGGCACGCCGGGCTTGGGCGGGGCGCTCTCGGCGGGCGCC
>CAYNNX010000394.1:5971-6494 GCA_964398515.1 uncultured Streptantibioticus sp. | reverse complement strand
CGAACTGGGCCGGCGTGGTCTACGTTCGCGTTCGTGGTGGACAACTTATCGCGCGCCATTTTAGGCAGGGCCGCCGCCACCAGCAAGCGCACCCGCCTGGTGCTTGATGCTCTGGACATGGCGTTGTGGCGGCGCGACCGCACCGGACGCCCTGTCGGGCCCGGGCTGGTGCATCACAGCGACGCGGGTTCCCAGTACACCTCGTTCCGCTTCACCACCCACCTGATCGAGGCAGGCATCGACGCCTCCATCGGCACCGTCGGCGATGCGCTCGACAACGCGCTCATGGAATCGGCGATCGGGGTGTACAAGACCGAACTGATCAAGCCACGCGGACCGTGGAAGAACCTGACCGGCGTCGAGTTGGCCACCGCCGAGTACGTCGATTGGTACAACACCACTCGCCTTCACGGTGAGATCGGCCACATCCCACCCGACGAATACGAAGCCATCTACTACCAAGACCAGACAGAACTGCAGGTCATAGCCACAACCCAGAGCCTCTAACAAACCCGGGGCGCTT
>CAYNNX010000394.1:0-5961 GCA_964398515.1 uncultured Streptantibioticus sp. | reverse complement strand
CCGCGCAACCAGACACAGCGGATAGCCCAGGTCCTCAAAGAGGCCGCCCGCGCGTCAGTCGCCGACGTGATCTGTCACGGTCTGCCCTATGAGCGTTCTTCTGTACTGGTGACAGAACGCTTCCGACCGAGAAGGGCCTTGGTGGTGGCCGTGCGCCGGGTGTTGTCCTCTTCGCCATCGGGCAGTGCGCCGCTCTCCTCGCAGGAGGCAATGCCTCAGGAAAGGGGAGAGGCTTGACGGCGGCGATACTCGATCCTGATCCGGGCGTGGCGGATGGGGGGCCGGCACTGGGGGGGATCGCTGAGATCACCCGTCGGCTGTCAGAGTCAGCCCGGCTACGGCAGCGTCGGCTGGAGATGCTGCCGCTGCGTGGGGGCGGCGCGGCCTACACCGACGTACAAGGCCGGGAGCTGGGGGACAACACCAGCCCTGCCGGGTTGGCCGACCTGATCTCTTCCATCGCGCAGGTGGGAGTGCTGCAGGCGGTGCTCGTCGAAGAGACCCAGCGGCCCGACGGGACGACCATGCGGCTGCTGGTCGCGGGAGAGCGTCGTTACCGCGCCGCTCGCTGGGGTGCCGCGCATCTGCCCGGCAACCCGCACTTCGCAGAGATTCCCGCCATTGTGTGTCCCGGCCCGCTCAGTGAGGAGGAACGGCGGATTTGGCAGCTGTGCGAGAACCTCGCCCGGGAAGCGCTGCAGCCCGGCGAACTGGCTGCCGCGCTCTTGCTGGAAAGATGCGCGGTCCTGGCCGCGCATCTGGCGGACGCGGGGATTCCGATCCCGGACCACCTGCTGACCCATCCTGACCCGGCCACCCGGTTCCGCGGCCTGGACGCGCTGCGCGGGGACGAGGTCATGCTGGCGGCACCGTGGAGTCTGGTACTGGACCGGCTCGGGTTGCAGCTGTCGCCGCGCAAGGCTCGCCAGCTGGTCGCCGCGTTCCGGCAGCTGCCGGCTGAACTGTCGGCGGAGATGGACGAGCAGAAGATCGCTCTGCACACCCGGATCCGGTTCGCGCAGCTCCGCCGCGGCCGCGCCGATGCTGCCGACGAGATCTGGGCCGCGATCAAGGAGCAGCAGCGGCCCGAGCTGCTGCCTGCCGCGGTGACCGCATCCCTGGCCGCCCCGCAGCTGAGCGCCGAGGAGGTCGTTGCCGCCGCCGACGCGGTGCGCCGGGACGCTAACGCCGCCCGCGCCGCCAAACTCACCCACGCCACCTCACAACCCACCGCCTGCCCCACCACCCCGCTGGAACCAGCCAGCCGGCCAGACAACGCCAATCCGCAGGCTGACCAGCCAGCAGGGCCCGCGGTCGCCGACACCACCAGCGTCCTAGCCGGGCTGCGGGAGCTGCTGGCGGACCTGCGCGGCGGCGCCGCCCTGTCGGAGTACGACGCCGGGTCACTGCGGCTGCTGCTGGACGAGCTCCAGTCCCTGATCATGAGTCGCACGACCACCGACATCGAAGGAAGTGACCGATGACGGCGGTTCCGCTGCCTACACCCACGATGGGTGTCCCGCTTCCTGGGCGTGGCTGTAAGTGTCGCGAGTGCGCGTTCTGGTCAGGCCCGGACGGGTCTGGGGGCCCGGCGACCGTGGAGGCGTTGTGCTCGGGCAGCAACAGTGATTGCGCCTACTGCGGATGTGCCCGGTCCGAGGGAGCCCGGCCGGCAACGCCCTCGCTGGGAGCGGTGTGCGGTCTGTGTCCGATCCGGTGCGGCTCCCGCGTCGATATCGCGGCGTGGATGGCCGACGTGGGCGGCACTCTCACCTTCGACGGCATCACCGTACCCGGCGCGCTTCCGGCGCGGCTGCCGGCGTTCATCCCGCAGGTCGACGGCTCGGCCGTCACCGAACTGGACGCCCAGCTGCAGTGGCCGGCGTACGCGGTTGGGCTACGGCGGGTGATCTCCGAGCAGACCGGTCAGGTGTACCCGCGGTGGCGCGGCCGCACCGCCCGCCAGGTGCTGGGCCTGGCCGATGGACAGCTGGCGGTGCTGACGGGATACGGCACCGACCCGCTGGTGGAGATGTTCTGGACGTGCCGACGCAGCGATCGCCTGGTCGAGCAGCTGGCCGCCATGGAGTGGGATGTGGTACTGGCCTGCAACTATTCCATCTACGGCAACTGGCCCCGAATCGAGCATCTGATCAACATGCGGCGGTCGCTGCTGCTGGCCGCCGAGTTCGCCGCCGCCGGGATGACCGCGGTACCGAATCTGTATTGGTTCCGGCTAGAGGATCTGCGCCGTCTGGCCGACTGGGTCGGCACCTCTGAGCCGCCAGCCGTCGCCATCAACGTGCAGACGGTCCGGGAGAACACGAACTGGGACTCCTGGGTGCTGCCCGGGCTGACCTGGCTCGCCGCCAACCTGCCCGATCATCTCCCGGTCTTCCTGACCGGGCTGTCCCGCGCCGACCGCATCGCCCAGGCAGCGCAGCTGCTCGGGCACCGGCTCATCGTCATCTCCCAGAACCCCCACCAGTACGCCCTGCACGGCGCCGTGATGGGGCCACACGGCCGTCAGGACCGGCACGCTCGGGTCCCGGATGCCTTCGCCGCCACGGTCCGCTACATGAGCTCGCTCCTTCCCGCCGCCGGCGGAGCGAGAAACGAGGACGTGCGATGACCTCGCCGATCGCACAAGGCCAGATCACGGCGAACGTCACCTCTTCACAAGCTGCCGACGAAGCTGAGGCGGCGAAAACCGTGCGCTTCTATGTCTTGCTGGGCTGGCACACCGGTCTGGGTGCCGCCGTCGACCCGGTCGGTGTCCTCGGCGTCGACGAGCAGACTGACCCGGCGATGATGCAGGTGGCATGGATGCCGCTCACCGAGGACACGGCCGCGATCTGGCGCCAACGCCTCACCGGCCTCCCCGAGGCCCCCGAGCTCATCTCATGGCCGGAGCGGATCGCGAACTGGCTGACGGAAGACGGCGCCGCACAGCTCCGAGAGATTGCCGTGGCGGGGCCCGGCACTCTGGACGAAGGATGCGAAGCCATCCTCGACCTGCTGCTGGCCCAGGTCATCCCACCCCTCGCCGTCGGAGACCTGTGATGGGTACCAACTCGAAGACGGCCCACTACACCTACAGCATCGCCCCTACCGCCCCGCCGCCCACCGCAGCCACTGAGCACGCCGCAAGCGCGACCTTGTCCCAAGAGACGCCGCTGGAACCGGCAGAACTCCTCGATGCCGGTGTCGTTGGGGCAGCACCGGAGGTCGGGGAAGAGGCGCCCCCGCCGGAGGAGGCAGCGGCCGAGCTTCTAGAACAGGCCCAGCAGACGGTCGGCCAAGAGGTCGACGAAGACGAGCTGGTGGGCCAATTCGCCCACTTCGCCGGCCTGATCGCGCAGGCGGGTAAGCAGATCGAGCTCGCTGAGCAGTCCGGCGTCGACCCCTCCGATGTGCAGGATCTACGGGCGAAGGCCCACAAGGTCAGCCTGGACTACCTCAACGGCCTGGGCACCGCGCAGCTGCAGCAGCTCGCCGCCGCTGACGGGTTCGAGCATCCAGCACTCGTCGGGTTGTCGGGCAACAGCCCGCATCCGCTGGTCCACTGGCTCGACCCGAGCTACGACCCTGACCTCAAATCCAAAGCCAAGATCCAGCAGGTCGCGCTGGACCGCTACGCCAAGCTCACCGCCGGCCAGACCGTAGGCGGGATGACGCTTGCCGACCTGCACCAGATCGAGGGAACCGCTTCCACCACGACGGCCCCCCAACCCTCCGGCAGCGCGGCTAGCCCAGCCGAATCCACCCCGCCCTCGCAGCCTGTGATCAGCGATTCCACGCTGGCCGCGATCGCTGCTAGCGGCAAGCCTCAGGGATTCGCGACTAAGCACAACAATTTGATGGCAGCCCTGCAGCACGCCCGGGCGACAGCGTCCGACCTGCCCGAACGACTGGATGCGGTGGCGTCCTGGGAGTTCGGGCCGGGCTCCGCCGCGAACCTCGGTGGCGTGCATACCAAGTCGCTTCATACCGCCCCCGACGGGTCGAGTTGGATGTTCAAGCCCGACAAGTCCTACGGCGGAGTGCGGGGGCACGTGGAGGCGGCCGCCTCGGCAGCCTTCCACGCCGGAGGTGTCCCCTCCGTCCCTGTCTACGCCACCGAGATCAACGGGCAGAAGGGGTCGATCCAACCGCTGCTGAAGGGCGCCACCAACCTGTCTCCCCACCCCGGGAAATGGAGCCAGGCCGACGTCGACGCGATGGTGCGGACCCACGTGGCGTCCTGGCTGGTCGGCGACCACGACGGCCATAACGCCAACGTTCTGCGTACCGCCTCCGGCGGCCTGGTCCCCATCGACCAGGGCGCCGCGTTCAAGTTCTACGGAGCCGACAAACTTTCCCTGGACTACAACCCGCACAGCGGCCACGGCACGGGCCAGCCCGTCTACCAAATCGCCTACAAGGCGCACCAGAAGGGCGACCTAGCCGCCGGCGTCAAGGTGAACCCAGCGGCGGCGCACCCAGTCATCAAGGCCTACGAACAGATCCCCGACGCCACCTGGCGGGCCATGCTCGCCTCCACCGCCCACGAAGGCGCTAAGAACAACTTCCACTGGGTGCCGGCCATGCGTAAACGCGCCGCCGCACAGCACGGCATCCCGGCCAAGCAGGTCACCCACGGTCAGATCGCTGAAGCCTTCCTCGACCACGCCTGCGAACGCAAGAAAAACCTCCGCGCTGATTTCGCTGACTTCTTCACCAACCAGGTGAATCTGCCCACCGGGGCGCTGCTGCGGCACAGAGGCTGACGATGGGCACCAACTCCAAGACCAGCCATCTTGCCTACAGCATCACCCCGTCTATCACCCTCCACACCGCCGAGCCCGCCACCGACTTGCCGTCGGCAGAAGCCGTCGAGACGACCGAAGCGGCCGACGCGGAAGCGGACCAGCAGCTACAACCCGCCAGTGCCGCCGACACCGACCCAGCAGCCTCACCCGCCAGCGCCGACACCGAGGGCCCGCCAGCCGCTGAGCCCTCGCCTCAGGAAGCCGCCGAAGTCAGCGCTGGCGGTGCCGAGGCTGGTGAGATGGCGGATCAGTGGGCCGAGGCAGTTCTTGAGGTCCCGCAGACACCACCAGAAGGGCTCGCCACCGGCGTCGGTGTCCTGATCGGCGGCGAGGACCTAGTCGACTCCACCGCGACCCTGGTCTCCTACGCCTCCAAAAAGGGACCACGCGAGGTGTTGCTGGCCACCCTCGAGGAAGACGCCGAGGCGAAGCTACTGGAAGCGATCAACAACACCGGAGCCACCGTCCCGGTGGCCGTCCAACAGCAGATCGACGGACGGCTCCCTCTGGACGAAGAGCATCAGCTGCACGAACTGGTCGCGAAGGCCGCCAAGTCCGTCAACCACAAGCTGTCGGCGGGCGTTCCGATTCCCGACCACACCAAGGAGTACTGGCAGAAGGCCGTCGACGCCGTCGAGGCCCTCGACCCCCAGCTGAACGGCGCTGCCGGACCCCTCACCGCCGACGAGCAAAGCATGCTCGACTACTACGGCGCGCAGTTGGTGAAGATCGGCAAACGCATCGACGGGCACAGCAGCGACAAGGTCCCGTTCGTGACCCCGCACGAGGTGCACGGGAACGCCACCATCACCAAGCAGATGCCCGCTCCAGCGCAGGACGGCACCGCCCTGACGGCCGAGCTGCGCGACGCCAGCCGGATCAACGCCAAGATCGACCCGGCCACCGGCATCACCTCATGGAACGGAAAGGCACGGTCGTCGGCCAACGGCAAGGAGTACCTCATCGACCTTGGCGACGGCTACACCGCGATCTACCGGCCGTACGGCGCCAATGACCCTGCCGTGCACGAGTATTCGATACGCGGCCAGCTGGAGGTGCACGCCCCCCAAGGCGCCGGGCACGGCCACGAACTCGTCCGGCGGCTCGGCCAGCTGAACCTGGTCAACAAGCCGATGACCGCCGGCCAAGC
>CAYNNX010000393.1:0-6507 GCA_964398515.1 uncultured Streptantibioticus sp. | reverse complement strand
CCAAGCGCGGCTTCCGGATCGCGCAGACGGTCTCGGCGGCCGGCATGGCCCTCGGCCACGGCCTCCAGGACGCCCAGAAGACGATGGGTGTCGTGGTCATGGCGCTGACCATCTCCGGTGCGCAGAGCGGCAGCGGCATCCCGATCTGGGTCAAGATCGTCACCGCGCTGATGCTCTCGCTGGGCACCTACGCGGGCGGCTGGCGCATCATGCGCACCCTCGGCCGCAAGATCATCGAGCTGGATCCGCCCCAGGGCTTCGCCTCGGAGATGACCTCGGCGGCGATCCTCTACGTCACCTCGTACATCTTCAAGGCGCCGATCTCGACCACGCACGTGATCACCTCGTCGATCATGGGCGTGGGCGCGACGAAGCGGGTGAAGGCCGTGCGCTGGGGTGTGGCCAAGAACATCGTCCTCGGCTGGTTCATCACGATGCCGGCCGCGGCGTGCGTCGCCGCTCTGGTCTTCGCGATCGTGAACCTGGCAGTCGGCTGACCGCCGCCTACGGGTCGGCCGGCGAGTCCAGCGGCCGGCCGCCGCCCTCGGTCCCGCCCTGCGGGGTGACGTGCTTGACGCGCGAGCGCAGCTGGAACCCGTGGATCAGCTCTACCACGCCGAGGGCGACCAGCCAGATCCCCGAGACCAGGGTGAGCGCGGCGATCGAGCGGAAGGGCGAGATGATCAGCACCACGCCCGCGAGCAGGGTGATCAGCCCGAAGAAGACCTGCCAGCCGCGGGCCGGCAGCCCCTCGGTGGAGATCGCGACGGCGGTCAGCGTGATCCCGCGCAGCAGCCAGCCGAAGCCGATCCACAGCGCGAGCAGGAAGATCGACTCGGCCGCACCGCGGAAGCAGATCAGCCCCAGCAGTATCGAGAGCGCGCCGCTGACGAAGCCCAGGACCCGCAGGTGCCCGGGGACGTGGTGGCCGAAGGCGCCCGCCAGCTGCAGGGCCCCGTTGACCAGCAGGTAGATCCCGAAGAGGGCGCCGACCACCAGGAGCGTGGCGCTCGGCCAGGCCAGGACGACGATGCCCAGGGCGAGCGCCACCACGCCGGTGGCCACCATCACCTGCCACGCGGAATGGGCCAGGGCGCCGAGGAAGCCCCCATAGGGGCCGATGCCGTAGGAAGGGGTGCCGTAGGGGTCGCCCCCGGGCCGGTCGGACGGGGTGCCGGAGGGGAAAGTCATGGGCCTGCCTCCTCGCCGGAGCAGCGACGGACACCGTCCGGGGTTGCCCGATCGCGGCTGCTCAAACGAAGTGGGCCCGCCTCCCGGTCGGGAGACGGGCCCTCGCCTGGACGGTGGCACCGCCATGCAGCACCGCCAGGCGGCTGGGGGCGGCTCAGCCGAAGCGGCCGGAGATGTAGTCCTCGGTGGCCTGGACCGACGGGTTGGAGAAGATCCGCTCGGTGTCGTCGATCTCGATGAGCTTTCCGGGCTTGCCCACCCCGGCCAGGTTGAAGAAGGCGGTGCGGTCCGAGACGCGGGCGGCCTGCTGCATGTTGTGGGTCACGATGACGATCGTGAACCGCTCCTTCAGCTCGCCGATCAGGTCCTCGATCGCCAGCGTGGAGATCGGGTCGAGGGCGGAGCAGGGCTCGTCCATCAGCAGCACCTGCGGCTCCACCGCGATCGCCCGGGCGATGCACAGGCGCTGCTGCTGACCGCCGGACAGGCCCGCACCCGGCTTGGCCAGGCGGTCCCTGACCTCGTTCCACAGGTTGGCGCCGCGGAGGGAGCGCTCGACGATCTCGTCGACGTTCTTCTTGCCCTTGACCGTGCCGTTGAGGCGCAGGCCGGCCGCCACGTTGTCGTAGATCGACATCGTGGGGAAGGGGTTGGGGCGCTGGAAGACCATGCCGACGGTGCGGCGGACGGCGACCGGGTCGACGCCGGGGCCGTAGAGGTTCTCGTCGTCCAGCATCACCTTGCCCTCGACCCGGCCGCCGGGGGTGACCTCGTGCATGCGGTTCAAGGTGCGCAGGAAGGTGGACTTGCCGCAGCCGGAGGGGCCGATGAAGGCGGTCACCGAGCGGGGCTCGATGGTCATCGAGATGTCGTCGATCGCCTTGTGGCTGCCGTAGTACGCGGAGAGGCCGCTGACGTCGATGCGCTTGGCCATGGGAATCAACTTCTTTCGTGCGGCGGCCGGTCAGCGGCCAGAGGTCTTCGGGGCCTTCCAGCGGGCGATGCCCCTGGCGACCATGTTGAGGATCATGACGAAGGCGATCAGCACCAGGGCTGCTGCCCAAGCCCGGCCGTACGACGCGTCGTTGCCGTTGGCGTACTGCTCGTAGACGTAGAACGGGAGCGACGACTGGGCGCCGTTGAACGGGTTGTTGTTGATCAACTGGTTGCCGAAGACCAGCAGCAGCACCGGCGCGGTCTCACCGGCGATGCGGGCCACCGCCAGCATGACACCGGTCAGGATGCCGCCGATCGAAGTGGGCAGCACCACCTTGAGGATGGTCCGCCACTTGGGGACGCCCAGCGCGAGCGAGGCCTCCCGCAGCTCGTTCGGGACCAGCTTGAGCATCTCCTCCGTCGAGCGCACGACCACCGGCATCATCAGGATCGCCAGCGCGAGCGAGCCCGCGAAGCCGGAGTAGCCGAAGCCCAGGATGATGATCCAGAAGGCCAGGATGAACAGGCCCGCGACGATCGACGGGATGCCGGTCATCACGTCCACGAAGAAGGTGACGGCCTTGGCGAGCGTGCCGCGTCCGTACTCCACCAGGTAGATCGCGGTGAGCAGGCCGATCGGCACGGCGATCACCGAGGCGAGGCCGACCTGTTCGAGGGTGCCGATGATGGCGTGGTAGACGCCGCCGCCGGGCATGGTGGTGATCACGCCGCCCATGGAGTGGCTGAGGAAGTTGCCGTCCAGGACCTTCACGCCCTTGCTGATCGTGGTCTCGATCAGCGAGTAGAGCGGTGCGACGGCGAGGATGAAGCAGGCCCACACCAGGCTGGTGGCCACCCGGTCCCGCGCCTGACGGCGGCCCTCGACGGCCGCGGTCACCAGGTAGGTGCCGGCGACGAACAGGACCATGGCGATGAGGCCCCACTGCACGTGGCTGGCGAGCCCGGCGCCCGCGCCGATGCCGCAGCCCAGGCCGATCGCGGCCACCGCGATCCCGGCCGGGGCCCAGCGCGGCAGCCGGCGGCGCGCGAGAAGCGAGTGCCGCGGCGCGGCGGTGGCGTCGTTGGTAAGCGCACTCACGCGGCGGCCCCCGAGTATTCCTTGCGACGGGCGATGATCAGCCGGGCGGCGCCGTTGACCAGCAGGGTGATCACGAAGAGCACGAGGCCGGAGGCGATCAGCGCGTCGCGGCCGAAGTCGCCGGCCTCGCTGAACTTGGCGGCGATGTTCTGCGCGAACGTGCCGCCCGCCGGGTCCAGCAGGCGCAGCGTGAGCACCGGGGAGGCGGACAGCACGGTGGCGACGGCCATCGTCTCGCCCAGCGCGCGGCCCAGGCCCAGCATCGAGGCGGAGATGATCCCGGAGCGGGCGAAGGGCAGCACCGACATGCGGATGACCTCCCAGCGCGTCGCGCCGAGCGCCAGTGCGGCCTCCTCGTGGGCCTTGGGGACCTGGCGGAAGACCTCGCGGCTGACGTTGGTGATGATCGGCACGATCATGATCGCCAGCAGGATGCCGACCGAGAACAGCGAGCGTGCCGCGCTGGCCGGGTCGGACTTGTGGAAGATCACGGTCCAGCTGAAGTACTCGTCGAGCCAGAGGTTGAGCCCCTGCAGGTGCGGCACGAGGAAGAGCGCGCCCCACAGGCCGTAGACGATGCTGGGCACGGCCGCCAGCAGGTCGATCAGGTAGGCGAGGGGGGTCGCCAGGCGGCGCGGCGCGTAGTGCGAGATGAACAGGGCGATGCCCACCGAGACCGGAACCGCGATCACCATGGCGATCAGCGAGCTGACCACCGTGCCGTAGGCGAGGACCGCGATGCCGAAGACAGGCGGGGTGGCGTTGGCGTTCCACTCGAACGTGGTGAAGAAGTTCCCGTGGTCCAGGGAGATCGCATGGACCGCGCGAACGGTGAGGAAGACCGCGATCGCGGCCATGATCACCAGCAGCAGGATGCCGGATCCCCTGGACAGTCCCAGGAAGATCCGGTCACCGGGCCGGGTGACGCCGGGCTGCGCGGCCGTGGCGGGCGGTGGCGGCGGGGGTGTGTCTGGCGCGGTTATGGCGGTGTCCATGTGGCTCAGCTCCGGTCTGGCGGGGGCGGATGGGCCCCAGTGGCGGTGCACCGGATCGGCGGGGGCGGCCGGCCCCCGCTTGTGGCGGGGCGGAGGCCGGTCGCGGCGTGCGGATGCGGTTGTCGGCTCACGGCCGGCGTCCCGGGACCGTCAGCTTGGCGCTGTCGGTCCCGGGACCACCGGTCCGCGGCCTCAGGACAGGGCGGAGATCGCGGTGCGGACCTTGGTGGCGATCTCGGTGGGCAGCGGGGCGTAGCCCTGCTGGCTCAGGCCCTGCTGGCCGCCCTCGCTCGCGATGTAGGACAGGAACGCCTTGGTGGCGTCCAGCGTCGCGGGCTTGTTGCCCTTGTCGCAGGCGATCTCGTAGGTGACCAGGGTGATCGGGTAGGCGCCCTCGGCCTTGGTCGCGTAGTTGAGCTTGAGCGACAGGTCGTCGCCGGTGCCGGTGATCTTGGCGTCCGCGATCGCCTTGGAGGCGGCGTCGGAGCTGGCGGCGACCGGGGCGGAGGCGCCGGTGGCGATCTTCACGGTCGGGATGCTGCTCGCGGTCGCGTAGGACAGCTCGAAGTAGCCGATCGCGCCCGCGGTCTGCTTCACCTGGGAGGCGACACCCGAGGAGCCCTGTGCGGACTGGCCGCCCTGGGCCTGCCAGGCCTTGCCGCCGCTGTAGCTCCAGTCGCTCGCCGCGGCGCCCTTGAGGTACTTGGTGAAGTTGTCGGTGGTGCCGGACTCGTCCGAGCGGTGGAACGCCTGGATGGAGGTGGACGGCAGCTTCGCGTTCGGGTTGAGCTTCTTGATCGCCGGGTCGTCCCAGGTCTTGATCTTGCCGTCGAAGATCTGGGCCAGGGTGGGGGCGTCGAGGACCAGGTTGTCCACGCCGGGCAGGTTGTAGCCTATGGCGATCGGGCCGCCGACCATGGGCAGGTCGATGCCCTGGCCGCCCTTGCAGACCGACTTGGACTTGGCCGCCTCTTCGGGCTTGAGCGGCGAGTCGGAGCCGGCGAAGGCGGTGTTGCCCTGCAGGAACTCGGTGACGCCCGCGCCGGAGCCGGTCGCCTTGTAGTTGATCTGCGTGCCCTGGCAGGCCTGCATGTAGTTCTTCACCCAGACGTCCATGGCGTTCTTCTGGGCGGTGGAGCCGGAGGCGAGGAGGTTGCCCTTCCCGCCGCACTTGATGTTGCCGGCGGAGGCGGTGTTGGATGAACCGCCGGAAGGGCTGGTGCTGTTGTTGTCCGAGCCGCAGGCCGTCAGGACCAGGGCGCCGGAGACGACCGCCGCGCCGACGGCCAGGGCGCGCAGGCCGCTCTTCCGCTGTAGCTTCTCCTTCGAGTGTTCCTTCCTGGAGCCCGCCGGCACCCGGCGAAGCAGGGTTGTGGTGCTGTTTGTACTGCAATCTGCCAGGGCACACGGGTCCACCGGCACGGCCGAAATTAGGCATGCGAGGTGAAGCGGCCGACGGAAGAGAGTGAACGCACGGTGAACCTCGCCCATCGGTGTGGCGTACAACGGCGGGTCGCCTACCCAACGCTTACCTGATGTTGCTCAGCGTATGCACCGCAGCAGGGCGTCCACCAGAGGGCGATCGTGTTCGTAGGTGAGCCGCTCACGGGCCATGCCGGGCGGCAGCCAGATCAGCCGGTCGACCTCCCGGTTGGGCCTGAAGGAGCCGCCGACCGCCCGCGCGGCCCAGTAGCGGACCTCCTTGGGGCGCCCCGAGACCATGTAGAAGGAGGTGGGCAGCGGGGAACCGAGCTCGGCCTCTATCCCGGTCTCCTCCTCGACCTCGCGCAGCGCGGCCTGGGCGGCCCCCTCGCCGTTCTTCAGCTTCCCCTTCGGATGCGACCAGTCGTCGTACCGCGGCCGGTGGATCAGCGCGATCTCCAGGCTGCCGTCGTAGGGCGAGCGGCGCCACAGCACGGCCCCGGCGGCGCGGATCGGTGTGGTGGCGGTCTTCGGCACGTCTGGTCCCCTACTCGCGGTCTCGTCTGCTGCCGGCGGTCTCAGTGCCCGGCCGTGACCACGTCCGGGTACGGCGGGTGCGGCGCGGCCGCCACGCCCTGCCACACGCGGCTGAACGCGTAGCGGGACGCCTCGACCTCCGCCCGCTGGTCGGCGTGGAGCACGCCCAGGGCGTAGGCGGTCGCCGGGGTGATCCGCGGGGTGCGGGCCGCGGCCGCCGCGGCCGAGGCGGCGTCGGCGGCCTCCCGGTGCCGGTCCAGCGCCCGCCCGGCACCGGAGAGCCGGGCGGCGTCGGGGGCGTCCGCGGGCGGCGCCTCGAGGATCTCC
>CAYNNX010000392.1:1252-6526 GCA_964398515.1 uncultured Streptantibioticus sp. | reverse complement strand
CTGGACATCCACCGCGTCACCGTCCGAGGCGGGCACCACATAGCCGACCAGACGCCGGTCCCCCGCGGTGTCCTCCCGCACCACCACCGCCGCATGACCCACCAGCGCATGCGACACCAGCGCCGCCTCGACCTCGCCCAGCTCGATCCGGAAGCCACGGATCTTCACCTGGTCGTCCGCACGCCCCAGGAACTCCAGGTTGCCGTCCGCGCGCCAGCGCACCACATCACCCGTGCGGTACATCCGCTCACCCACGCCACCGAACGGACACGCCACAAAACGCTCCGCCGACAACCCCGCACGCCCCAGATACCCCCGCGCCAGCTGAGCACCGGCCACGTACAGCTCACCCGCTGCACCCACCGGCACCGGCTGCAACACCGCATCCAGCACGAACACCCGCGTGTTCCACATCGGACGGCCGATCGGCAGAACGCCCGACTCGGCGTCCTCCTGCGCACTCACCGCGTAGTCGGTGCATGCGACGGTCACCTCGGTGGGACCGTAGTGGTTCACCACGGAGACGTCGGGGTGGCGTCGGCGCCACTCGCGTATCCGCGCCGAGCCGACGGCTTCCCCGCCGACGTTCAGCTGGCCCACCAGAGCGCACCCCTCGGGGAGGCCGTCCATGTACGCCAGATGGCTGGGCGTGGCCTTCAGGAACGTCAGCTCCCGGCCGCCGAGCGCGGTGGGCAGCTGCTCGTCCAGGGCTGCGACGATCACGCGGCCACCGTTGGTCAGAGCGCCGTACAGGACGGGCACGCTCGCGTCGAACGAGACCGATCCGTGCAAGAGGGTGGTCCCGCGCAGTTCGGGATACGCCTCCATGGCCCGGCTCAGGTAGTTGACCACGCTCCGGTGCGTGATCACCACACCCTTGGGACGCCCCGTCGAGCCGGACGTATAGATCACGTACGCCGGATGCGACGGCAGCAGCGCGCTACGACGCACGGTGTCGTCGACCGCTCCGGGATCCATGGCTGCCAGCTCGGCGGTGATGGCCGGATCGTCCACGACCACCCGCGCCGGGCCCTCCACCGGTGGAAGCCCCGCCTGTACACCACTGCTGGTGATCACCAGCACTGGGCGTGCATCGCCCAGCATGTAGGCGATGCGCTCTGCCGGGTACTCCGGGTCGACGGGCACATACGCGCCGCCCGCCTTCAACACCGCAAGCAGGGCGACCACCAGCTCCGCCGACCGCTCCATGCACACCGCGACCAGCGACTCCGGCCCCACCCCACGCGAAACCAGCAACCGCGCCAGCCGATTCGCCCGCGCATCCAGCTCCGCATACGACAGCTCAACGCCCTCGACGGCGAGCGCCACGGCGTCCGGCGTGCGCGAGGCCTGCCTGTCCAGCAGCGCGGTCAGAGTGGTTTCGGGGACCTCACGAGTCGTGTCGTTCCACTCACCGAGGACGCGCCGCCGTTCGTCCTCGCTGATGACCTGCACGCGATCCAGCCCGACAGCGGCTGCCTCTTCGAGGGCGGTGACCACGCCCTCGGTCGCCGCATGAATCAGTGCGCACACCGCCTGCGGGTCGAGAGGGGAGACCGCCAGAACCCTCAGGCTGAAGCCGGCGCCCGAGTCGTCCACCGCCACCGATAGCGGGTAGTTGGTGCGATCACGCGCCGAGATCAGCTCGACGTTCTCAAGTCCGGCGCCCAGCTCCACCACCGAATCGCCGGGGCGCTCAGCGGGGTTGTCGACGTGGCGGAAGTTGAGGAGCGAGGTGAACAGAGGAGTGCCCGCGGGAAGGCCGCCGGCCTGCTGCGCCAGGCTGAGCGGAGCATGCTCGTGGACCATCAGGTTCGCAAGCTGCCTCTGCATGGCACGTACCGCGTCCTCAACGGACGTACGGACCGTCGGCACGCGTACCGGGAGCGTGTTGATGAACAGACCCGGCGTGCGGTCGGCACCGGCGCCGGCCTGCATACGGCCGAACAGCACGCTGCCGAAGACCACGTCATCCCGGCCCGACGTGGCAGCCGCCACCCGCGCCCAGATCACGTGGAACAACGTCGCCGGGCTCACACCCAACCGCCGCGCCTGCTCCCGCAGCCGACCCGCAAGCCCGGCCTCCACCCGGACCCGCGCCTCACCCACACCCGTGCCGTCACCGTGCACGTCCAACAGCCCGAACGGCGCCGTCGGCTCGTCCACATCACCCAGCAGCCCGGCGAAGAACCGCTCGTGCTCCTCACGCGAGACCCCCAGCCGGGCCTGCGCCACGAACTCCCGGAACGGCACCGCAACCGGCAACCGCTCACCGTCTCCGAGCAGAATCGCACGGACCTCACCCAGCAGGACCGCCAACGCCGTGTGGTCCTGCACCAGGTGGTGCACCCGCAACGCCATCAGCCACCGACCGCTGTCCGGCTCAGCCGCCACATGCACCCGCACCAGCGGAGCACAGCCGATGTCCATCGAAGCACCGCACGCCGCCAGCAGCCGCTCGACCGCATCCGTGCCCTCTACAGCAGCACTGAGGTCGATCTCCTCGACCGGCAACGAAACCCGCCGCGCGACCACCTGGACCGGCTCACGCAGCCCCTCCCACGCGAACGAGGTGCGCAGGATGTCATGGCGGTCCACGACCTTCTGCAACGCGCCCAGGAACGCCTCCAACCGCTCCCGCGAGTCGAACCCGAGCACCGTCGGCAGCACATACACATCGCCACCGTCTTGTCCGCCACCCATCAGATGGTGGAAGAAGATCCCCTCCTGCAACGGCGCCAACGGATAGATGTCCGCGATGTTCGCCGCACCACCGGGAACCTCCGCCGCGATCCGCTCGATCTCCTGCGGAGTCAGCTCCACCAGCGGCAGCATCTCCGGCGTGATCACCTCGGCACCGGCCGGAATCAGGTTCTCGGGTACGGCCACCTCGCTGCGACCTGCCGCGGCAGCGGCGAGCCCGGCCACCGTCGGAGCCGCAAAGAGTGTGCGCACGTCCACCGGGAGCCCGAGTTCACGCAAGCGCACGATGAGCTTCACCGCAAGCAGGGAGTGTCCGCCGAGCTCGAAGAAGTTGTCGTCCACACCGACACTCGGCAGGTCCAGCATTTCGGCGAAGGCGGCACACAGGACCTCCTCCTGCACCGAGGACGGCCCCCGCCGGGAAGCAGGCGCCACGGATTCCGGCTCGGGGAGCGCGTTGCGGTCGAGTTTCCCGTCCTCGGTCAGCGGCAAAGCGTCCAGCACCACCACTGCCGACGGCACCATGGGTTCCGGAAGGGCGGCGACCAGGTGTGTACGCAGCGTCCCGGCGTCCAACCCGGCGCTGTCACCATCTGCCGCTCGCACGGCATAGCCCACCAGCCGCTTGTCACCCGGCTCGTCCTCGCGCACGACCGCCACGGCCCGGCCGACGAGAGCGTGTGAAGACAGGGCGGCTTCGACATCGCTCAGCTCGAAGCGGAAGCCTTCGACCTCGACCGTGTCATCCGCACGGCGAAGGTGCTCGAGGCTGCCGTCCGCGCGCCGGCGCACCACGTCACCGGTCCGGTACATCCGCTCGCCGGCAGCGCCGAACGGGCACGCCACGAAGCGCTCCGCCGACGCCCCGGGACGGCCCAGGTAGCCCCGGCCCAGTTGGGCGCCCGACACGTACAGCTCACCGGGGACGCCCACCGGCACCGGCTGGAGTGCCGCGTCCAGGACGAAGGCACGCATGTCGGGAGCCGGCCCGCCCGTGCCCTGAAGGGTTTCCGCGCTGACACATCCGCCGGAGGCGAGTGTGGCGTACAGCGCCGCACTCGCGCCATCGAGGGCGACTGAGCCGCGCAGTACGGCCCGTCGGCCCGCGTCCGCGTCCGCGTGAGGCGCACACGCAACGTAAGCCGAGAGGCTTTCGTGCGTGACGACCATGCCCTTGGAGGTGTAGCCGCTACCGGTGCCGTAGACGACACCGGCCGGGTGTGACGGGAGCAGCGGGCGCAGGCGGTCCGCGTCGGTGAGTTCAGCTGCCGCTCGCCGCTCGACCTCGAGAAGTGTGTCCGCGGAGTCGATGCTCACCACGGGCACCTTCACGCCGGAAGGAACAGCACCTGCGGCCGTGCTCGTCAGCAGAAGCACGGGAGCCGAGTCGGCGAGCAGGGACGCGACGCACGCGGCCGGGTACCCCGGGTCGATGCGAACGTACGCCCCACCGGCCTTCAGGACCGCCAGCAGCGCCACCACCAGGTCCGCGGAGCGCTCCATGCGCACCGCGACCGTCGACTCCGGGCCCACACCGCGGTCCACCAGCAATCGCGCCAGGCGATTCGCACGGGCGTCCAGCTCGGCATAGGTCGGCTCGATGTCGTCGACGGCGAGGGCGATGGCGTCTGGAGTACGAGCGGTCTGGGCCCGGAACAGCTCGGGCAGTGTCGTTGCGGGCGCCTCCCGGGCGGTGCCGTTCCACTCGGTCAGGAGCTGCTTCCGCTCTGCCTCACCGAGGATCTCCACCTGGCTGACGCGCTGCCGCGGATCGGCCGTCACGGCCCGCAGCACACGCACGAGGCGCTCGAACAGCCCCTCGACCGTGGCGCGGTCGAACAGGTCCACGGCGTAGACGGCCGTGCCGCGGATGCCTTCCGGTTCGGTCTGGGCGCCGAAGTGTTCCCTGAGGTTCACGTCGAGGTCGAATTTGGCCAGGACCTGCGCGGCGCGCACCACCTCCGTTTCCAGGCCGGACAGCTCCACCACCGCATCGGCGTGGTTGTCGAGACTCAGCATCACCTGGAACAGGGGGTGCCGAGCCATGGAACGAGTGGGAGTGAGGTCTTCGACCAGCCGCTCGAAGGGGATGTCCCGGTGGGCGAGTGCCCCCAGCCCTGCCTCGCGCACGCGGGCGAGCAGCTCCGTGAAGGAGGGGTCGCCGCTCACGTCGGTGCGGACGACGAGGGAGTTGACGAAGAAGCCCACGAGGTCGTCGAGCGCTTCGTCGGACCGGCCGGCCACGGGGACGCCGACGGGGACGTCGGTGCCCGCGCCGAGCCGGCTCACCAGGAGCACGAGTGCGGCTTGCAGCACCATGAACACCGTCACGCCTTGCGTGCGGGCGAGCTCGATCAGCTTCGCGTGCAGTTCCGCCGGCACATCCACATCGACGGTGCCACCGCGGTACGTCGCCACCGCCGGTCGCGGCCGGTCGAACGGCAACACCAGCTCCTCCGGCACACCGGCCAGAGCCTCGCGCCAGTAGGCCAGTTGCCGGGCGACGACGCTGCCGGGGTCGCTCTCGTCCCCGAGCAGCTCACGCTGCCACAGCGCGTAGTCCGCGTACTG
>CAYNNX010000392.1:0-1242 GCA_964398515.1 uncultured Streptantibioticus sp. | reverse complement strand
CGGCAGCGGCGCCCATGTGGGCGCGTGACCGTCGCGCCGCGCCGCGTAGGCGAGGGACACGTCTCGTGCCAGGGGAGCCATCGACCATCCGTCACCGGCGATGTGATGGACCACCAGCAGCAGGACGTGCTCGTCGGGGCGTACGGCGAACAGCCACGCTCGTATGGGGATCTCGGTGGACAGGTCGAAGGTGTGGGCCGCGGACCGGGCCACTTCCGCCGCCACCTCCTCGGGTGCCACGTGCGCCGTGGTCAGCTCGACCCCGGCCGCCTCAAGGTCCAGGATCCGCTGCTGCGGTCGGCCGTCGACGGTCCGGAAGACGGTCCGCAACACCTCGTGCCGCTCGACCACATCCCGCAGCGCCGCACGCAGTGCCTCGCGATCCAGCTCCCCGGTCAGCCGCACGGTCACCGGCATGTTGTAGGTGGCGTTCGGGCCCTCCAGCTCACCCAGGAACCACAACCGCTGCTGCGCGAACGACAGCGGAACCACATCCGGCCGCACCCGTGCCGTCAGCGCGGACCGGGCGGCCTCCGCACCCGGCAGGCGACCGGCGAGCGCGGCCGCGGTCGGCGCCTCGAACACCGTCCGGATACCCACCTCGACACCGAGTACCGAGCGGATCCGGCTGACCAGACGCACGGCGCTGAGGGAGTGGCCGCCCAACTCGAAGAAGTCGTCGTCGACGCCGACCTTCCGCAGACCCAGGACGTCCGCGAACACTCCGCACAGGATCTCCTCCTGCACCGTCGAAGGCGCCCGTCCTGCGCCGGCCGACGCGTAGTCGGGAGCGGGCAGGGCACGCCGGTCGAGCTTGCCGTTGACCGTCAGCGGGAGGGCGTCGAGGGCCGCGACAGCGGCGGGAACCAAGTACTCCGGCACCATGCGGCCCACGTGGGCGCGCACATCCGCGGGGTCGAGCGCATCGCCGTCCGGGACGGGCACCACATAGCCGACCAGGCGCATGTCTCCGGGCACGTCCTCCCGCACGGCCACCCTCGCCTGCTCGACCCGGGGATGCGAGACGAGTGCGGCCTCGATCTCACCGGACTCGATGCGGAAGCCGCGGATCTTCACCTGGTCGTCCGCACGCCCCAGGAACTCCAGGTTGCCGTCGGCACGCCACCGGACCACGTCGCCGGTGCGGTACATCCGCTCACCCGGGGCGCCGAACGGGCACGCCACGTAACGCTCCGCCGACAGCCCGGGGCGGCGCAGGTAGCCCCGCGCCAACTGCGCACC
>CAYNNX010000391.1:0-6555 GCA_964398515.1 uncultured Streptantibioticus sp. | reverse complement strand
GCCCGGGCCCGCGCGGTGGCGGCCGAACTGCACACCCGGCTGACCGCGGCCGGGCTGGACTCCCGGCGGCCGGACGCCTGCGTGCTGTCGGTCCGCGCACCCGGCCCCGACGAGGCGGTGCGATGGGCCGCCGACTGCCGGGCGGCGGGGGTGGCCGTCGGCTGCTTCCGGCCCCCCTCCGTGCCCGACGGGATCTCCCGGCTGCGGCTGTCGGCACGTGCGGACCTGACGGGCCGCCAGGTCACGCAGGCCGTCGAGGCGATCGTCGCCACCGCTCCGCGCGGCTGACCCGGCGGCGCCGCGCGGCCGGGCCGCTGCGCCCGAAATACGCTCGCTCGTCGTACAGTTCACCGCTTTGGGGGACAGATGTGGGCATAGGTTGGCGGACCACCCGCAGCGGCGGCAGCATGGTGCGCACTCTGGCGAGGGCAGCCGCCTTCGGCTAATGCCGCTGACATTTCCCATGGCACGGGGATCCCCTGACGCGGGGTCCGCGCGCACAGGCCAGCCGCCGGAGAGGCCGCCCGGTGAAAAGGGACAGCATCGCCATGGCAGACCACCATCAAGCATCCATCACCCTGCCGAGCGACCCCGCCTCGGTGCCCGCCGCCCGTACCTATGCCGCCCGAGTGCTCGGGGAGTGGGGGCTGCCCGAGGGCGCGCCCGCCGCCGACACCGTCCGGCTCATCGTCTCCGAGCTCGCCACCAACGCCGTACTGCACACCTTCGGCCGTTCGCCCACGTTCACCCTCGACCTGCGCCTCGACCACGACGAGGAGCTGCGGATCGGCGTCACCGACAGCCACCCGCGCCGGCCGCAGCGGCTGCCCGCCGCCGTGCAGCAGGACAACGGCCGGGGCATGCTCATCATCCGCCACCTCACCGGCGAGTCGGGCGGCCGGGTCTCGGTCGTGCCCACGGCTGAGGGCGGCAAGACGGTGTGGATCACGCTGCCGTGGCGGGCCGCCGTCGGCACCCCGTGACACCGGGCGTGGCTCAGCCGCCCTGCTGCGGGCCCGTCCCGCAGGCCAGTGCCGTGCCCAGCGGCGTGCGCTCGTAGAGCACCTGATGCCCCAGCCGGCGCGAGGTGAGCAGCCCGGCGTCGCGCAGGACCGCCAGGTGCGCCGAGACCGACGAGGCGGCCAGCCCGTGCCGCGTGGCGAGCGCCGTGGTCGACGCCGGCTCGTCGAGCCCGCCGAGGATCGCCGCGCGGTTCGCTCCCAGCAGCCGGACGAGCGCCTCGGCCGCCTGTGGGGCGGGCGGCTGCCACAGGGCGCCGACGCCCCGGGCCGGGTAGATCACCGTGGGCTGCCAGGGCGGTGCGAAACCGCTCACCACGTCGGGCCAGACGAAGACGCTGGGCAGAAGCAACGCCCCGCGTCCGTCGAGCCGTTGGGTGAGCCGGAAACCGGGCCGGGTGCGCAGGGTGAGCGTCTCGCCGGCCCACGTCAGCCGCGGATGCAGGTCGGCGAAGAGCCCTTCGAGGCCGCCGTCGGCCAACTGGCGTGTGCGGTAGGCGACGTCGGCCTCCAGCAGCGCGCGCAGCCTCGGCCAGTCCGGGGCGACCAGGGCGTGCCACACCCGCTCGGTCAGATCGGCGAGCCGCCGTACGGCACCGGCCGGATCCGCCAGCATCGCCCGGCCCGCGGCGGACTCGGCCGCGCCCGGGGTGCAGGCCAGTGAGCGGGCCATCTCCTCGTGTGCCACCGCCGGATCGGTGGCCCGCATCCGGGCGAGCTCCTGCTCGAAGGAGACCGCGGAGGTGAACGGGGTGCTCGGCGGCGGCCCCAGGAAGTCGGGGGTGTAGCCGCCGCCTCGGGGCATGAACAGCCACAGGCCGGTCAGGTCGAGCCCGGCCACGGCGGCCCGCATCCGCCGCAGCCAGGGCGTGTGGTAGCCGTGCCGCTCCGAGCGCCGCAGGGTGCGTACCGCCTCGTGGGTCTCGCACAGCGGGGAGACCGCGAACCGGCAGCGCAGCAGGTCCTCGGCGCCGAAGCGCAGGTGCAGGGGCACGGGACCTCCCGGATGATTCGGCTCCGGCCGAAAGACTAGGAGACGCCGAGGGCTTGCGGTCAGGCTGCCGCCATGGCTTCCCCCTCCACCCCCGGCAGCGCGGACCCCGCGGCATCCGAAGTCCGCGCCCCTGCGCCGGCGTCCGCCGCGGACGGCGAACGCGCCGGTTACCGGGGCGTGTTCGCGGTGCGGGAGTTCCGCGCCGTCTTCGCGGCCCATCTGATGTCGACGCTCGGCACGGTCGTCTGCGAGATCGCCCTGTCGGTGCTGGTCTACCGGCTCACCGGATCCCCGCTGCTGTCCGCGCTCACCTTCGCGTTCGGGCTGCTGCCCCATGTGCTCGGCGGCACCCTGCTCTCCTGTGTCGCCGACCGGTTCCCGGCCCGCCGGGTGCTGGTCGGCTGCGACCTGCTGTGTGCGGTGAGCACGGCGGGGATGGTGGTGCCCGGCGCGCCGGTGGCGCTGCTGCTCGCGCTGCGCTGCGTGACCGCCGCCGTGGCACCGGTCTTCACCGGTACCCGTGCCGCCACCCTCTCGGAGATCCTGGGCGAGGGCGACCTGTTCGTCCTGGGCCGCTCGGTGGTTCGGCTGGCGGCGCAGGGCGCGCAGCTCGCCGGATTCGCCGCCGGCGGGCTGCTGTTGACGATCCTGCCGCCCCGGGGCGTGCTCGGCGTCACGGTGGCGACCTTCGCCGGCTCGGCGTCGGTGCTGCGGCTGGGAACCCGGCGCCGTCCGGCCCGCGGCGGTGCGGGCGGCGGTGCCCTGCTGGGCGCGTCGCTGTCGGGGGTGCGCCGGCTGCTCGCGGACCGGCGGATCAGGGCGCTGCTCCTACTGGCCTGGGTGCCGCCGATGTTCGTGGTGGTCTCCGAGGCCCTGCTGACCCCGTACGCCGACTCCCTGAACGCGGGCACGGCCGGGCTCGGGCTGCTCATGTGCGGGATGCCTGTCGGGGCGGTCACCAGTGAGGCGCTGGCGGGCTCGCTCCTCGGGCCGCGCGGCCGGGCCCGCCTTACGCTGCCGGTCGCGGTCTGGGCCGTGCTCCCCGCCGCCGGGTACGCGCTCCAGCCCCCGCTCGCCGTCGCGTTGGTCTGCCAGGTGCTGACCGGCTGCGGGATCTGCTACAGCCTGGGCCTCGACCAGTGGTTCCTCGCCGCCGTCCCGGAACGGCTCCGGGGAACGGCGATGACCTTGCTCACCGCGGGTTTGATGACCTGTCAGGGCCTCGGCATGACGCTCGCCGGTGCGGCCGCCGACGTATTCCCCGTGCACGTGGTGATCGCGTGCGGGGCGGCGGCCGGAGCGGTCTGCGTGTCCGCCGTGGTGTGGTACGCGCGCGCCGCGGCGGACCCGCGGACCGCGCCCGAAGCCCCTCAGGCGCGGTGGGACGAGCCGGGTGAGGCCTGAGCGGTTCGCCGCCGCACCGGCGTCACCGGGGTCCGAGTCCGTCCGGGCGTATGCGATCGGCGCGGCCGACGACCGCGTGGCAGCGCGCGGCCCGAAGGCGGCGCTGGTGATGCCGCGCACCGGGTTGGGACACGTCGTGACGGGACGGCAGCCGCGGCCACCGGCAGCAGCGGCAGCCGGGACCGTGGCCGCCGCGGCCGCTTCCGGGCGGCCTCATCCCACGCGCCCGTACCACACGTCGGGTGCCCAGATCCGCTCCAGGCGGACCCGTGCGCCGGTCTTCGGGGCGTGCCAGATACGGTTGCCCCCGGCGTAGACGCCGACGTGGTACACGCTGGTGCCCCGGTGGAAGAAGACCAGGTCCCCCGGCGCGCGCGAGGCGGCGGTGATGTGGCGGGTCCCGTAGTACTGGTCGGCCGCCGTCCGGGGGAGCCGCCGGCCCGCCTTGCGGAAGGCGTACAGGGTGAGCCCGGAGCAGTCGAAGCTGTCGGGGCCGACGCCGCCGTACTCGTACGGCGATCCCTGCTTGGAGGCGGCGATCTCCAGGGCTGTGACGGCGACGGTCGCCGCGGAGACCGGGGGTTGCAGGCCGGGGGCGAGGACCCCTGCGGCCAGGGCGGCTGTGGTGAGGGCGACGGTGGCTCCGGTCCGGGAGAACAGGGTGGATGGGAGGAACGGTGCAGGCATGCGCACCCCTTCGTCGTCCGCCTGCGAAGGATGGCCTGTCGGGTTCGGGCAGGCGAAGATGCCCGGCCGCTGCCGCGGCTTCACCCCAAGGGGCCGTCCCACTACCTCCGGACGACCCCGTCGTGATCGGGTCCTCCGCTCCTGCCGGCTGTGGTGTCGACCTGGCGTCCGGGCGCCGGCAGGACTCGGCGTAACGCCCGGACCGCCCCGCCACCGCGGCGGGGGCTTGTCGTCACCACGGATGATTACGCACGAATGTGACAGTTGCTGATCGCGTGACACTACGTGTTCGACGTCTTGTGATCGGTAAGTTCCTTGCCGACCTGGGCAATTGCAGGTCTGCGAGCCCCTCAGAAAGGGCTGCGCCACCGGAGTGGCGAATCCCCCGGTTGGCCCAGAGAACCCGCCCGGGAACCCCGTTCAGTCGCCCGCCGACGCCCGCGGAATGGCCGGAAGACGGGTGCGCCGCTCACCGTCGAGCACCCGCAGCGCCCGCACCAGCGCCGAGGCGTGCAGTTCGCGCTCGCCGCGCTCGTGCATCAGCTCAAGTGCCTCCCGCAGCGCGGTCGCCCGGCCCACCAGGGCCTGCGCCGCACGCAACGCGCCGTAGGTGTCGGCGCAGCGGGCCGGGTTGATGCGGCCCAGCAGGTCGACCGTCTCCAGGTAACGGTCGATCAGCTCGCCCTCCGCCCTGGTCAGCGCGGGCAGCGGCGGCAGTTCGGGGACCATGCGGCTCACCTCGACGGGGGCTCGGCGGCGGACGCCTTGCGGCTGTGGCTGACGTGGTCGACCAGGCCGTACGCCTGTGCGCCGGCGCCGTCGAACACCGTGGAGCGCTCGACGTCGGCGTGGATCCGTTCGGCGGGCTGCCCGGTGTGCTGCGCGAGGAGCTCCTCGATGTGCTCGCGCTGCCGCCGGATCTCCTCCGCGTGGATCTCCAGGTCGGAGGGCTGGCCCCGGATCGGCTCGGGGACGGCCGGCTGGTCGATGACCACCCTGGCCCCCGGCAGCGCCATCCGCTTGCCCGGCGCCCCCGCGGCCAGCAGCACCGCGGCCGCCGCGACCGCCTGGCCCAGGCAGACGGTCCGGATGTCGCAGGTGATGTACCGCATCGTGTCGTAGAGCGCGGTCATCGCCGGGTACGAACCGCCGGGCGAGTTGATGTAGAGCTGGATGTCCTGCTCGGGCGCCGCGTGTTCGAGGTGGATCAGCTGCGCCATCACGTCGTTCGCCGAGGTGTCGTCGACCGGCGCGCCCAGGATGACCACCCGTTCGGACAGCAGCTTGGAGTACGGGTCCATCGTCCGGATCCCCTGGCTTGTGCGCTCGGTGAACTCCGGCAGCACATGGCGCCCCGTCGCCTGATGCCTCACTGCTCCTCCAGGTCTGTAGAAAATGTACAGGACGTACATCCCGTTATGATGGGGAGCATGGCCCACGAAGTCCCGGTGACACAAGCCCGCGCCGAGCTCGCCGAGCTGGTCAACCGCGTCGTCTACGGCGGCGAGCGAGTGGTGCTCACGCGGCACGGCAAGCCGCTGGTGGCCCTGGTCTCCGCCGCTGACCTGCGCAGACTGGAAGAGGACGCCGACCCGGCCGACGAGCAGGCGATCAGCACCGTCTCGCGCGTGGGGTCCGCGCCGTCCGCCACGGGCGAACGCCGCCGCTTCGGCATCGCCGCGGAGCACACCGACCCCGCACGCCCCCGCCGCGCCGAAGGCTGAGGCCGCCGGCTCGCGGCGCAACGTCCGTTAACGCGGCGGAAACGGCGCCGATCCAGGCGTGTAATCACGCTGCAAAATCCTGGGACGCGGCAGGTCACGCACGGTTGCCGGGACACAGGCGGGCGAGCGGCGACCGGTCACAAGGGGAGCCGCTTTTGCCGGCCCCACGGACGTCATGGCGGCCCGGCAGGGCGGTTTGCGAGGTGGTACGGGTGCGACTGACCCCGCACGAACAGGAGCGGCTTTTGATCCACGTGGCCGCAGACGTGGCGGACAGGCGCCGGGCGCGCGGGGTGAAGCTCAACCACCCGGAGGCCGTCGCCCTGATCACCACCCACATTCTCGAGGGCGCGAGGGACGGCCGCACCGTGGCGGAGCTGATGTCCTCCGGACGCAAGGTCCTCACCCGCGACGAGGTGATGGAGGGCGTACCCGAGATGATCAAGGACGTCCAGGTCGAGGCCACCTTCCCGGACGGCACCAAGCTCGTCACCGTCCACCAGCCCATCGTCTGACAGGATCCGGCCCCCCATGATCCCCGGTGAGATCGTTCACGCCGACACGCCCGTCGTGCTCAACGAAGGCAGGCCCGTCACCCGACTGACGGTCCTCAACCGCGCCGACCGGCCGGTCCAGGTCGGCTCCCACTACCACTTCGCCGAGGCCAACCCCGGTCTCGACTTCGACCGCGCGGCCGCCCGCGGCCTGCGGCTGGCCGTCGCGGCCG
>CAYNNX010000390.1:0-6637 GCA_964398515.1 uncultured Streptantibioticus sp. | reverse complement strand
CGGACCGCCTGGGCGGCGGTACGGCGCGCCGGCGGCCGGGGCGGACGGCACCGGTCGCGTCCGCCGCGTCCTGCTCCGCGCCGCCCGGCAGCCCCCCCTGGTCGTCGGGTTGGACGAGCAGCGCCCGCGGGATGACGACGACCGCGGCGAGGCCGCCCTGCTTCTGCTCGCGCAGCTGGACCCGGATGCCGTGGCGGCCGGCGAGCCGCGCGACCACGTACAGGCCCAGACCGGCGGCGGCGGTGGACTCGTCGGGGTGCGGATCGGCGAGCGTGGCGTTGAGTTCGGCCAGCTTGGCCTCGGGGACGCCGATGCCGCTGTCCTCGATGGAGACCATGATCTCGCCGTTCTCCAGCAGCCAGCCGGAGACCTGGACTTCCGCGTCGGGCGGGGAGAACGCCGTCGCGTTCTCCAGCAGTTCGGCGACGACGTGGCTGGTGTCGTCGGCGGCGAAGCCGGCGAGCTGGGCGCGCGGCAGGAACGGGATCCGCACCCGTTCGTACCGTTCGATCTCGGAGACGCCGGCGCGTACCACGTCGAGCAGGCTCACCGGCCGGGCCGGGGTGCCGCCGCCGGTCTCGGAGCCGGCGAGGACCAGCAGGGACTCGCTGTTGCGCCGCATCCGGGTGGCGAGGTGGTCCAGCTTGAAGAGGGTCTCCAGCTGCTCGGGGTCCTGCTCGCGGTCCTCCAGGCCCTCGATGAGGGCGAGTTGGCGCTCGACGAGGGCGAGGGTGCGCAGCGACAGGTTGACGAAGGTGCCGTGCACGGCGCCCTGGAGGGAGACCAGGCGCGCGGTCAGCGCCTCCTTCTCCTTCAGGAGCGTCTCGTGCCGCTGCCGCAACTGCGCGCTCTCGGCGGCCAGTTCGCCGCGCAGTCCGTCCTTCTCGGCGGCGAAGGCGGCGCGCAGCTCGTCCTTCTCGGCGCTGAACTCCTGCTGGAGTTCGGCGCGCTGGGTGGCGAGCCGGCGGCGCAGTCCGTCGCGTTCGGCGGCCACCTTCTCGCGGTTGGCGACGAGCCGCTTGCGCTCCTTCTCCTGCTCCGCGGTCTCCTCGCGCAGCCGTACGGTGTCCTTGGCGAGCCGCTCGACCGAGCGCGCGATCGCGGCGAACTCGTCCCGGCTCGCCACCGGCACCGGAACCTCGGTGTCCCCGGTGACCTGGGCGTCGGTGTAGCGGCGCAGCGCGGCCAGCGGACGGGTCAGCGAGCGGGCGTTCTGGATGCCGACGCCCAGCACCAGCAGGGCGCACGCGCCGACGAGGGCGATGTGCAGCTCCAGGGTGGTGACGTCGTCGTCGCGCAGCGCGGTGAGCCGGTTGCTGCCGGCCTGGGCCAGGGACGCCTGCACGGCGCGCATGCGGTCGATCCGGGCGGCCAGGGCGGCGGCGACGTCGGAGGTGCGCAGCCGGTCGTCGGCCGGGGAGAGCGAGCCCTTGCCGGTCAGCCGGCGCAGATAGCTCTCGGCGGTGGCGACGTCGGTGCCGGTGACGGTCTGCGCGTACTGGGTGCGGGCGGGCTGGGTGGCGGTGGCGTCGAACCCGGCGAGCGCCGCCTGCTCCCCGACGCGGGCCTGCTGCGCCTCGCCGACCAGGGCTGAGGAGGGGCCGCCCGCGGTGAGTGCGGCGACCAGCAGGCCGCGTTCGGCGTCGGCCAGCGCGACGGCGCGGGCGAGCGCGGGGCCCGCGTCGGTGTCGGCGTCGGCGGCGCGGGCGGGCAGCGCCCGGGCCAGGGCCGCGCTGACGCCGTCCAGCGTGTCGATGAGGGGGGTGTAGGCGTCGAAGGCGTCCTTGGCCGTGCTCAGTCCGGACAGCGCGCTCTGCCGGATGTGCGACAGGGAGGCGAGCGCGGTGCGCAGATCGCCGGTGACCCGCACCAGGTCGGCCGAGCCGCCGGTGTCGAGTGCGGCGGCCTGCTGGGTGACCTCGGCGGCCTGGCGGTCCACGCGGGCCCGCTCGTCCTCGCTGACGCCGTGGCCGGAGGCCGTGGAGTGCCCGGCGGCGACGAAGGCGGTCATGTCGTCGCGCTCGTCGGCCAGGGAGTGGGAGAGGGCCACGGCCGCGGTGTCGAGCTGGGTCAGCCGCAGCAGGCGTTGCGACTCCGACAGATCGCCGACGGCGCCGTCGAGCCCGGGGCCCCCGGCGGCGGGCACCGCGATCACAGAGATGAGCAATGTGACGAGCAGGCGCTGCCGCACACGTCGTTCGGGCCGCGTCGGTTGCGTGCGCGCTTCCGCGCGCCCTCTCCGCGTTGTCCGCACCGGTTCTCGCATTCCTGTCTCGTCCGTCGGATACAGCCGAAGTGACGACAAATCAGTCTGGGCACTCGCGTCGGAGGCGGCCGTGCGGCCGCCTCCGGCGTCCCCCCCGATGCGTTCGTGCGTGTGCAGCAAAGCCGGCACCGCGAACGCGGTGCGACGTGCCCGGTCTCATCCCCTGCTGCTCGGCCACGACCCTCGCAGCCTTCCACAGAGGGATGACACACATCCCTGCCGTGACACTCGAAGGAGTGAACAACAACCAGAAGTTGACGTTCAAGCCCGGGCCCGCCCTCGGCGCCGGGGGCGCGACAGACGCGGTTTGGCATAGCGGCGGGCTCCTGGAAAGATGCCCGCCCGCACTCGCCGTGGGCTGGGCGGTGCCGGGAATGGCCGGTATTGCCGCAGGTCAGATATGCACTGCCGGTCGAACAGCGCTGGGGCAGACTGGGGTCCATGCGCATCGAGACCGCCACCGAGCCGGGCACCCCCGGCCGCCCGAACGAGGACTTCGCCGCAGTCGCGTCACCCGCTTGCGGACAGGGCGGAGCGCTGGTCCTGCTCGACGGCGTGACGCCGGCGCCGGGCGGGACCGGGTGCGAGCACGGGGTGCCGTGGTTCACGTCCCGCCTGGGCGGCGCCCTGCTCGAACTGTCCGCTTCGCTATGGGATATGACGCTTGCACAGTGCCTCGCCGAGGCCATCGCCCGAACCGCTGGGCAACACATCACAACCTGTGACCTTTCTCACAGGCACACCCCGCAGGCAACCGTTGTCGCAGCCCGGTGGAATCAGGACGTCGTGGAGCATCTGGTGCTATCCGACTCGGTGTTGCTGATCGAGGACACACCGGAACAAGGAGAGCAGGGGCCGCACACGGGCGCGGTACGGGCGGTCCTCGACGACCGGCTCGACCGGCTGCCCGATCCGGTGCCCACCCTGCGCGCGGCGGTGCGGGCGCTCCCGCAGGGCTCGGCGGAACGGGCGGAGGCGGGCGCCGCGTACGGGCGCGCGGTGGAGGCGCTGCGCAACGCGGAAGGCGGTTTCTTCACCGCCGCCGCCGACCCCTCGGTGGCCCGGCGGGCGCTCACCGGCACCACCCCGCGCGACCGCGTGCGCGCGGTCGCGGCCCTCACGGACGGCGCCGCACGGCTGGTGGAGTTGTTCGGGGAGTGCGGCTGGGACGAGGTGTTCGCCCTGGCGCGCAAGGAGGGGGCCGACGGCGTGATCGCCCGCGTCCGCGCGGCGGAGGCCGGCGACCCCGACCGCAGCCGCTTCCCGCGAGGCAAGCGCCACGACGACGCAACGCTGATCCTGGCCGAGCTGTAAGACCGGCCCGCCGCCAAGCCCAGCGGCACGGCGGCCGACACCCGGCGGCCCGCCCCCAGCCCATCCCCCGGCCCGGCACAGGCCGGCGACCCCGACCGCACCGAGGCCCGCCCACGACGGCTGAGACCAGGCGACACCGACCCATCCCCCGCTCCAGCACAGGCCGGCGACCCCGACCGCACCGAGGCCCGCCCACGACGGCTGAGACCAGGCGACACCAACCCATCCCCGCTCCAGCACAGGCCGGCGACCCCGACCGCAGCCGCTTCCCGCGAGGCGAGCACCGCGCGGCGGTTGACGCCTGCCGGTCCCCGCTCATCCCCGCGCGGCATCCCCGGCGGGGTCGACCGGGAGCCGACGGCGGTCGTCACCGTGGGATCGGCGGTGCGCCAGCCGTCGGCTCCCGACCCCGGCGCGCCGGGAGCGCAGCTCGCCCCACCACGCCCCTACCGGCCGCCCTGGCCGACGGGCGTACCGCCCCGGGCGGGCTAGGACACCGAGTTGAGCTTGTGCAGCAGCCGTGCCAGGTCCTTGATGTCCGCCCGGTCCCACTCCGCGAGCTGCCGCCGGTAGCGTTCGCGGCGGGCGTCGCGGACGCGGATGACGCGGGTGCGGCCCTCCTCGGTGAGCCGCACCAGGAACGCCCGGCCGTCCGCGGGGTCCGGTTCCCGGCTGACGAGGCCGAGTCCCTCCAGCGCACGCAGCTGACGGCTCATCGTCGCCTTGCCGACGCCGAAGTACGCCGCCAGGTCGGTGGCCCGTTCCGGGCCGGTCTCCTCCAGCCGGACGAGCAGCCCGTAGGCGGCGGGCTCCAGTTCGGGGTGGACCTGGCGGGCCATCTCCCCGGAGGACGCCCGGGCCCGCCGGTAGAAGACGGTGATCTCGCGTTCGAGGGCCTGCATCTCCTGATCGGTCATCGCATTGCGCTCGTCGCGCCGGTCCTCGGCCTTCCGCACGTCGGTGCCCTTTCCGGCGGGTGAAGTTCTCTTTCACCGCCTGCCATCGCCGCAGCTCCTCCAGTATTCCGGAGGATTAGACCAACGGCGGCGTCCGGCTCCTCTTCCGCCTCGGCGTTCTACGCGCGTACCTTGACGCGCGCCGCAGAAATGTCATGGCCACACCAAGGCACCCATCCCACGCTCCTTGGAGGCACTCATGCCCGCAGCCGACATCGCCCGCCGGCTCAGATCCGGTGCGGCCGCGGTCCTGGCGGCCCTCGTCACCCCGGTCGCCCTGGTCGCCGCCCTGCTGGCCGTGCCCGGCACCGCGACCGCGGCGGGCCGCGGCCACGTCACCCACCCGCAACTGGACCGGGCCGGCTCCACGGTCCCCGCGCACGAAGGCGGCGGGCGGCACGGCCGGCCGCTCGTCCCGCTCGTCACCCGGACCCCGGGCCTGGACGTCAGCGCCTACCAGGGCAACGTCGACTGGGCGTCGGCGTGGAACAACGGCGGCCGGTTCGCGTACGTCAAGGCGACCGAGAGCACCACGTACACCAATCCGTACTTCGCGCAGCAGTACAACGGCTCGTACAACGCCGGGATAATCCGGGGCGCCTACCACTTCGCGACGCCCGACACCTCCGGCGGCGCCGCGCAGGCCGACTACTTCGTCGGCCACGGCGGCGGCTGGTCCGCCGACGGCAGGACGCTGCCGCCCGCCCTGGACATCGAGTACAACCCGTACGGCTCCGAGTGCTACGGCCTGAGCCAGTCCGCCATGGTCGGCTGGATCGCCGCCTTCGGCGACGAGGTGCACGCGCGCACCGGCCGCTACCCGGTGATCTACACCACCACGAACTGGTGGACCGCCTGCACCGGCGGCTACGGCGGCTTCGCGGCGAACTACCCGCTGTGGACCGCCCGTTACTCCTCCGACCCCGGCCCCCTGCCCGCCGGCTGGGGCTACCAGACCTTCTGGCAGTACGCCGACTCCGGCACCTTCCCCGGCGACCAGGACTGCTTCAACGGCGCCTACGACCGCCTCCTGGCGCTGGCCACCGGCTGACCGCCGACGGCACGGCGACGCCCCCGCCGTGCTCGGGCGGGGGCGTCGCCGTGAAGGGCCTAGGCGGCGAGCGGTACGGCCCGCTCGCCGGCCGGCTCCAGAGCCAGCTGCAGCACCTGGCGCACGTCGGCGACCGGGTGGACCTCCAGCTTCTCCAGCACCTCGGCCGGGACGTCGTCCAGATCGGCCTCGTTACGCTTGGGAATGATCACCGTGGTCACCCCGGCCCGGTGCGCGGCGAGGAGCTTCTGCTTCACCCCGCCGATCGGCAGCACCCGGCCGGTCAGCGAGACCTCACCGGTCATGGCCACGTCGTCGCGGACCCGGCGGCCGGAGAGCAGCGAGGCCAGCGCGGTGGTCATGGTGATCCCCGCGCTCGGCCCGTCCTTGGGCACGGCCCCGGCGGGAACGTGCAGATGGACCCCGCGCTCCTTCAAGTCCCCCACCGGAAGCTCCAGTTCGGCCCCGTGCGAGCGCAGGAAGGACAGGGCGATCCGCGCCGACTCCTTCATCACGTCGCCGAGCTGGCCGGTGAGCGTCAGCCCGGTGCCGCCGGTCTCCGGGTCGGCCAGCGAGGCCTCGACGAAGAGCACGTCCCCGCCGGTCCCGGTGACCGCGAGGCCGGTGGCGACCCCGGGGACGGCGGTGCGGCGCTCCTCGGGGTCGTGGGCGGACTCGGGGATGTGGTGCGGCCGGCCGATCAGGGCGCGCAGGTCCGCCTCGCCCACGGCGAACGGCAGCTCGCGCTCACCGAGTTCGTGCTGGGCCGCGATCTTGCGCAGGATGCGGGCGATCGCACGCTCCAGGTTCCGCACGCCCGCCTCGCGGGTGTACTCGGTGGCGAGCCTGCGCAGGGCGGGGTCGTCCACCGCGACCTCCTCGGCCGCCAGCCCGGCGCGCTCCAGCTGCCGCGGCAGCAGGTGGCCGCGGGCGATGGCGACCTTCTCGTCCTCGGTGTAGCCGTCGAGCTGGACGAACTCCATCCGGTCCAGCAGCGGCGCCGGGATCGTGTCGATCACGTTGGCCGTCGCGAGGAACAGGACGTCGGAG
>CAYNNX010000389.1:0-6664 GCA_964398515.1 uncultured Streptantibioticus sp. | reverse complement strand
CTCACGATGCGCTCGGAAGGGGTCACGCGGAGCGCGCCCGGCGCATCCGGCGGCGCGCTGCGCAGGCAGGGACTGCTCGGCGCCGACATCTCCCGGGACGCCGACGGCGTCTGGCGGGTGGAGCGGGTGCTGCCGTCCGAGACCTCCGACCCCGAGGCCCGCTCACCGCTGGCCGCGCCGGGCGTCGCCGTACGCGCCGGTGACGCGATCCTCGCCGTCGACGGCCGGCCCGTCGACCCGGTCACCGGGCCGGCGCCGCTGCTCATCGGCACCGCGGACAAGCCGGTCGAGCTGACCGTCGCGGGCCCCACGGGCGAGACGCGCGCGGTCGTCGTCGTGCCGCTCGCCGACGAGGAACCGCTGCGCTACCACGACTGGGTCTCCGGGCGCCGCGCCCACGTCCACCGCCAGTCCGGCGGCCGCCTGGGCTACCTGCACGTGCCCGACATGGTCGGTTCGGGCTGGGCGCAGCTCCACCGGGACCTGCGGGTCGAGGTGGCCCGGGAGGGGCTCATCGTGGACGTGCGGGAGAACCGCGGCGGCCACACCTCGCAGCTGGTCGTCGAGAAGCTGGCCCGCCGGATCGTCGGCTGGGACATGCCGCGCGGAGTGCGCCCGACGAGCTACCCGCTGGACGCCCCGCGCGGGCCGGTCGTGGCCGTCGCCAACGAGTTCTCCGGCTCCGACGGCGACATCGTCAACGCCGCGATCAAGGCGCTGGGCATCGGCCCGGTCGTCGGCACCCGCACCTGGGGCGGGGACATCGGCATCGACTCGCGCTACCAGCTGGTGGACGGCACGAGCGTCACCCAGCCCAAGTACGCCATCTGGTTCGAGGGCCTGCACTGGGGTGTGGAGAACCACGGCGTCGACCCCGACGTCGAGGTGGTCCAGACCCCGCAGGACTGGGCCGCGGGCCGCGACGCCCAGCTCGACAAGGCGGTCTCCCTCGCTCTCGACGCCCTGGCCGCCACTCCGGCGAAGACCCCGCCCCCGCTGCCGTGACCGCCGGCGGTGCGGCCGCTTTCGCCGTCGAGGCCGGTGCGGAACCCGGCTGCGGCCGCCCGCCGGGGATCCGGAGGGTCCGGTGGCGCGGCAGCGCGCCGGTGCGGATCACCGCCGTCGCCGACGCGGCGGCCGTGCCGGCCACGGTGGCGGTACTGGTGTGGCCCGGCGTGGAATCCGGCTCCAGGTTCATGTTTTGGCGGTCACGGCCGCGGTGATGGCCGCGACGTGGACCGGCACGATGATCGCCCGCCGGGCGCGCGCGGACGGTAGCATGCGCCCGTAGCACATGCATCCTTGAGAGGGAGACTGCCACCGTGGCGGGAGAACCGCAGGCCGACTGCCTGTTCTGCAAGGTCGTCACGGGTGACGTCCCCGCGACGATCGTCCGGGAGACCGACACCACGGTCGCCTTCCGGGACATAAACCCGCAGGCCCCGACGCACGTCCTGGTCATCCCGAAGGCGCACTACCCGGACGCGGCCACGCTGGCCAGGGAGGCGCCGCAGCTTGCCGCCGACATACTGAGCGAGGCGGGCGAGGTCGCCGCCGAGGACAAGGTGGCCGCCACCGGCTACCGCATCGTGTTCAACACCGGCAGCGGCGCCGGCCAGACCGTCTTCCACGCCCACGCCCACGTCATCGGCGGCCGCGGCCTCAACTGGCCCCCCGGGTAATCCGGTTGTGAGCGCACGCGAGCTGATCGTCCTCGGCACCGCCAGCCAGGTGCCCACCCGGCACCGCAACCACAACGGCTACGTCCTGCGCTGGGACGGCGAGGGCATCCTGTTCGACCCCGGCGAGGGCACGCAGCGCCAGATGCTGCACGCCGGGGTCGCCGCGCACGACCTGACCCGGATCTGCGTCACCCACTTCCACGGCGACCACAGCCTGGGGGTCGCCGGGGTCGTGCAGCGCATCAACCTCGACCGGGTGCCGCACCCGGTCACCGCCCACTTCCCGGCGAGCGGCCGCCGCTTCTTCGAGCGCCTGCGGTACGCCTCCGCCTACCGCGAGACCGTCGACCTGCGTGAGGAACCGATCGCGCAGGACGGCGAGTTGGCGGTCACCGCCGCCTTCACCCTGTCCGCGCGCAAGCTCTCCCACCCCGTGGAGTCCTTCGGCTACCGCCTCGTGGAACCCGACGGCCGCCGCATGCTGCCGGACCGGCTGGCCGCACACGGCATCACCGGGCCCGACGTGGGCCGCCTCCAGCGCGAGGGCGTGCTGCGCGGGGTGACGCTGGACGAGGTCAGCGAGGCCCGGCCCGGCCAACGCTTCGCGTTCGTCATGGACACCCGCCTGTGCGACAACGTCTACGCCCTCGCCGAGGGCTGCGACCTGCTGGTCGCCGAGTCCACCTTCCTCGCCGCCGACGAGCTCCTCGCCCACGAGTACGGCCATCTGACGGCGGCCCAGGCCGCCGAGGTGGCCACCGAGTCCGGGGTGCGCCACCTGGTGCTCACCCACTTCTCGCAGCGCTACGGCGACCCCGCGGAGTTCGAGGCGGAGGCCCGCGAGGCCGGGTACACCGGTGAGCTGACCATCGCCCGCGACCTGGACCGGGTGCCGGTGCCCAAACGGCGCTGACCGTACGATGGCCCGATGCCCCTCCCCAAGGCGGAACTCCACCTGCACATCGAAGGCACCCTCGAACCCGAGCTCGCCTTCACCCTCGCCGAGCGCAACGGCGTGAAGCTGCCGTACGCGACCACCGACGAGCTGCGCCGCGCCTACTCCTTCAGCGACCTCCAGTCGTTCCTCGACCTGTACTACGCGCTGATGGCCGTGCTGCGCACCGAGGACGACTTCCGGGACCTGGCCGACGCCTATCTGGCGCGGGCCGCGGCGCAGGGCGTGCGGCACGCCGAGATCTTCTTCGACCCGCAGGCCCACACCGCCCGCGGCGTGCCGCTGGACACCGTCGTCGAGGGGCTCGGCCGGGCGCTGGACACCAGCGAGCAGCGGTACGGGATCACCACCCGCCTGATCATGTGCTTCCTGCGGGACGAGTCCGCGCAGTCCGCGCTGGAGACCTTCGAGGCCGCCCGCCCCCACCTGCACCGCATCAGCGGCGTCGGCCTGGACTCCGCCGAGGCCGGCAACCCGCCCGCGAAGTTCCGGGAGGTCTACGAGCGGGCCGCCGCGGCCGGACTCCACCGCGTCGCCCACGCAGGCGAGGAGGGCCCGCCCGGGTACATCGCCGAGGCCCTCGACGTGCTCGACGTCGAGCGCGTCGACCACGGGCTGCGCTGCCTGGAGGACCCGGCGCTGGTCGAGCGGCTGGTGCGCGAGCGGATCCCGCTGACCGTGTGCCCGCTGTCGAACGTGCGGCTGCGCTGCGTCGACACCCTCGCCGACCACCCGCTGCCCGCGATGCTGGAGGCGGGCCTGCTGGTCACCGTCAACTCCGACGACCCCGCCTACTTCGGCGGTTACGCGGGCGACAACTTCGACGCGGTACGCGACGCGCTGGGCCTCGACCAGGAGACGCTGCGCACCCTCGCCGCCAACTCCTTCAAGGCCTCCTTCCTGGACGAGGAGACCCGCGCCCGCCACCTCGCCGACGTGGCGGCCTACACCTTCGACCGAGGGGGCACCTGAGCCGGCGCCTCAGCGCAGGCCCGGCACCTCGGCCCGGGCCAGGATCCTCTCGGCCACCGCCGCCGAGTCCACCAGCGGGTGCAGCGCCAGCGCCCGCAGCGCCTGACGCCGCGACCCGGTGGCGGCCGCCTCGATCGTGGCGTACTCGGCCGCCTTCACCGACAGCATCAGCCCCGCCTGGTGCTCGTCGGGCGCCGCGACCGGCAGCGGCCGCGGGCCGTCCGCGCCGATCTCGCAGGCCACTTCGACGACCGCCTCGGGATCGAGCCCCGGCACGACCCCGCCGCCGCGCACGTTGAGGATGAGCCGGGACCGCTCGTCGTGGGCGATCGCCCGCATCACCGCCAGCGCCACCCGGTCGTAGCCCCCGCCGTCCAGGTCGCGGGCGTCGCGCTGCCAACCGCCGGTGGCGGCGCGGGCGTCGGCGAGGTAGGTCGCCTCACGCTCCAGCCGGGCCGCCTCCCACAGGTCGCACGCCCGCCCGGGTTCGGCGCCCGCCCGCGTGAAGAACTCCGCCTGGCGGCGCGCGAGGAACTCCCCGCGGGTCGCCTCGGCCGCCCGGGCCGCCGCGACCGCCTCCCGGGTGAAGTAGTAGTAGTGCAGGTACTCGTTGGGCAGCGCGCCCAGCGTCCGCAGCCATTCGGGCCCGAACAGCCGCCCCTCCTCGAACGACCCCAGCGCCTCGGTGTCGGCCAGCAGTCCCGGCAGCAGATCACGGCCGCCCGACTCCAGCCGGCGCAGCCAGCCGAGGTGGTTCAGGCCCACGTAGTCGAAGTCCACCGTCTCCGGATCGGCGCCCGCCGCCCGCGCCGCACGGCGCACCAGGCCCACCGGCGAATCGCAGATCCCGACGACCCGGTCCCCGAGCACGCGGCGCATCGCCTCTGTCACCATCCCCGCGGGATTGGTGAAGTTGATCAACCACGCCCCGGGAGCCACCGCCGCCACGCGTTCGGCGATCGCCGTCGCCACCGGCAGCGTCCGCAGGCCGTAGAGCACGCCGCCGGCGCCCACCGTCTCCTGCCCGAGCACCCCCTCGGCCAGCGGGATCCGCTCGTCGCACGCCCGGCCCGCCATCCCGCCGACCCGGATCGCGGAGAACACGAAGTCCGCCCCGCGCAGCGCCTCGTCCAGCCCGGTCGCCATCCGCACCGCGGGCGCCCCCGGCGATCCGGCGGCCCGCGCCTGGGCGGCCAGTACGGAGGCGATCACCGACAGCCGCGCGCGATCGGTGTCGTACAGCACGACCTCGCCCACCGTCGGATCGTCCAGCAGCGACCGGTACACCAGCGGCACCCGGAACCCGCCGCCGCCGAGAATCGTGAGCCGCATACGCCCTCCATCCCGATGTTTCAGGCACAGTGTGCTGCACCGGCCCTCGCACCCGACGGAAGGAGTCCGGGATGACCGATCAGCAGCCGGTCCTCGATCCGCTCGCGGCGGTACGCGGCACCGGTGACCCCGCAACCGACGTCTACCTGACCGGAACGGTCTTCCTCGACATCATCTTCACCGGCCTCGACAGCGCCCCGGTACGCGGTACCGAGTCCTGGGCCCGCGGGATGGGATCGAGCCCCGGGGGCGTGGCCAACATGGCCACCGCGCTCGCCCGGCTGGGCCTGCGCACCCGGCTCGCGGCCGCCTTCGGCGACGACGTGTACGGCGACTACTGCTGGGATTCGCTCGAACGCGACGAGGGGATCGACCTGTCGCTCTCCCGCAGGGTGCGCGGCTGGCACTCCCCGGTCACCGTCTCGATGGCCTACGAGGGCGAGCGGACCATGGTCAGCCACGGCCACGAGGCGCCCCCGCCCGAGGAGCCCGCACCGCAGTGCCCGCCGCCCGCCCGGGCCTGCGTCGCCTCCCTCACCCCCGGCCGCCCCGAGGAGTGGATCGCCCACGCCACCCGGCACGGCAGCCGGATCTTCGCCGACGTCGGCTGGGACGACTCCGGCCACTGGGACCCCGCCGACCTGGCGGACCTCGAGCACTGCGACGCCTTCCTGCCCAACGCCGCCGAGGCCATGCGCTACACCCGCACCGACTGCCCGCGGGCCGCCGCGCGGAAGCTGGCCGAGCTGGTGCCGCTGGCCGTGGTCACCCTCGGCGCCGACGGGGCCTATGCGGTCGACTCCGCGACCGGCGAAACCGCCGAGGTGCCGGCCCTGACCGTCGAGACCCTCGACCCGACCGGCGCCGGGGACGTCTTCGTCGCCGGGTTCGTCACCGGCTCGCTCGCCGGCTGGCCGCTCGCCGACCGGCTCGCCTTCGCCAGCCTCACCGCCGCCTTGTCGGTCCAGGAGTTCGGCGGCTCGCTGTCGGCGCCCGGCTGGATCGAGATCGCCGCCTGGTGGCAGCACGCCAAGGCCTACGACGACCAGGACCGGGGAGCGCTGCGGCGCTTCGCCTTCCTCGACGACCTGCTCCCGGCCGCCCACCGCCCCTGGCCGCTGCGCCGGGCGGTGCCCACGATCGGCTTCCGCAGGCCATGACCGCGTGCGCTGCGGTGGAAAACCTCTCGGGGCGGTCCGCGCGCCGAAGTACGCTTGGTATCCAGGCCCCGAGGGGCGTAGCTAGCAACGAAGGCGGACACACAGGCCTCAGAGCCGGCCCATGACACAGACACCGACGCAGCAATCGCAGGCGCGCGCCCACTTCGTCGTACCGGCCAAGCACCCCATGGTGACCGTTCTGGGATCGGGCGACGCACTTCTGCGAGTGATCGAACGAGCCTTTCCCGAGGTCGACATCCACGTCCGCGGCAACGAGATCAGTGCCGCCGGACCGCCGGACCAGGTCGCCCTCGTGCAGCGCCTCTTCGACGAGATGATGCTGGTGCTGCGCACCGGCCAACCGATGACGGAGGACGCGGTGGAGCGGTCGATCGCCATGCTCCGGCAGGACAGCGGCGCCGACGGGCTGGAGGAGACCCCGGCGCAGGTGCTCACCCAGAACATCCTCTCCAGCCGGGGCCGCACGATCCGCCCCAAGACGCTCAACCAGAAGCGGTACGTCGACGCGATCGACCAGCACACCATCGTCTTCGGCATCGGCC
>CAYNNX010000388.1:2531-6669 GCA_964398515.1 uncultured Streptantibioticus sp. | reverse complement strand
ACGTCCTGACCCGCCGCGCCGTGCGCCCCGACGCCGTGCGGCTGATGACCGCCCACCGCTCAAAGGGCCTGCAGTGGCGCCTGGTGGTCGTAGCCGGCGTCCAGGAGGGCCTGTGGCCGGACCTGCGGCGCCGCGGCTCGCTGCTGGAGGCCGACCGCATCGGCCGCGACGGCCTCGCCGAACCGCTGCCCGCCGCAGCCCTGCTCGCCGAGGAGCGGCGCCTGTTCTACGTCGCCGCCACACGCGCCGCCGAACGCCTCGTCGTCACCGCCGTCAAGGCCCCCGCGGACGACGGCGACCAGCCCTCCCGCTTCCTCGCCGAACTCGGCGTCGACCCGGTCGATGTCACCCAGCGCCCCCGCCGGCCCCTGGCCGTCGCCGCGCTCGTCGCCGAACTGCGCGCCACCACCGTCGACCCCGCCGCCTCCCCGGCCCTGCGCGACGCCGCCGCCCGCCGTCTCGCCCGCCTCGCCGCGCTGCGCGACGACGACGGCCACCCCCTGGTGCCCGCCGCCCACCCCGACCGCTGGTGGGGCCTTGCCGAACCCACCCGCTCCACGGCACCGCTGCGCGACCGCGACCGCCCGGTAACCCTGTCCGGCAGCGCCCTCGACCAGCTCGTCAACACCTGCTCCCTGCAGTGGTTCCTCGGCCGCGAGGTGCGCGCCGAGGACCCCTCCACCGCCGCGCAGGGCTTCGGGAACGTCGTCCACGTCCTCGCCGACGAGGTCGCCGCCGGCCGCACCCCCGCCCGCCTCGACGTCCTGCTGGAGCGGCTGGACTCCGTATGGGACGCCCTCGCCTTCGACGCCCCCTGGAAGTCCCGCCAGGAACGCGAACAGGCCCGCGCCGCCCTCGAACGCTTCCTGCGCTGGCACGTGCTGGAACGCGGCCGCGAACCGGTGGCCGGCGAGCACGGCTTCGACGTGACCCTGGAAGCCGGCGGGTACGAGGTGCGGGTGCGCGGCAGCATGGACCGCGTCGAACGGGACGCCGCCGGCCGCGCCTACGTCGTCGACTTCAAGACCGGCCGCGCCGCGCCCACCGCCGCCGAGGTCGCCCGCCACCCCCAGCTCGCCGTCTACCAGCTCGCCGTCCGCGAAGGCGCCCTCGACGACGCCTTCGGCGGCCGGCGCCCGCAGCCCGGCGGCGCCGAGCTCGTGCACCTGCGCCAGGGCGCCCCGAAGAAGGAGGGCGGTGAGGCCGTGCCCAAGGTCCAGCCGCAGCCGCCCCTGGAAGGCGACTGGGTGGCCGGGATGCTCGTGGCCGCCGCGGGCCGCGTCCTCGACGAACGCTTCACCCCCAGCCCGGGCACCCACTGCTCGACCTGCTCGTTCCGCAGCTCCTGCAGCGCCCGGCCGGAGGGGCGGCAGGTGGTGGAGTGACCCGCGGCTCCGGCCGCTGTCGGTGCCCCCCGTTAGCCTCCTTGCGTGACCGACCGACTCACCGACCCCGAGGACCTCAAGGAGCTCCTCGGCATCCCGTTCACCGCGGAGCAGATGGCGTGCATCACCGCGCCCCTCGCCCCGAACGTCATCGTGGCCGGCGCCGGCTCCGGCAAGACCACGGTGATGGCGGCCCGGGTCGTCTGGCTGGTCGGAACCGGGCAGGTCACCCCCGAGCGGGTGCTCGGGCTGACGTTCACCAACAAGGCCGCCGCGGAGCTCGCCGAACGCGTCCGCAAGGCACTCGTGCGCGCCGGAGTCACCGACCCCGACCCGGCCGACCCCGACCAGGCGCCGGGCGAGCCGCGCATCTGCACCTACCACGCATTCGCCGGACAGCTCCTGGCCGACCACGGACTGCGCATCGGCCTGGAGCCCGGGGCACGCCTGCTCGCCGACGCCACCCGCTACCAGCTCGCCGCCCGCGTGCTGCGCACCGCCCCCGGCCCCTACCCGGCGCTCACCAGGAGCCTGTCCACCCTCGCCGCCGACCTGATCGCCCTCGACGCCGAACTGTGCGAGCACCTCGTCGACGTCGACCGGCTGCGCGCCCACGACGCCGAGCTCGCCGAACGCCTCGCCGCCCTCGACCCGGCCGCCCGCGGCTTCGCCTGGGTGCGCGAGACCGCGCCCGCCGTGCAGGCGCGCACCGACCTCACCGGGCTCGTCGCCGCCTACCGCGAGCAGAAACGCAGCCGCGACCTGCTGGACTTCGGCGACCAGATCGCGCTGGCCGCCGCCCTGGCCCGCACCCGCCCCGAGGTCGGCCGGATGCTGCGCGAGGAGTTCGCCGTCGTCCTCCTCGACGAGTACCAGGACACCTCCGTCGCCCAACGCGTCATGCTCTCCTGCCTGTTCGGCGCGGGCACCGGCCACCCCGTCACCGCCGTCGGCGACCCCTGCCAGGCCATCTACGGCTGGCGCGGCGCCTCCGTGGCCAACCTCGACGACTTCCCGGCCCACTTCCCGCACCGCGACGGCACCCCGGCCCACCGCCGCTCGCTCAGCGAGAACCGGCGCAGCGGAGGCCGCCTGCTGGCCTTCGCCAACCGCCTCGCGGCGCCCCTGCGCGAGCGCCACGAAGGCGTCGAGGAACTGCGGCCCGCACCCGGCGCCGAACGCGACGGCACCGTGCGCTGCGCCCTGCTGCCCACCCAGGACGACGAGACCGCCTGGCTCGCCGACCGCATCCGGCACCTGACCGACACCGGCACGCCCCCCGGCGAGATCGCCGTGCTGTGCCGTACCGCCGGGCGGTTCGCCGACATCCACGCGGCCCTGGTCGCACGCGACGTGCCCGTCGAGGTCGTGGGCCTGTCGGGGCTGCTCCACCTGCCCGAGATCGCCGACCTCGTCGCCACCTGCGACGTGCTGTACGACCCGACCGCCAACGCCGCCCTGGTACGCCTGCTGACCGGCCCCCGCTGGCGCATCGGCCCCCGCGACCTGGCCCTCCTCGGCCGGCGCGCCCGCCTCCTCGTCCGCCAGGGGCCCGCGGGCCACGGGCCGGACGGCGCACCGCAGCCGGACCGTCTCGCGCTGGCCGTCGAAGGGGCCGACCCCGCCGAGGTCGTCTCCCTCGCCGACGCCCTGGAGACCTTCCTCGGGCCCGACGGCCCCGACGACGGCCTGCCGTTCTCCCCCGAGGCCCGGGTCCGCTTCGCGCGGCTCGCCGCCGAACTGCGCGACCTGCGGCGCTCGTTGAGCGATCCGCTCATGGACCTGCTGCACCGCGTGCTGGCCGTCACCGGGCTGGAGGTGGAGCTGTCCGCCTCCCCGTCCGCGCTGGCCGCGCGGCGCCGCGAGACGCTCCAGGCCTTCCTCGACATCGCCGCCGGCTTCGCCCCGCCGGACGGCCAGGTCACACTCCCGGCGTTCCTGGCGTTCCTGCGCACCGCGGAGCAGTACGAGAAGGGGCTGGACTCCTCGCTGCCCGGCGGCGAGAACACCGTCAAGGTCATGACCGCCCACAAGTCCAAGGGCCTGGAGTGGGACGTCGTCGCCGTCCCCGGCCTGGTGCAGGGCGCCTTCCCCAGCGCCAAGGTCCGCGAGCTGTGGCCCTGGCACGGCAAGGTCCTGCCGCACGCGCTGCGCGGCGACGCCGCCACCTTGCCGGACGTCGCCGAATGGACCAAGAAGGGCCTCGACGCGTTCAAGGAGCGGATGAAGGAGCACAACGCGCTGGAGGAGCTGCGCCTGGGCTACGTCACCTTCACCCGGCCCCGCTCCCTGCTGCTCGCCTCGGGCCACTGGTGGGGGCCGTCGCAGAAGACCAGGCGCGGCCCGTCGCAGTTCCTGCACCGGCTGCGCGAGCACTGCGAGGCCGGCCACGGCGAGATCGAGCACTGGGCCGAGGAGCCCGCCGACGGCGCCGAGAACCCGGCGCTGGCCCGCACCGCCGACCACCCCTGGCCGCTGCCGCTCGACCCCGCCGCCCTCGAAGCCCGCCGCCAGGCCGCCAGGACGGTCCTGAGCCTGCTGGAGGCCGCACCGGCGCCGGAACCCGACGGGCACGGCCACCCGGACCCCGAGCCGTACCCGCCGGAGGAGGATCCGCGAGAGCACGACCCGGACTGGGACCTCCTCGACGACTGGGAGGACCTGCCCACCGTCCGCCCCCGGGACCTCCCGCCGATCCGCGCTGAGGACGTTCCGGCGGCTTGCGCTGAGGATGTTCCGGCGGCTCGCGCTGA
>CAYNNX010000388.1:0-2431 GCA_964398515.1 uncultured Streptantibioticus sp. | reverse complement strand
GCGCTGAGGACGTTCCGGCGGCTTGCGCTGAGGATGTTCCGGCGGCTCGCGCTGAGCACCTCCCGCCCGCCCACGCTGAGCACCTCCCGCCCACCCACCCTGCGGCTCCCCCCGCCATCCCCGCGCAGCCCACCGCCCGCGACCACCCCGAGGCCGCGCAGCCGCTCACCCCGGAGGAGACGCGCCTGGTCGCCTCCTGGGACCGCGACCTCGACGCGCTCGCCGACGAACTGCGCCGCGCCCGCGAAACCGTCCGGGACGTCCCGCTGCCGATGTCGCTGAGCGCCTCGCAGCTGATGCGGCTCGCCGCCGACCCCGACGCCTTCGCCCGCGACCTCGCCCGCCCGATGCCCAGGCCGCCGCAGCCCGCGGCGCGCCGCGGCACCCGCTTCCACGCCTGGGTCGAATCACGCTTCGACGAGCTGCCCCTCATCGGCCTGGACGAACTGCCCGGCATGGAACCGGAGGCCCCCGAGGAGATCGCCGACGAACGCGACCTCGAAACGCTCAAGGAAGCGTTCCTGCGCACGCCCTACGCCCACCGCACCCCCTACCGCGTCGAGGCCCCCTTTCAGCTGCCGCTCGCCGGCCGCGTCGTCCGCGGCCGTATCGACGCCGTCTACCGCAACGCCGACGGCACCTTCGAGATCGTCGACTGGAAGACCGGCCGCACCACGGACGCCGACGCCCTCCAGCTCGCTGTCTACCGCCTCGCCTGGGCCGAGCAGCACGGCCTGCCGCTGGACCGGGTGAGCGCCGCCTTCGTCCACGTCCGCACCGGCCGCACCCTGCGCCCCGCGGGCCTGCCGGACCGGGCCGCGCTGGAACGGCTGCTCCTCGGCGACCCCGGCCACCCCTACCACCCGGCGGAGCACGCCGAGGCGCCGTCCCCAGGGCCCCCCGCCCCCCGGGCCGACGGCGGCCGCACGGGCGGCGGACCGCGGCCCACACCCCCCGGATAGGCTCAGGACATGAGCACCGAGCCGGACACCGCCGTCCGCGCGTACATCGACGCGCACCGCACCGCGTTCCTCGACGACCTCGCCGAGTGGCTGCGGATACCGTCCGTCTCCGCCGACCCCGCGCGCGCCGGCGAGGTGACCCGCAGCGCCCAGTGGCTGGCGGCCGAGCTCAGCGCCGCCGGCTTCCCCGTCACCGAGATCTGGCCCACCGCCGGACTGCCCGCGGTGTACGCCGAATGGCCCTCCGCCGACCCCGACGCCCCGACGGTCCTCGTCTACGGCCACCACGACGTGCAGCCGGCGGCCCGCGAGGACGGCTGGGACAGCGACCCGTTCGACCCCGTCGTCCGCGACGGACGGCTGTACGCGCGAGGCGCCGCCGACGACAAGGGCCAGGTCTTCTTCCACACCCTCGGCGTCCGCGCCCACCTCGCCGCCACCGGCCGCGACACCCCGGCCGTCAACCTGAAACTGCTCGTCGAAGGCGAAGAGGAGTCCGGCTCCCCGAACTTCGCCGCCCTGCTGCGCGAGAGGGCCGACCGGCTCGCCTGCGACGCCGTGATCGTCTCCGACACCGGCATGTGGGACGAGGAGACCCCGACGGTCTGCACCGGCATGCGCGGCCTGACGGACTGTCAGGTCGACCTGTACGGCCCCGACCGGGACATCCACTCCGGATCGTTCGGCGGCGCCGTGCCCAACCCGGCCACCGAGGCCGCCCGGCTCGCCGCCGCCCTGCACGACGACGACCGCAAGGTCACCATCCCCGGCTTCTACGACGGCGTCATCGGGCTGACCGACCGCGAGCGCGAGCTGTTCGCCGAGCTCCCCTTCGACGAGCGGGCCTGGCTGCGCACCGCCAGGTCCCACGCCACGCTGGGCGAGCGCGGCTACAGCACCCTGGAGCGCGTCTGGGCCCGGCCCACCGCCGAGGTCAACGGGGTGTGCGGCGGCTACACCGGCCCCGGCGGCAAGACGATCGTGCCCGCCTCCGCCCAGCTGAAGCTGTCGTTCCGCCTGGTCGCCGGCCAGGACCCGGCCGCGATCGAACAGGCCGTGCGCCGATGGGTGGCCGACCGCCTGCCGGACGGCATCCGGCACGAGATCACCTTCTGGGGCGCGACCCGGCCGTGCCTGACCCCGCTGGACCACCCCGCCCTCCAGGCCGTGGTCCGCGCGATGGGCCGCGCCTTCGGCCGCAAGATCCTCTTCACCCGGGAGGGCGGCTCCGGACCCGCCGCCGACCTTCAGGACGTCCTCGGCGCGCCCGTGCTGTTCCTGGGAATTTCCGTACCGTCCGACGGTTGGCACTCGGTGAACGAGAAGGTCGAACTCGACCTCCTCCTCAAAGGCGTGGAGACCGCCGCGTACCTGTGGGGGGACCTCGCCGGGAACTGGCCGCGCAGCACGACCGCCGCGCAGCCCGCGCACGCCGGGCACGAGGACCCGCAAAAGCGCGGACACGCCCA
>CAYNNX010000387.1:1392-6673 GCA_964398515.1 uncultured Streptantibioticus sp. | reverse complement strand
ATCGCGTGGAGTTCCGCCCGAACCTGGTGGCCAGCGGTGACCGCGGCGGGCACGTGTACAACCTGCACAAAGCCGCAGGGGACCTCAATGTGGACGTCTGGGATGGCAAGAAGGGCGAGCAGGCAGGACTGAACGACGCCCACCCCCACCATCTCGACAGCCATCAGAACTTCGACGTCATCGGCGTCCCCCACGAGCCCGGCTGGGTACAGTTCCGCAGTCTCTACGGCGGCAAACGGTGCCTCGGGCTCGGCCATGCCCCCAACGAAGGCATCGATCACGTCAGCCCGATCGTGAGCCAGGACTGCGATATCAACAACCCCGGGCAGCAGTTCCTGGCCCACACCAGCAACCGCAGCGAGTGGCAAACCTCAGACGGCCGACACATCACCGTCTCCATCAGCACACCACGGGCAGGGCTGCTCGCCGCACCCGCGACGTATGTCCCACTGAATCTGGCCTAGAACTGGGCTGAACATCCCGCGAGTCCTCCCGGCCGGCTGGTAGGCCGGACAGGAGCACCGCAGAGCGGCCGACCGGCGGCAGCCCGCACGGTGCAGGCGACTGGATGATTCGAGGTCTCAACAAACTCTACGACGCCGCGCGTCACGCGCTGGGCGCCGCATACGCAGATCCCATTGGATGACAGTGACTGGCATCAGGTGTAGCGTTGATGACAGCAACTGTCGTCAAAAACCGGCGAGTTGCTTCCACGGGCATCTTTGTGACCGGCGCGTGAGTGCGCAACCGTCAGGAACTCGCAGCTCCATCATCGACCAGAACGGACTTGTAGCCATGAAGTTAGCCGTCCGCACCGGACTCGCCGCCGCGGTAGCGGCCGCAGCCCTCGCTGCGGCCGCCGTTCCCGCCGGCGCCGCCGTCAGCACCCGAACCGAACACGCCCTGGCCGACGCGCCGACGGTCGCGAACCCGAAGGCGATCACACCGGCGGCAGGCACCCTGGAGTACTGCCACCTGGCCACCGGCCCTCAGGCCCACCAGGACGTGGCCGGCACGCCGGCGGTCGCGCACCAGGGGACGATCCATGCCTCCGCGTTCAACCAGGCCCGGAGCATCCTGGCCAGGGCCGGCAGCGATACCGCGGCCAAGACACACCCCATCCACGGCACGGGCAACGTGCCGGTCTGGTACGGCACCACCCTGCTGGCCTGCTCGCGAGACGAGTTCCGGTACAAGGACCGAAACGATCCGCTGAAGCACTCGGGCATGTCGCCCTATCACTACGTGGCGATCCACGACGCGGCACGGACCATGGGCATCGACCGCTGGTGACGTTGCCGACGGCGCACCGGCCACGGCGCGGCCGGGCTGGTGCGCACAGGCCGGCGATCGGCTCACCGTCGTTGGCGAGGGCCGCGGGAACGGTGCCGTTCAGCGCCTTGCCGACGGCGTCGCAGGCAGTGCTCCTTTCCCCAGGCCGCCTGCGTCCGGTGCCGAATACGCCTCGCGCGAGTCGGTGGCCCACGACCGGCTGGTCGTCGCCGTACGGAAAGGACATGCGCTCGTCGACGCGGAACTCACCCTCGACCGCTACATCGACGCGGACCGCATCACCGTCTCCCGCAGGGGCCGCCTGCGCGACCGGATCGAGGACCTCCTGCGGGACCGCCGCCTACGGCGGCGCGTCGCCGCCGCCGTACCCACCAGCACCGCCGTCCTGCACTTCGTCCGGTACAGCGACCTCCTCGTCGCGGTCCCCGAGCACATGACCCGGCCCGTCACCAGCGAACTCGGCCTGCGCCGGCCCCACCTCAGTTGTCATCCCCCGGGGATGAGCCCCGGCGGCGGAGGGCGAGGAAGTGCCGGTGGCTGCCCGTCCAATGGTCCGTGATGCCGAGGCCGAGGTCCTCGGCGGTCCTGTGGAGCGCTGGTGCCCCCAGGCGTGCCCAGGGGAACGGCGGACCGCGATGGCCGTGGGTGTCCTCGAACCAGGCGACGCAGAGCTCCTCGACGTCGTGGGGGTCGACCTCGACGAGCAGGACGCCGGTCGGGGCGATGAGTTGGGCGCAGCGGCGAAGCAGGGCGCGGGGGTCGCCGCCGATGCCGATGTTGCCGTCGGTGAGCAGGAGGGTCTGCCAGCTTCGCTCGGCGGGCAGCGGGTCGAACACCGACCGGCACAGTGCGGCCCCGCCGAGGGCGATGGTCCTGGCGACCGCGCGGGGAGCGACGTCGACGCCGAGGGCGAAGACGCCTCGGCCCAGGAGTGCCCGGCACAGCCGTCCCGGCCCGCAGCCGACATCGAGTACGGGTCCCTGGCAGCGCTCCAGCAGGGTCTCGTCGGCCTCGGTGGGTTGCGCGCACCAGCGGTGCATCGGCAACCGGGTCCGGCGCCCGTCGGCGAACCGCAGGTACACCGGTCCGCAACCGGTGCGCAGGGCCAGTGCGTAGGGGTCCTCGTGTGCGGAGGGCGACCTGTTCTCGTCGGGCATCACTGCGTGGCGTCGTGGCCTGGTGCGGGGCGCTCCTCGTCGGCGTGGGCGGCCCGGCGAAGGCCGCGCAGTCTGAGAGCGAAGGCCAGTGCCGAGGCGCCGAACAACACTGCGGTGATCGCCAGCCATCGGCCGAGGTAGACGCTTTCGGGCAACCGCGCGGCGCCTTCGTAGGGGACCGCCAGATCGAGGATGAGGGGGAACCACACGAGCAGCAGCACACCGGACAGGAAGGTGGGTACGCGCAGGTAGTTGATCCACGGCACCGCCGGGACGCGGCGGGCCCGGTGCCGTAGTACGGAGTGGGCCGAGAGGTCGGCGAGCGAGTACAGCGGTAGCAGGATCAGGTCGTGGAGGATCGCCGCCCCGGCGATCCAGACCGCCACGTCGAGCGGCCGGACCGCGAACAGCCGCACCACGGCGTAGCCGGTGAGCGCGAACGAGCAGATCAGCACGAGGAGATGGAGGGGTCCGGAGCCGTACCAGCGGACGAAGCGGACCATGGTCACGTCCTGAAGGTGAGCCGGTGCACCCACTTGGTGTTGTTCACACCGGGGTTTGCCGGAACGATGATGCGGGCCGGGTAGCCGTGGTCGAGCGAGAGATCCGCCCCGTTGACGCGCAGGGCGAGCAGGGCCCGGGGGTCATGGATCTGGTTTCCCCGCAGGACCACCGAGCTGTAGGGGCCGGGCGGCTGTACTGATTCCACCAGGACGCTTCCGGCGTCGGGCACTCCGGCCATGGCGGCGAGGTCGGCGAGGCGCAGGCCGCTCCAGTGCTGGTCCGCGGTGGACCATCCCTCCACGCAGGCGATCGGCAGCACGGCGGCGTGCTGGCGCATCGCGAGGAGCTGCTCGCGGGTGAGGACCAGCGTCGGCGCGCGGCCGATGACTTCCAGCCGCCAGCTCGGGCCGACGTGTGACGGGGAGACCCCGACGGCCGCGGCCGTCTTGTTGATCTGGAAGCCGTTGGGCCCGCTTCCCGGGTTGCGGTTGTGCGGCGCGAGAAGGGCGGTGGTGCGCAGCCGACCGCCGATGCTCTGCCCGGCGGTCACCACCAGCAGGAGCAGTGACCCCGCCCCCACCATCCCCACGGCGCCGCGGCGTGACATCGTCGGCGCCGCGGGCGCGGCCGGTACCAGGCCGTCCGGGTCGGGAGGCTCGGGCCGGGTGTCGGCCACGCCGGTGCGCAGTTCGGCGGCGAGATTGCGGGAGCCCAGGGCACGGGTCATCCGGCCGAGGCGGAGCGCCACGTGGACCACGAACGCCGCGATGAACACCCAGGCCCCGTAGAAGTGCAGGGTGTAGAAGGAGCCCGGGAAGACGTAGTAGAGCTGGATGTTGATGATCCCGGTCACGAATTCGAAGATGACACCGCCCACCAGCATCAGCAGGGAGAGCCGCTCCAGCCCGTGGGCGACCGTGCGCACCGGAAGCCACTCGAACAGCTTCGGGATGACGGACCACAACTTGGCCAGCAGCACCGGCACCAGGACCACTCCGAGCGTGACGTGCACACCCTGGGTCACCCGGTAGAGCCAGTAGGGGTGCGTCGGCCAGTCGAAGAGGTAGAAGCCCAGCAGGCCCTTGTCGGGCGTCTGGTCGTTGAGCGGGCCCAGATCGGGGTTGTAGGCGGCATAAGAGAGCATCCCGGTGACGAAGAGCACCGGAATGCCGACCAGCAGCACCAGGCCGAACACCGACGTCAGCCAGGGACCGCGGATCGGACTGCGCCAGAATCCGGGGCGGAAGGGCCCCGGCGGCGGAGGCGTCCGGCCGATCCGCTGCGCCATGGCCCGGGCACCAGCCGCAGCCGCAGCGGCACGGGCCGCCGTCGCGGCGCCGAGCCGTTTGAGGTGCCCCCGCGCGTGCGCCTTGTCCGGCGCCGAGCGCCTCGGTCCGCCGGATGGACCGGAGGCCGGCGGCCGTCCGCCACTGCCCATCAGCCATCTCCTCCGTATCGGGGTCAGCCCTCCAGGACGAGCGTTCGACCGCAAGAACGTCTTCCGACGCTCAACCGGTGAAACCACTACAAAATGTCACTTCGTCGGTCGATTGCCCGCCCGTATCGCGATCTCGGCACACGCTGATACTCGTGCGGCCGCACCCCGTCAGCCGAACGGTGGAGCCCGGCCTCCTGGCAGCCGCGGCATGCGGACAGAGTGCGATCCCCGACGGCCGTGCGCCGGCCGAAGATGGAAGATGGTGGCCTGCGAGGTGGAACGGCACGGGAGGGCGGCACCGGTCGGCCCGGCCGCTCCCCCATGACCTGCGAGGTCGGCTGCTTCCTGGCCGTCGGCGCCGCTTCCACGCTTGCCCGGGCCCCTGCTCTGCTGGGCGCTGCGGAGCCGGTGGCCGCCCGCACCGGCCAATCCGACCTCGCTCCTGACGATCACGATCCTCAACACCGAGGCCAATCGCGGAGTCACCTTCCGCCGGTACCCATGTGGATGCCGCCAACCTTCTGGCGGGCCGCGAAGCCGAAGACGAGATACGGCGGCACCGCACCCGGGGACCGGCCACCGTCGTCCCGGCCGAACCGCAACTGCCCGTCAGCTCGCTGCGGCCCGGCTCGGCCCGCAGACCGCGCACCGGGCCCGCACCGGCGCGCCGCGGAAGCGAACGCACCCGGCGGGCAGGCAGTCGCCCCGGCGCAAGCGGCGGCGGTGGCGCGGACTTCCACCACCAGACTCCGGGGCCGGCGGCGCTGTCGGACCAGCCGCCATGGTGTCGATGGCTGCTGCCGCCCTTTTCGTAAGTGATGGCGGGGCTGCGAGCCGCGGGCTACCGTGGATCCAGATCCCCGCCGGGTCGGCCGCCCAGGTCGAGTGG
>CAYNNX010000387.1:0-1292 GCA_964398515.1 uncultured Streptantibioticus sp. | reverse complement strand
GCGGGCCGAGTTGAGCCCCGGACCGCACAAGCTGCTTTTCCGGGTGCGAAGACGGTCACAGGGCGTCGACGGCGCTCACCTTCCAGCCGCCGGAGGTACGCGCCAGCGTCAGCCGGACCCGGTTGAGGTCCAGGCGCGGGCCGGTGATGCGGGTGCTCTCGGTGACCTGGTTGACGAAGAGCAGCACCACGACCCGGTCGGGCGAGGCCGAAACCACGGAGACCGAGTCGTCACCACCGGACGCGGGCTTGGCCACCGTCGCCTTGACCACCGCGTGGTACTGCCTGGCCGTCGGCGCGACCACCGAGCCGGTCGTCCTGCGGTACTGGTCCAGGAACGGGCCGGTCAGCCGGGTCGCCGCCGCCGCGAAGTCCTGGTCGAGGTGCCGGTAGTCGTAGCTCAGAATGACCGGTGCCGCGTCGCGGGCCGCGGCGAGCGCCTGGGTACGCGCCTGCCGGGTCCGTCCGTCCTGCCGCCAGGTGCCCGCGAGCAGCCCGGCCGCCACGAGCCCGGTCACCACCAGAGCCGCCAGGATCGCGTTGAGCACGCTGACGCGGCGCCGGGGCGGCGACTCGGCGCCGTCCGCCACGGAACCCGCGTCAGGCCCGGCGGTCCGGGCCGTTTCCGGCCGAGCAGGCCGGATCGGCGCCGGCTCGGTGCCCGCCGCGGGCCCGGGTCCGGTGGCGAGGCCGGGGCGGTCGGCCCGCGCGGCCCGTTTGGCCGCGGCGCGGGCCGCTGCCGACAGGGCGCGCCGTCCCGTGCCGGAGGTCTCGGGGCTGCGGACGGTGGACTTCGCCACGGGCGTTCTCCTTACTGACGTGCTGTTCAGCGGCGGGCGCGGGTCAGCCGACGAACTCGACTTCGGAGGTCAGCCAGCGCCCGCCCTGCCGGGTCAGGTCGAGCTGCATCCGGTAGTTGCGGGCCTGCCCCTGCGGTACCGAGACGTTGGTGACCCGGCTGTCGGCCACCACCAGCACCCGGGCCGAGCGGTCGTCGGCGTGCACGACGCCCGCCTCCAGCACCTCGCCCTGGGAGACCGACTTGTTGGCGGCGACAACCTTGGTCAGCTGCTTCAGCTGCGCCTCGAACTCCGACCTGAACGCACCGGTGGCACCGCTCAGTACGTTGGCGCTGTCCCGGTCGTAGTGCCGGTAGTCGAGCGAGGTGAAGTTGACGGCCGACTGCCGGGCCGCCGCGAGGATCTCCTGGTCCCGGTCGTCCTCCTGCTGCCGCTGGTGCACCTGCGCCCCCAGCCAGCCGCACAGGGCGGCCGACACGGCGGTGGCGGCGGC
>CAYNNX010000386.1:0-6698 GCA_964398515.1 uncultured Streptantibioticus sp. | reverse complement strand
GGAGCCATCCGGGACTCGGTGTACCGCATCGCGGCCGGCGGGTCGTCGTTGCCCAGCGAGCCGAAGTTGCCGTGGCCGTCGACCATGGGCACGCGCATGGAGAAGTCCTGCGCCAAGCGCACCAGGGCGTCGTAGATCGAGGCGTCACCGTGCGGGTGCAGCTTGCCCATGACCTCGCCGACGACGCGGGCGCACTTGACGTAGCCGCGGTCGGGGCGCAGCCCCATCTCGTTCATCTGGTAGATGATCCGGCGCTGCACCGGCTTGAGCCCGTCGCGGACGTCGGGCAGGGCGCGCGAGTAGATGACCGAGTAGGCGTACTCCAGGTAGGAGCCCTGCATCTCGTCGACGACGTCGATGTCGAGGATGCGCTCCTCGAAGTCGTCCGGAGGCGGGGTCTTCGTGCTGCGGCGGGCCATCGCGCGGCTGCTCCTCGGTCGGACCGGTTGGGGGTACTGACGGCTCCATTGTGGACCGCCGCGCTGACAGCCCGGACCACGACCCGGAAAGGCAACGTTGAGTAACTTCCGGGTGACGGGAACTTCGCAACCAGGCCGGGCGCTTGCTTAGAGTGGCAGCACACGACGTAGCGACCGGAAGGACAGCTTGCCCATGGGTCACACGGCCACGCCGGAGGCACGATCCGGCGGCCTGACAGCGACCGAGCACCGCCTTGCCAACGGGCTGCGCGTGGTGCTCTCCGAGGACCACCTCACCCCGGTCGCCGCGGTCTGCCTGTGGTACGACGTCGGCTCGCGCCACGAGGTCGCGGGCCGCACCGGACTCGCCCACCTCTTCGAGCACTTGATGTTCCAGGGGTCCGCACAGGTGCCCGGCAACGGACACTTCGAGATGGTCCAGGGCGCGGGCGGCTCCCTGAACGGCACCACCAGCTTCGAGCGCACCAACTACTTCGAGACCATGCCCGCCCACCAGGTCGAACTGGCGCTGTGGCTGGAGGCCGACCGCATGGGCAGCCTGCTGGCCGCGCTCGACCAGGAGAGCCTGGACAACCAGCGGGACGTGGTGAAGAACGAGCGCCGCCAGCGGTACGACAACGTGCCCTACGGCACCGCCTTCGAGCGGCTGACCGCGATGGCCTACCCCGAGGGCCACCCGTACCACCACACCCCGATCGGCTCTATGGCCGATCTGGACGCCGCGTCGCTGGAGGACGCGCAGGAGTTCTTCAGCACCTACTACGCGCCCAACAACGCGGTGCTCGCGGTCGTGGGCGACATCGACCCGCAGCAGACGCTGAGGTGGATCGAGAAGTACTTCGGCTCGATCCCCGCGCACGACGCCAAGCCCACCCCGCGTGACGGCTCGCTGCCGCCCGTCATGGGCGAGCAGCGGCGCGAGGTGGTCGAGGAGGACGTCCCCTCCCGGGCGCTGATGGCCGCCTACCGGCTGCCGCAGGACGGCACCCGCGCCGCCGACGCCGCCGATCTGGCGCTGACCGTGCTCGGCGGCGGCGAGTCCTCCCGGCTCCACAACCGCCTGGTACGCCACGACCGCACGGCGGTGGCCGCCGGGTTCGGCCTGCTGCGGCTGGCCGGGGCACCCTCCCTCGGCTGGCTGGACGTGAAGGCCTCCAGCGACGCCGAGGTCTCCCGGATCGAGGCCGCGGTCGACGAGGAGCTGGCCCGCTTCGCCGAGGAGGGCCCGACGCCGGAGGAGATGGAGCGGGCCCAGGCGCAGCTGGAGCGCGAGTGGCTGGACCGGCTCGCCACGGTGGGCGGCCGGGCGGACGAACTGTGCCGTTACGCCGTGCTCTTCGGCGATCCGCAGCTCGCCCTGACCGCGGTGCAGCGGGTGCTGGAGGTCACCCCCGAGGAGGTCCGGGCGGCGGCCGCCGAGCGGCTGCACCCCGACAACCGCGCGGTCCTGGTCTACGAGCCCACCGGCGGCGAAGAGCGCGAAGCGCGCGAAGAGAGCGAAGAAAACGGCGCGGAAGGCGAGGAGGCCTGATGACCGGCACCGCCGCCAGCGAGATGACGTTCCACCCCAAGCCCGAGGCCGGGCCCGCCCGGCCGTGGGCCTTCCCCGCGCCCGAGCGCACCACCTTGCCCAACGGGCTCACCGTGCTGCGCTGCCACCGCCCCGGCCAGCAGGTCGTCGCCGTCGAGGTGGCGCTCCGGGCGCCCCTGGAGGCCGAGCCCGAGGGGCTCGACGGCGTGTCCACCATCATGGCCCGGGCGTTCTCCGAGGGCACCGACAAGCTGACCGCCGAGGAGTTCGCGGCCGAGCTGGAGCGGTGCGGCGCCACCCTCGACGCCCACGCCGACCACCCGGGCGTACGGCTGTCGCTGGAGGTGCCGGCCTCGCGGCTGGAGAAGGCCCTCGGGCTCCTCGCGGACGCGCTGCGCGTCCCGGCCTTCCCCGACAGCGAGATCGAGCGGCTGGTGAAGAACCGGCTGGACGAGATCCCGCACGAGCTGGCCAACCCCGCCCGCCGGGCGGCCATGCAGCTGTCCCGGGAGCTCTTCCCCGCCGGCTCCCGGCTGTCCCGGCCCCGGCAGGGCACCGAGGAGACGGTCGCCCGCATCGACCGGGCCGCCGTGCGGGACTTCTACGCCGAGCACGTCCGCCCGGCCGCCTCGACCGCGGTGGTGGTCGGCGACCTGACCGGCATCGACCTCGACGGGCTGCTGGAGCGCACCCTGGGCGTCTGGAGCGGCGAGAGCGCCGCGCCGCGCCCGGTCCCGGCGGTCACCGCGGACGACACCGCGCGGGTGGTCGTCGTCGACCGGCCAGGCGCGGTCCAGACGCAGCTGCTGATCGGCCGCCCCGGGCCCGACCGCCACGACCGCGTCTGGCCGGCGCAGGTGCTCGGGACGTACTGCCTGGGCGGCACGCTCACCTCGCGGCTCGACCGGGTGCTGCGGGAGGAGAAGGGCTACACCTACGGAGTGCGGGCGTTCGGCCAGGTGCTGCGGTCGGCCCCGGACGGGTCGGGCCTGTCGCTGCTGGCCATCAGCGGTTCGGTCGCCACCGACGTCACCGGCCCGGCGCTCGCCGACACCTGGAAGGTGCTGCGGACCCTCGCCGAGGGCGGCCTGACCGACGAGGAGCGCGACGTCGCCGTGCAGAACCTGGTCGGCGTGGCCCCGCTGCGCTACGAGACCGCCTCCGCCGTCGCCGGGACCCTGGCCGAGCAGGTCGAGCAGTACCTGCCGGACGACTTCCAGGCCCGCCTCTACGAACGGCTCGACGCCACCGGCACGGTCGAGGCGACCGCCGCCGCGGTGAGCGCCTTCCCGCCGGAGCGGCTGGTGGTGGTGCTGGTCGGTGACGCCGCCGCGATCGAGGGACCCGTCACCGAGCTGGGCATCGGCCCGGTGACGGTGGTCAAGGGCTGACCGCACGGACCGCGCCCTGCAGCGAAGGCCCCGGTGGACCGCCCGCCGCCGGGGCCTTCCGCGTATCGGCCCGCGGTATGTTCCTGGCCACAATATTTCACTGAATTCATGACTGCCGTCTGAATCCGTCCTGCGCTGGAATAGAGTCACGGCACAAACGGAAAGGGGAGCCGGGCGATGCGGGACGGGATGTGAACGGCATCGAGGGGGCGGCGCTGGTCGCCGCGGAAACGGACGCTGCGGCACGTCCGGCGGGCGGTGACCGGCGGATGGCCGCCCGTACCGTCTGCGCCGCGATCCGCGACGACATCGTGCGCGGCTTCTTCGCCCCGGGCGGGCGGCTGACCGAGGAACTGCTGGCCAAGCGGTACGGGGTCTCCCGGGTCCCGGTACGCGAGGCGCTGCGCACGCTGGAGTCGGAGGGGTTCGTCCGCACCCGCCGGCACGCCGGGGCGTCGGTGGCCGAACCGACCGAGCAGGAGGCGCGGGACCTGCTGGAGATCCGGGGGTTGCTGGAACCGCTGGGCGCAGCGCGTGCGGCGCAGCGCCGAACGCAGGGCCAACTCCGCGTGTTGCGTGGTCTGGTGAAGCTGGGTCAGGAACGGTCGCACAAGGGCCAGTTGCCGGACCTTCCGGCGCTCGACGGCTGGTTCCACGAGACGCTGGCCCAGGCCTCCGGCAGCCCCAGCCTGGCCGCGCTCCTCACCCAGCTGCGGCGGAAGATCGCCTGGATGTACGCGGTCGAGCTGCCGGGCCGCGCCGCCGCCTGCTGGGACGAGCACGGCGCCATCACCGACGCCGTGGCCCGCGGCGACGCCGAACGCGCCCGCCGCCTCGCCGCCGCCCACGTGGAACGCTCCAGCGCCGCTTATCGGCTGCGCCGTTTTCCGCCCGCGGAAAAGCCTCAGTGAGGAATGCGAAACGCGCCGTCAATATTAGAGGCGACCGGAATTAACAATCGCGGGTGCCTTGGCGCCGCCGGTGCGGTTTTCCGGCCGCCTGTTCGCGGAACGGCGTTCAGACCGTCTCGGGGAGCTCGTCCAGGCCCTCGGCGACCAGCTGTGCCAGCCGGTCGAGCGCCAGGTCCGCGCCGTCGGCGTCGGAGGCCAGCACGACCTCCTCGCCGCCCTTGGCGCCCAGGCTGAGGACGGCCAGCATCGAGGCGGCGTTGACCGGGTTGCCGTCGGCCTTGGCGATCGTCACCGGCACGCCGGCGGCGGTCGCGGCGCGGACGAAGATCGACGCGGGGCGGGCGTGCAGGCCCTCGGCCCAGCCGACGGTGACGCGGCGCTCAGCCATGGTGGTGACCCTTCCGATGGTTGCTGTTGTCTAGACCACTGTAGACCACAGTGTAAGCACGCTCCGGGCGCGCCGAGCCCCGTCTCGCCGCACGGCACGCTCGTGCGCGCCACGCGGCCTACGCTTGCGCCCATGGAGACCTCGATGGCCGCGTACCCCGTCCACTGGGAGGCCGACGTGGTGCTGCGCGACGGCGGCATCGCGCACGTCCGCCCCATCACCCCGCAGGACGCCCACCGTCTGGTCAGCTTCTACGAGCAGGTCTCCGACGAGTCGAAGTACTACCGCTTCTTCGCCCCCTACCCCCGCCTGTCCGACCGGGACGTCCACCGCTTCACCCACCACGACTACGTGGACCGCGTGGGCCTCGCCGCGCTCGTCGGCGGCGAGTTCATCGCCACGGTCCGATACGACAGACTCGGCGAGAGCGCCGCCGGCGACGCCGAGGTGGCCTTCCTCGTCCAGGACGCCCACCAGGGACGCGGTGTCGCCTCCGCGCTGCTGGAGCACATCGCGGCCGTCGCCCGGGAGAACGGCATCCGGCGCTTCGACGCCGAAGTGCTCCCGGCCAACCGCAAGATGATCAAGGTCTTCACGGACGCGGGCTACACCGCGCAGCGCAGCTTCACCGACGGCGTCGTCCACCTCGAACTCGACCTCGAACCCACCGAGGCCTCCGTCGCCGTGATGCGCGCCCGCGAGCAGCGCGCCGAGGCCCGCTCCGCGCAGCGGCTGCTCGCCCCCCGCTCGGTCGCCGTCATCGGCACCGGCCGCGACCAGGGCGGGGTCGGCCGCACCATCCTGCGCAACCTGCTGGCCGCCGGGTTCACCGGCCGCGTCCACGCCGTCAACCACCACTTCCCGCCGCACCTGCGGACCCTGGAGCCCGAAGGCGTACCGGCCCACCGCTCGGTACGCGAGATAGACGAACCGGTCGACCTCGCCGTCCTGGCGATCCCCGCGACCGCCGTGCCGGACGCGGTCGCCGACTGCGGGACCCACGGCGTGCAGGGCCTGCTGGTGATCGCCGGCGGGTACGCCGAGTCCGGCCCCGAGGGCCGTGAACTGCAGCGTGCCCTCGTCCGCCAGGCCCGCTCGTACGGGATGCGGGTCATCGGCCCCAACGCGTTCGGCGTCATCAACACCGCCGAGGACGTGCGCCTCAACGCCTCCCTCGCACCCGGGACCCCGGCCACCGGGCGGCTCGGGCTGTTCACCCAGTCCGCGGCGATCGGCCTGGCGCTGCTCGCCGGACTCCACCGCCGCGGCCCCGGGCTCGGCGGCATCTCCACCTTCGTCTCGACCGGCAACCGGGCCGACGTCTCCGGCAACGACCTGCTGCAGTTCTGGCACGACGACCCGGCCACCGACGTCGCCCTGATGTACCTCGAGACCATCGGCAACCCGCGCAAGTTCACCCGGCTCGCCCGCCGCACCGCCGCCGCCAAACCGGTCGTCGTCGTCAAGGGGGCCCGCCACTCCGGCAGCCTGCCGCCCGGCCACACCGTCCCCGCCAGCCGGCTGCCCGACGCCACCGTCTCCGCGCTGCTGCGCCAGGCCGGCATCATCCGCGTCGACACCGTCACCGAACTCCTCGACACCGGCGTCCTCCTGGCCCACCAGCCGCTGCCGGCCGGTCCGCGCGTCGCCATCCTCGGCAACTCCGAATCCCTCGGCCTGCTCGCCTATGACGTCTGCCTCACGCTGGGCCTGCGGCCGGCCGCGCCGCGCGACCTGACCACGGCCGCCACCCCCGGGGACTTCCGCCGCGCGCTCACCGAGGCCCTCGCCGACGACTCGGCCGACGCCGTCGTGGTCACCGTCATCCCGCGGGTCGACGCACCCGACGCCCCCGCCCCCGACCCCGACTCCGGTGACGACCCCGCCCTCGCCCACGCGCTGCGCACCGCGGCCGCGGGGGCGGCCAAACCCGTCCTCGTCGTCCACCTCGCGCTCGACGCCCTGGCCACCCGCCTCGGCGGCGACCCCGGCCCGCAGCCCCCGGGCGCGGCCGTCCGGGTGCCCGCCTACCCGTCC
>CAYNNX010000385.1:0-6698 GCA_964398515.1 uncultured Streptantibioticus sp. | reverse complement strand
GATAGAGGAAGAGCACGCTGACCGCCGAGAACGCGAGGACGCCGCGCAGATAGGCGGGCCAGCGCATCTCGGTGTCCGCGTTGGCACCGATGGACTTGTAGATCCAGCGCTCGACGCGCAGGTGCTTGTCAGACTGGTACACGGCGGCCATGTAGTCGCCGAGCGGCCGGTACACCAGGGCGAGCGCCACAATCAGCGCGGTGACCTGGAGCACGTCTGCGGATATCGGGCTCATCAGTCGCTCAGAACCTCTCCGGGAAGACAAGGGCGACGACCAGATAGCCCAGCAGGACGACGGAAACGACCAGGCCGACGACGTTTTCGATGCTCACAGCTTGGCCACTCCCTTGGCGACGAGAGCCACCAGCGCGAAGGTCGCAAGGGTGGTCAGGACGAAGGCCAGATCGGCCATCGCGTGCTCCTAGATCAGGGTCGACTTTCGGACAACGTTGACGAGTGAAACGCCTCATCCACCCTTGCCCCAGCCACGTTGACGACTCCCATACGGCCCCCTGCGGTCCCCTAACGCGTTCCATATGCGGACGGGGGACCGCGACTCCGAACGCGGGTGAACAGCACCCGTGGTGGATCAAACCCTCTCCGCCCCAAACGCACCATTTCGCGGGTCGAACCTGGATTGCGAGCAGCCGTCAAGGAATCACGAAGGCCCGGACGGACTCCATAAAAATCGCGTCAAGATCAACTCACGCCTCAAGTTCCCAGCGCTTGTGAAACGGAGCCTCTCGGCGGTACCAGGCATGCACCCTTCCACGGCTTGAGCACCTCGCCGGTCAAAGTCGCGCTAAGAGAAGGGGATCCGCCGGAAACGCGGGAATAGACTGCATGCCTGTCTTTCGTTCTCAGGGTGTGGCATCGGCTGGAGGGAGGCACGGCAGTGGGTGATTTCGTGGGCCATGCGCGTCCGCGCCGGTTTTCTTCCGCCTGTCTTCCTTCGCGTCCCTCCCGGGCCTCGGTGACCGTCCCGTCGCCGTCCACGTGGCGGTGTTCGTTTCCCTAGACAGCCCCTGACCAGCCGCTGTCCGGAAACGAGTTCCACCCGCCCGGGATCTCCCGATCACGGGAGTTGAGAGGTACGCCGTGACCGTCTTCACCATCCTCCGCACGCGCCGCGCCACAGGCGTCCCGGCGAGCCGACCGCACAGGTTTCTCACGGATGTGCTCGCTCGGCTCGCTGACGCGCCACTGGACAGTCCTGTGCTCGCCGCACTGCCCACGCGTCGGACATGTCGGATACCGCAGCGGGTCCGTTCCGCGGGTCCGTTTCCGAATCCCTTCAGCGTTGCGCGACGTTCAGCAGAACCACCGCGAACACCGTGATCACCGCTCCGGCAGCGATGAACGCGTAGTCGAGAAAGCGCCGTTGCCGTTCGTGGATCACAACCGAACGGGGATCGGCGGGGTCGTAGGCGATGAGGACTTGCTCCCCTTCGTGCAGCGGTCGCCGTCGGGAGGACGGTGAGGGGCTGACGATCTCCCATATGCGGCCGTCCTCCGTACCGAACTGGAGCAACGGGTGCGGCGGCCACGGCTCGTCGTCGCCCGCTGCGGGATTGCGCTTGACGAGCGCTTCGGTCCGTACCCCGTGATGTTCGATCCTGCGCGTCTGACGCAGGCTCGTGGCACCGGCGAGCAGCGCCACGACACCGGCGATGGCGGCGACCGCCGAGACCACCGGCGGTTCGCCCGCGCTCACCCCGTGACCCCGTCGCCCGGCTCGAAGCGGTAGCCCAGACCGGGTTCGGTGATGAGGTAGCGGGGGTTGGCGGGGTCGGGTTCGAGTTTGTGGCGCAGGGCGGAGATGTGGAGGCGCAGGTAGTTGGTGTTCTTGTCGTGGCCGGGGCCCCAGATGTCGCGCAGCAGTTGGCGGCCGGTCACCAGGCGGCCGGGGTTTCCCAGGAGGACGGCGAGCAGCCGCCATTCGGTCGGGGTGAAGTGGAGTGGCTCGCCATGGCCGGACACGGGTAGGGCGGTGAAAGCGGCCAGATCGACGGCGTAGTCGCCGACGTGGGCGGTCGGCGGCTGCGCGGACTGGTCGGCACGGCGGAGCACCGCACGCAGTCGGGCGAGCAGTTCCTCCATGGAGAACGGCTTGGTCACGTAGTCGTCGGCGCCCGCGTCGAGTGCCTCGACCTTGTCGGCGGGGTCGTCGTGCTCGGACAGCGCGATGATGGGCATCGATGCCCAGGCCCGGAGTCCGGTGATGACGTCGACGCCTTCGACGTCCGGGAGGTCGAGGTCGAGGATGACCGCGTCCGGCGGTTTACGGGAGGCGAGGCACAGGGCGCTGGTGCCGTCGGGTGCGGTGGCCACCGCGTAGTGGTGGGCGGTGAGGTTGACGTCGAGGGCGCGGAGCAGTTGGGGCTGGTCGTCGACGACCAGGACACGTCGCATCACGGTGTGTGCACCTCCTCGCGCCGGGCCGGAGCGGCGGCGAGGGAGAGCACCATGGTGAGTCCGCCGCCCGGGGTGTCCTCGGGGGTGAGGGTGCCGCCCATGGCCTCGGCGAGCCCGCGGGAGAGGGCGAGCCCGAGGCCGAGCCCTGTGGTGTTGTCGTTGTCGCCCGTGCGCTGGAAGGGTTCGAAGACCCGGTCGCGGTCCTCGGGCGGCAGCCCGGGACCGTGGTCGGTGACGCGGACTTCGACGCGGTCGGCGAGGGCGCTGGCGCTGACCAGTACCGGGCGGCCCTCGGGTGAGTGGCGTACGGCGTTGGTGACCAGGTTGGCGATGACGCGTTCGAGCAGGGGCGGGTCGGCGAGGACGTCACCCGTCTCCTCCAGCCCTCGGGACTCCACCCGCACGGTGGTCGAGGGCAGGGTGTCGAGGGCGAGGGGCATGACTTCGGCCAGGGCAGTGGGCTCCAGGTGCACCGGAAGGGCTCCGGCCTGTAGGCGGCTCATGTCGAGGAGGTTGTCCACCAGCCGGTTGAGCTTGACGAGCGATTCCTCGGCGGTGGCGAGCAGCTCATCGCGGTCCTCCTCGGAGAAGTCGACGTCGCGGCTGCGCAGCGAGCTGACGGCGGCCCATCCGCTGGCGAGCGGGGTGCGCAGGTCGTGGCTGACGGCGGCGAGCAGCGCGGTACGCATCCGGTCGGCGGCTTTGACCGGCTCTATCTCGGCGGTGGCCTCGGCGAGCCGCGCCCGGTCCAGCGCGGCCGCCAGGTGCGCGGCGAAGGCGGTGAGCACCCGGTGTTCGGAGGCGGGCAGGCTCCGGCCGCGGAGCACCAGCAGGCTATCGGGGCCCACCGGGACCTTGATCGCTCCCGTCGGGTCATCGCGGGTCTCGTCGTCCCAGGTCGGGCGAGCGACGAGTTCGGCGGACTCCATGCCGAACGTCTCCCGGGTCCGGTCCAGGAGGGCCTCGACCGCCTGGTCGCCGCGCAGGATGTTGCCGGCCAGGGACGAGAGGACCTCGGCCTCGGCCGTGGCGTTCGCCGCACGCCGGGCCAGACGCAACGAGCGGTCCACGATCGTGGCCATGGTGACCGCGACCACGGCGAAGACCCCCAGGGCGAGGACGTTGTTCGGCTCGGCGATGGTGAACTGTCCGATCGGAGGGATGAAGAAGTAGTTCATCAGCATCGACGCGCTGACGGCGGCGAACAGCGCCGAGACCACACCGCCGAAGCAGGCGATGCCCACCACGGTCAGCATGTACAGCAGCGCCTGGCTCGTCAGGTTCAGCCCGCCGCTCGCGCCGCGCAGTGCCGCCGTCAGCAGCGCGGGCAGGACGAGGCCGGCGATCGGCCCCGCGACGCGGCGGGGCAGCGGCATACGGCTGCCCGGAGCGGGCAGCCGGCGCCCGCGCCGGGCCCGTTCGTGGGTGACCATGTGGACGTCGATGTCGCCGGAGAGCTCCACGGTCGTCTCGCCGATGCCGCGGCCGGTCAGCAGGTACTCCAGCGTTCCGCGGCGGCTGGTGCCCAGCACGAGCTGGGTGGCGTTCTCGGCCCGGGCGAAGTCCAGCAGGGCGGTGGGTACGTGGTCCCCGACGACGGTGTGGAAGGTGCCGCCGAGGCTTTCCACCAGTTGCCGCTGCTCGGCGAGGGCATCGGGCGCGGCGCCGGCGAGCCCGTCGCTGCGGACGACGTGGACGGCGAGGAGGTCTCCGCCGGAGGCTCGGCTGGCGATGCGGACCGCGCGGCGGATCAGTGTCTCGCCCTCCGGGCCGCCGGTCAGCGCCACCACGACGCGCTCGCGGGTCTCCCACACCCCGCCTATGGCGTGCTCGCTGCGGTACTTCTGGAGCATCTCGTCGACGCGGCCGGCCACCCACAGCAGGGCCAGCTCCCGCAGCGCGGTGAGGTTCCCGACCCGGAAGTAGTGGGACAGGGCCGCGTCGACCTTGTCGGGGGTGTAGATGTTGCCGTGGGCCATCCGCCTGCGCAGCGCCTCGGCGGGCATGTCGACCAGTTCGATCTGGTGGGCCCGGCGGACTACCTCGTCGGGGACGGTCTCGCGCTGCGGCACCCCGGTGATCTTCTGCACCACGTCGTTGAGCGATTCGAGATGCTGGACGTTGACCGTGGTGACCACGTCGATGCCCGCGGCCAGCAGCTCCTCGACGTCCTGCCACCGCTTGGCGTTGCGGCCGCCGGGGACGTTGGTGTGAGCCAGCTCGTCCACCAGGACCACCTGCGGACGCCGGGCCAGCACCGCGTCGAGGTCCAGCTCCTCGAAGTCCGCATCCCGGTAGCGGCGCCGGGAGCGGGGCAGGATCTCCAGGCCCTGGAGCATCTCCTCGGTGTAAGGGCGCTTGTGGCACTCGACGTAACCCACGACGACGTCGGTGCCGCGGCGGGCGCGGCGGCGGCCCTCGTCGAGCATCCGGTAGGTCTTGCCGACCCCTGGCGCCGCGCCGAGGTAGACCTTGAGCCTGCCGGGCTTGGTGCCCGGCCTCGCGGCAGCAGCGGTGCTCTGCGCCACCGGCGGCCCTCCTTCGTCAGGGCGCCATGCCGTCCAGTCGGGCGAGGGGGAGCTCGCGCGACCGGACGGCATGGCGTGTGGTGTTCGTTTCACCCTTCATGGTCACTGCAATGCGGCCAGATCGTGGTTGAGCACGACGACGTTGACGCGATCCTGACCCAGGAACCCCAGGTTGCGGCCCTGGACGTGGTCCGAGACCAGCTTGCGGACCACGCCGGGGTCCAGCCCGCGGGCCCTGGCGACCCGGTTCACCTGCTCGTAGGCGTACACCGGGGAGATGTCGGGGTCGAGCCCGGAGCCTGATGCCGTCACCGCGTCGGGCGGAACACTGCCGGGCGGAACGCCGTCGAACGCGGCGACCGCAGCCCGGCGGGCCTTGATCGCCTGGTTCAGGTCGGTGTTGTTGGGGCCGAGGTTGGAGGCACCGGAGCTCGTGGGGTCATAGCCGGTGGCCCCGGCGGCAGAGGGGCGGGGCTGGAACCACTTGGGGTCGGGCCGCCCCTGCTGTCCGGACGAATTGAAGTTCTGGCCGATGAGGGAGGAGGCGACGGGCCCACCGTGGTCCTTGATCAGCGAGCCGTTGGCCTGACGGGAGAAGGCGACCTGGGCGATGCCGGTGACGACCAGTGGATAGGCGATGCCGGTGATGACGGTGAACACCAGCAGCATCCGCAGCGCCGCCCAGTGGTGGCGGATCACGCGGTTGAACGGGCTGGGCATGACATTCGCCTTCCTTGGTCGGTCAGCGCAGGCCGGGGACGAACTGGATGATCAGATCGATCAGTTTGATCCCGATGAACGGCAGCACGAGGCCGCCGAGCCCGTAGATCCAGATGTTGCGGCTGAGCAGTGCCGCGGCGGAGGAGGGGCGGTAGCGGACGCCGCGCAGGGCGAGGGGGATCAGCGCGACGATGATCAGGGCGTTGAAGATGATCGCCGAGGAGATCGCCGAGGTCGGGCTGTGCAGGTCCATGATGTTGAGGTGGCGCAGGCCCGGGTAGACGCTGGCGAACATCGCCGGGATGATCGCGAAGTACTTCGCCACGTCGTTGGCGATGGAGAACGTGGTCAACGCGCCCCGGGTGATGAGCAGTTGCTTGCCGATCTCGACGATCTCGATGAGCTTGGTGGGGTTGGAGTCCAGATCCACCATGTTCCCGGCCTCCTTGGCGGCCGAGGTCCCCGTGTTCATCGCCACGCCGACGTCAGCCTGGGCCAGCGCGGGTGCGTCGTTGGTGCCGTCACCGGTCATCGCCACCAGCTTGCCGCCGGCCTGCTCCCGCCTGATCAGCGCCATCTTGTCCTCGGGTGTGGCCTCGGCGAGGAAGTCGTCGACACCTGCCTCCTCCGCGATCGCCCGGGCGGTCAACGGGTTGTCACCAGTGATCATCACGGTCTTGATGCCCATGCGCCGCAGCTCGTCGAAGCGCTGCCGCATACCGTGCTTGACCACGTCCTTGAGGTGAATGACGCCCAGGATCCGGGCAGTCTGCTCGCCCTCGTGCCGGACGACTTCGCCGACCACCAGGGGCGTGCCTCCGCTGGCCGAGATGCCGTCGACGATCGGTCCGACCTCCTCGGTGGGGTGTCCGCCGTGTTGGCGGACCCACCGCATCACCGCTGTCGCCGCGCCCTTGCGCAGCGAGCGGTTCTCGTAGCTCGCGTTCAGGTCCACACCTGACATGCGGGTCTGTGCGGTGAACGGCACGAACGTGGCGTGGGCCAGCTCGCCCTTGCTGCGGCCGCGCAGGGCAT
>CAYNNX010000384.1:0-6707 GCA_964398515.1 uncultured Streptantibioticus sp. | reverse complement strand
ACGGTGAGGGCGAGGGAGGCGGCGAAGCCAATCCGGAGCCGGCCGGCCTGACCGCCGCCGACGGCCCGGGCAGCCGCCGGACCGTCCGCGAGGTCTGCCAGGACGCGGCGGGCGGCGGGCAGGGGTTCCCGGCCCGCCGGGGTGAGGGCGATGCGTCCCGGAGCGCGGCTGAACAGCGGGTGGTGGCCGAACTTCTCCTCCAGGCGGCGGATCTGCTGGCTCAGGGGTGGCTGTGCGATGCCCAGGCATGCGGCCGCGCGGCTGAAGTGGAGTGTGTCGGCGAGCCCGACGAAGGCGTGCAGTTGCGGGAGGGGTGGTTCCGGGTGCGCGCCATACGCCCACGGATATCGACCATGTCTGCCGCTGTATTGGACGTATCTGCGCTGGTCGCCTAGGTTTCGGGGCATGACGGAGCGACGTGCGATCCTCGGCGGCTCGACGTTCGAGGAGCAGATCGGCTATGCCCGTGCCGTGCTCGACGGCGAGTGGGTGCACGTCTCGGGGACGACCGGTTTCGACTACGCCACCATGACCATCTCCGATGACGTGGTGGAGCAGGCCGAGCAGTGTCTGCGGAACATCGAGGCCGCGCTGGCGGAGGCGGAGTGCACCTTCGCCGACGTCGTACGGGTGCGGTACCTGCTGCCCGACCGGGCGGACTTCGAGCCCTGCTGGCCGGTCCTGCGCCGTTGCTTCCGCGAGATCCGGCCGGCGGCGACGATGCTGGTGTGCGGGCTCGCCGATCCCCGTATGAAGATCGAGATCGAGGTGTATGCGCGGCGGGCCACTGCGCAGTTGCCCGCGTAAGGCCTCTTCAGCTCGCTTCAGCGCGTGTGTGCGGCACCGGTGGTCTGCCGGGTGGAAGTCCCGTGCCATCAGGTGGAGTTGGCCGTGCCGTCGGTTGTGGAGCCGTCGCGGTGGAGGTAGTGGCGCACGTCGCGGCCGGGCTCCCGTAGGGCTCCGTTCAGCGCGCGGTCGAACTGCTCCTCGTCCTCGCGCCGACAGCCGGCCATGTATATGCAGTTGTTCTTGAAACTCGGCTGCGCGCCGCTCGAGGATCGTGTCGAAGTTTCCGACGACGCCCTCGAAGGCGGCCAAGGCGGCCAGCCGCGGATCGGTGGCGGCGGCGCGCAGCCCCCCAGCAGCCGCTCATGCTGAGGCCGAACATTCCAGGCACTGCTGACACCGCTGCGCGACCGCGGCCATGTGGCGCACGGCCAGGGCAGCGCCGCCATCACCCGGGACGGGGAGCAGGCCATCGCCGCCTTGTGGGCGGGGCAGGAACGCGTCGAGGAAGGTCTGCTCGACGGCTTCACCCCGGCTGAACGCGATCAGTTGCGGGAGCTGCGCCACCGGATCCAGAACAACGCGCTGCGCCTGGCAGCTCCAACCGATCGCTGATCCACGGTAGTTCGCGCGGGGCTCCCCCGCGGCTCCCTGGAGTGCGGCCGGGCTCGTTCGCCGCCGCCGGTGCCGCTGCCGGCGGTTCGGCGCCGCCGCGCACCCCGCGAACGGCCCCGGCGGCGTCGGACGTGTGGCAGGGCAGGCACCCGCTGCGACGCGCACGACTCGCCGTCGGGTCCGGTGCCTTCAGCGCGAACCGTGCGAAGCGAACACCCCGGTCAGCCAGTTCCGCCAGGCGCTCTCGCTGCGCTTGGGGTCCGCGTCGGCGGCGAAGTCGTGGACGCTGACGCCGACCGGAGCGCCCCAGGCGTTCCGGCCGAAGAAGCGGTACATCGCGTCGTCGGTGCGCAGCCCGATGAAGTAGTCGTTGTGGTAGTCGACCACGGCGTCCCGCGGTTCGAGGCCGGGCACCTCCAGCCGTACCGAGGCGCCGACGGGTGTGTCGTCCGTCAGCCCCAGCGCGTGGCGCACCGTGGCGAACCCGGTAGGCCGGCTGGAGGCGGCGGGAGCGTCGGTGGCGGCGTAGGCCGCCGGACGGCCGGCGAAGTACTCCAGGTACTGCCGCAGGGTGTGCAGGTAGAAGTCGGTGTGCTTGTTCGCGCCGTCGTACTGGGTGTCCCAGTCGTCGGTGAAGATGCCGCTGTGCACGTAGCGCACCCAGGCACGGCCGCCCTCACGCGGTTCGATGAGGTTGTCGAGCTGGTTGAGTGTCTGGCCGCCGACGCCTTCGGGGATCTCGGTGCGGCCGGTCAGCCGGTGCGGCGGGTCCCAGGCGGTCACCGTGCCGCCGAAGGGGGCCGCGCCGCCCTCCCGCGGTTCGTACTCCATCGGCCACAGCCAGCCGGCCGTTCCGGTGGTGATGGCGTCCCAGACCTGCTCCGGGGCGGCGTCCACCTCGAACTCGCGGACGATCTCGAATTCCTTGCCCATGACGGTTCCTTACTCTGCTGCTTCGGCGATCGGGGTGGGGGCGGGGGTGGTGTCGGCCCGGACCGAGGGGTGGACGGCGACCACGACGCGGTGGTCCCTGCCGCCTTCGGCCGACGGGTCGTGGTACTTGCGGATCAGTGCGCTCACGCCGGCCGTCAACTCCTGGACGAACGCGGCCCGGTCGGCTGCCGAGGCGAAGCGGACCTCGCCGTCCAGCGCGAACGTCGCGAGTGGCTTGCGCGCCTTGGCCGCGCCGGTGACGAGCGTGCCGACGTCCCGTACCAGCCGGGCGGCGACCGCGAGGAGCCAGCGGGCCGAGAGCTGGTCGCGCGAGCGGCCCGGGTCGGGCTGCACGGCGGGCAGCGCGGCGGGAGAGATCACATAGGACGCCGCCGTGGCCTGCATCAGCCGCTCGGTCACGTTGCCCTTGCGGCGTTCGTCGACCAGCTTGACCAGGCCGTGCCGTTCCAGCGCCTTGAGGTGGTAGTTCACCTTCTGGCGCGGCAGGCCGACCCGGGCCGCCAGCATCGCGGCCGACGCGGGTTCCGCCAGCTCGGCGAGGAGCCGGGCCCGCACCGGATCCAGCGAGGCCTCTGCCGCAGCCGGATCCTCGATGACTGTCACGTCCAGCATGGCTTCACCCTCTCACCGACAACTTAATTTGTCCAGGAGGTTTTGCTTGTCGGTTGGGGGAAGTCGTGCCACGTGCCTCGCGGGCCGGGGCGACGCCGCCCAGCGGCGTGCCGCCACAGTCTTCAGGTCCTGGCCCGGCACAGCGCAGGCCTTGGCGCCGTGACGTCCAAGGCCTGCTGTGGGTGCGATGTGTCGACCTGACCCGATGTTCCACCGGTGGAACATCGTTTCCTCTCATGGGTCACACGGCCGGTCCTGCTCGGACTGCGGGATCCCGAGGCTCTTCGCGAGCCCGAGGAGGCTGATCAGCTTGGCGACGATCGGGGAGGTCACGCCGATCACCTGGAAGTCGGCGCCGACGGCGTGAGCGCGTTGACGGCCCGCGAGCAGGAAGTCCATCCCGCCGCAGTCGCAGAAGGTGACGCCGGACAGGTCCACGGTGATCCGGTCGGGTCGGCCGGCGAGTGCGGCCTGGAGCGCCTCACGCAGGAGCGGTCCGGTCGCGTAGTCCATCTCCCCGGAGCAGGCCACGGCGACCTGGCTGCCTGCCTGGGAAACGGTGGTGCGCAGCCTCGCGTCGGTGGCGGTCATCAGCGTCTCGTGCTCCGGGCTGCGCGGTCCAGTCCCCGCCTCGGGCTCACACGCGGACCGGCCGGCCTCACTCGCCTGCGAGGGAGCGAAAAGGTCGATCCGCAGACTGTCGAGCAAATCGTTCAACGCCCGGGGCGGCTCGCCGTCCGTGCTGGGCGAGCGGTCAGGGACGACATACCTCGCGAGGGCTGACGGAAGGTGTTCCGTCTCGGCCTGACTGAGACTGTTGATCATGCTGCTAATCCCTAGCCGGTGAGGACCCGATGATTGCCGGCTGGTCCAGCAAAGCACGCCCCGGGGAGGTCCGGGCGAAGGAGGCGGGGCGAGTCATGGGCAGCGAGTGGTTAACCAAATGCCGGCGCCTGACGGGTTCCTGCTCGCATCACGAAGAACATGGACACCACCAGGAACAGAACTTCACTTGCGCGCACTGTTCATGGTTGCTGGACTGGTGAAGGGAGGTGTGGTGATGACCCTCGCCGATGAGATCAGACAGGTCGCCTGCGCTCGCGCCGACCCACATCATGAACGCAAGGTTGCAGATCTGATACGGAAAGTTCCCGGACTGCGGGAGCTGCCGGCTGTACAGGCGGCGGGAACCGACCCGTCCGCGCAGTACCAGGCGATCAATGAGGTAATCGAGGACGCCGTCGGACGGCTCGCCACCGATGACGGCCAAGCAGCACGAGCCCTGCTCGGCATGACGGAGCAAACCAGCACCGCGATATGGCCAGTCCGTCAGAGAATTGCCGGGAGCATTTACCGGGTGTCGTGGGAGACTTTCCGTCGTGAACCCCAAAAACGCCTGTTGGAGCGCATCTCCAATGAGATCCGCCCTGCCAGGTACACACTCCCCACCTCTCCGGAAGTGATCGCCTGCAAGCCCGGCACAGAGCTCGAACACGAATTGATCGAGTACATCCGAAACGGGAAACCCGACCGGGCACGTCATCTTGGATACAGCTGCGTCACCACCAAGAACATCCTCCTTGCCCTGCGAGACGTAGGATGCCGGACGAGGCTCCTCATGGCTCATCCCATCGGTGTGCAGTCGGGATTTCAGCGACGGCGAATACAAGCCGCAATAGACGATATTTTGAACGTCGAGTTCGCGGGTTGCCGGGACCTTGTCGATGTCCGCTTCTACTCCACCCCGCCCTCACTTCGCGGGTGCAGGTTCGGCGAGCGAATCGTCCTCGGGTGGTACACCTATCGCGACGACATGGGCCTCGACATCGATGCCCCTGAACAGATCGCGACGTGGGGACACGACAACGCCCTGGTGATGGCGGATACGCGCACCCAGCAGGGAGCCTGGCTCGCCCTGTGGTTCGAGCGTGAATTCGACCGCCTCTGGGAACACCGCAAGACCGGTTCCGACCCCACCTGCCCACCCTCTGCCGAACAGTCCGCCGCTCACCCGGGTGCCGCTCTCTGACCTCTTGCGTTGTGGCGCGGCAGGTGCGGTTGCGGTCTGGATGTGGCGTGTGGCCTGGCGTCCTGCGGGTTGCCATTGCCGGCTCGCGCCGGGGCGGCCGTTCGGCCGAACCGTCAGCGAGGTGGAGCCGCCCCGGTTCGTCCAGCGGCGGTTCACCATCGGCTGGTGAACGGCCGCACCCGTGCGGCCCGCGTCGCCTCCTACGCGAGCCTGGCCGGCCCCTGAGCCAACCGCGCTGCTGCGATGGCGAGTTGAGACCCGCCGAGTGCGGCGGGGCCGGCCCCGGAGTGGCTGACGACGGAGGTGTGTCCGGTCGAGCTGGTGGAGGACCGGCAGCGGGAGGCGCTGCCGGCCGGCCACGGGGCCGCGCCAAGTGCTGCGGGAAAATCCGAGCGCGACCAGTCAGCGACACCGGCGGGCGTTGAGCCGGGCGGCCTGGCGCGTCAGGTGGTCGCGCTCGGCGAGGTTGGGTCCCTTGTGGGCCGCCTCGGCGTACAGCCGTGCCGCCGTCGCCAGGTCGCCGTCGCGCTCGTGGAGGTATGCCGCCACCGCGGTGTGGCGGGGCAGTGAGGCGTCCAGCGTCGCGAGCGCCGCCAGGCCGGCGCGCGGTCCGTCGGCCTCCCCGACGGCCACCGCGCGATTGAGCCGGACGACCGGGCTGTCGGTCAGGCGCGTGAGCTCGTCGTACCACTCGACGATCTGGACCCAGTCGGTCTCGTCGGCGGTGGGTGCGTCGGCGTGGAGTGCCGCGATGGCGGCCTGGGCCTGGAACTCGCCCAGCCGGTCGCGGGCGAGGGCCGCCTGCAGGATCCCGACGCCCTCGGCGATCAACGCAGTGTCCCACCGGCCGCGGTCCTGCTCGGCGAGCGGCACCAGGCTGCCGTCGGGCGCGGTCCGGGCGGCGCGCCGGGCGTGGTGGAGCAGCATGAGGGCGAGCAGCCCCGCCACCTCGGGGTGGTCGATGGCGGCGGCGAGCTGCCGGGTGAGCCGGATGGCCTCGGCGGCGAGGTCGACGTCGCCGGAGTAGCCCTCGTTGAAGACCAAGTAGAGGACGCGCAGCACGGTGGCGACGTCGCCGGGCTGGTCGAACCGCACGCCGGAGACGGTGCGCTTGGCCCGGCTGATGCGCTGCGCCATGGTCGCCTCGGGCACCAGGTAGGCCTGGGCGATCTGGCGGGTGGTCAGCCCGCCGACGGCGCGCAGCGTGAGCGCGACCGCGGACGACGGCGTCAGCGACGGGTGGGCGCACAGGAAGTACAGCTGGAGGGTGTCGTCCGCCGCGGGCGCGGGCCCGGGTGCCGGCTCCTCGCCGACGAGGTCCTCACGCCGGCGGCGGGCGGCATCCGAGCGGGTGGCGTCGAGGAACTTGCGCCAGGCCACGGTGACCAGCCAGCCCTTCGGGTCCCGCATGGGGTATCCCCTGCTCGAAGAGCTTGGGGAGGGGTCGGCCGGCCAGATGCGGACCGCCTCGACCAGCGCGTCCTGCACGGCGTCCTCGGCCGCCGCGAAGTCGGCTCCGCGGCGGACGAGGATCCCGATCACGCTCGGCGTGAGGCTCCTCAGCAGGGCCTCGTTCATCGATGAGGTCACTCCGTGATGGTGGGCGGACAGGCCAGGAACGGGCGCACCTCGAGCCACTCGTGGATCGGCTTCCCGCCCGCCCCTGGGGCGGCCGACAGCTCCCCGGCCAGCTCGACAGCGCGCTCGTAGC
>CAYNNX010000383.1:0-6728 GCA_964398515.1 uncultured Streptantibioticus sp. | reverse complement strand
GCGGAGCGCGACCCCGGGATCGGGGCCAACGGCTCACCCCAGCGGAGCGCGACCCCGGGATCGTGTTATCCGCGATCGGGCCGAAGGCCGAACCCCGTGGCCAGCGGCATCCGCAACCCCAGCGGCGGCGGCGCCGCCAACGCATCCGTCACCGGCCGCGCGAACGCCTTCCCGCACAGCGTCCCCAGCGCGAAATCCGCGGCCAGGGCGAACACTTCGGGCCGGTGGTGGTGCAACCCGTGACCGTCGGAGTGGACCTCGAAGCGGCACACGTCGGGGTTGATCTTCTTGGCGCGCTCGGCGAACCGGTAGGAGAGTTCGGGGTCGCAGACGGTGTCGTCGGTACCGTGCACCAACAGCACGTGGCGGTCGGCGAGTTGCCTCACCGGATCGGGTTCCTGGTCGTCCGGCAGCCAGGGCGCGATCGCCACGACGGAGTCGACGGCCGGATGTCCCGCGGAGCGCAATCCCGCACGGGCGCCCATGTCGACGCCGACCAGGCAGATGGGTACGTCCCCGTACCGGCGCACGACCTCGTCGGCGGCCCACTCCGCGTCCTCGACCGGGTGCGCGTGGCCTCCGTTCCAGCCGCGGAAGCGGTAGTGGACGAGGTGGGCGACGACCCCTTCGCCGTGGCCGGCGCGGACCAGGCGCCGGGCGAGCGGCCACGCCGAGGCGGCCGACAGTGCGGAGCCGCGGCGGGTGCTGACCGCCCGGCCCGAGGGCAGCACGAGGACCGCGGCCCGTACCGTCGTCCCGGCCGACGCCCCGACCGCCCGTCCCAACCGCGCTCCACGCACCGGTAAAGCTTGCGAAGCCATGGCAGAACCTTGGCAGAAGGTGCGGTGTGCTCCACCTGGCCAGTAGGTCAATCTTCGGTATCAGATCGGTCGAGGGCGTCGTCCCCCCTGCGTTCTACGCGCGTAGGAGCTAGCATCGGCCAATGCAGAGCGAGAACCACAACGCGAATCCCCCGAACCCCGAGAACGAGTCCGGTGCGCCCACCCCCGGTGCCGTCGTGACCACCGCGGCCGTCGCCGCCGGAGCCGCCGCCACCCCGGAGCGGATCCGCCGGGCCCCCAAGGTCCTCCTCCACGACCACCTCGACGGCGGCCTGCGCCCGGCCACCATCGTCGAGCTCGCCCGGGAGTGCGGCTACGAGAACCTCCCCACGACCGACCCGGAGGCGCTCGGCGTCTGGTTCCGCGAGGCGGCCGACTCCGGTTCGCTCCCGCGCTACCTGGAGACCTTCGCCCACACCTGCGCGGTCATGCAGACCCGTGAGGCGCTCTTCCGCGTCGCCGCCGAGTGTGCGGAGGACCTCGCGGCCGACGGCGTGGTCTACGCCGAGGTCCGCTACGCCCCCGAGCAGCACCTGGAGGCCGGGCTCACCCTGGAGCAGGTCGTCGAGGCCGTCAACGACGGCTTCCGGGAGGGCGAGCGGCGCGCGCTCGCGAACGGCCACCGCATCCGGGTCGGCGCGCTGCTCACCGCGATGCGCCACGCGGCCCGATCGCTGGAGATCGCCGAGCTCGCCAACCGCTACCGGGACCTGGGCGTCGTCGGCTTCGACATCGCGGGTGCCGAGGCGGGCTTCCCGCCCACCCGCCACCTCGACGCCTTCGAGTACCTCAAGCGGGAGAACAACCACTTCACCATCCACGCGGGCGAGGCCTTCGGGCTGCCGTCGATCTGGCAGGCGCTCCAGTGGTGCGGCGCCGACCGGCTCGGCCACGGCGTCCGGCTGATCGACGACATCCACGTCGCCGATGACGGCACGGTCAAGCTCGGCCGCCTGGCCTCCTATGTGCGGGACAAGCGCATCCCGCTGGAGCTGTGCCCGACCTCCAACCTGCAGACCGGGGCCGCCGCCTCCTACGCCGAGCACCCCATCGGACTGCTGCGCCGGCTGCATTTCCGGGTGACCGTCAACACCGATAATCGGCTCATGAGCGGCACCAGCATGAGCCGTGAATTCGGGCACCTGGTCGAGACGTTCGGCTGGACGCTGGACGACCTTCAGTGGTTTACCGTCAATGCGATGAAGTCCGCGTTCATTCCTTTCGATGAACGTCTGGCGATGATCAATGACGTCATCAAGCCGGGATACGCGGAGCTGAAGGCCGAGTGGCTCTTCCGGCAGACGGCCACCGGCACCGGTGTGGCCAGCGGTTCCGCCGCCGGACAGGCATAACGGGGGGCCGTGACGGCAAGGGGCGGGCGCGGCCCGTGGCCCGCGGAGACGCGGGGCACGCGGTCGCACCCGCCTGTTTGCCTCGATGCCGCGCCATGGCTAGCGTCTGCGGACGGTGATCACGCGATAACCTTTCGCGATCGCCTTCGCCTTTTCCGTGGAGCCTCCGGAGAATTCTTGCCGGAACCTGCGGGAAGGGCGGGCTGCCAGATTCTGGAATTCCGCGGTAACGGCCTGTGCGCCATCGCGGGGCCGACACAAGCCACCCCCTGAGGATGTAATTTCAATGAAGACGGGAACCATCAAGACCATCGGTGCCGCCGCGCTCGGCGTGGCCTTCGCCGCCCTCTCGGCCGGCTCCGCGATCGCCGAGCCGGCCGCCGCCCCCGCGGGGCTGCCGATCCCGGCCGCCGACCCGGGCTCCCTGCTCGACAAGGCAGGCACGATCCTGCCGGTGGACAAGCTCTCGCACAGCGTGCCGGGTGCGGGCGAGGGCACCGAGGCGGTCAAGAACGTGGTGCGCGGTACGCACACCGGTCCCCTCGACCCCACCTCGCTCCTCGGTGGCCTGCCCACCAACGCCCTCCCGCTCGGCCAGCTCGCCGGCGGCATCGGGCACTGACCCGGTTCCCGCCCCCTGCCCGCGAACGGGCCGGTCCCCCTCCCCCCGGGGTCCGGCCCGTTCGTGCGTCCGCCACCTGGCCGGTCGCGCCGGCGGCGCAGGCGGCCTGCGGTCCTAAGGGGCGACCCCGACCCCGGACATCGTCCGGGCCGGCCCCTGAGCGGGCCGCCGCCTGCCGTATCCGCGCCGCCGCAGTGCCGACCGCGCGGCGGGCACCACCAGCAGATGGGCCAGGGCCACACCGGCGGTGTGCAGCAGCACCGCGTCCACGTCGAAGATCTGGCTGCCGGTCGCGTTGCGCACCACCTCGGCGCCGAACGCCAGCATCAGCCCGGCGAAGACGGTACGGGCGAAGGAGACCGCGCCGGGCACGTCCACCCGCCCGCCAGCCAGCGGCAGCAGCACCCCGAGCGGGGCGAGCAGCGCCATGCCGCCGACCAGGTGCCGTACCGCCTCCACCGGTCCCATGGCGAGATCCGCTCGGATGGTGTGCAGCGGGGTGAAGTTGCCGGCCGCGATCCACGCGGCCGACAGAGGGCGTGACGTCAGCCAGCACACGGCGAGCAGATGCAGGGCGGTGAGCGCGGTGCCCAACGGGCGCGCCCAGGGAATCGTCCGTTGCGGCTGCACGACGAAAAGGACGTCCGCGGGCCCTGACCGGTTCCCGGTGCCACCCGTACGGCCTACGAGGGCGTGCTCCCGGCGGTCGAGCCCGCGTCCGGCCGGGTGCGCAGCGCGTCGTCGCAGCGATAGCGGCGGGCCGGGGTGCCGGGGTCGGGGCCGCCGAGCACCACCGACCGGTCCGCGGCCCCGGCCGCCGTCCCGGCGAAGGTGCACACCAGCTGCCCGACGGCGTACGAGGGAAGGTCCTCCGGCTCCTGGCTCAGCCGCAGCGACTCCGGCGGATCGCCGGGGGCCGGGCCGCCCACCGTGAGGCCCCCGGGGACCTCGGAGGCGAAGCCGCCCTTCTCCTCGGCCTGCTCCGGCTTGCGCTGCAACTCGGCGAGCAGGATCCGGGCCGTGCCCAACCGGTCGCCGCCCAGGTCGCGTACCGTGCGCCGCACCGGCGAGACCCGCTGGCTGCACACCAGGTAGACGTCGGCCGTCAGCGTGCCGGGGCTGCGCGTGGCAGGCGCCGCCTGAGGCACCGCGCACGACACCCGCGAGGGCGCGGCCCCGGCGTCCACCGGGACCGAGGTGGCCCGGATGCCGCACCCGGCCGTGCCCGCGGCCAGCAGCACCCCGGCGGCCGCCGCGGTCCAGCGCTTCACATCGGGCCGCCTCACCTGTGCTGCTCCTCGGGCTCGGGCTCGTGGGACTCCGCGCGCGTCATCGGCAGGCGCAGGGTGAACACGGCGCCGCCTTCCGGGCGGTTGGCGGCGGTGATCGTTCCACCGTGGATGTGGGCGTTCTCCATCGCGATCGACAGACCCAGACCGCTGCCCTCGGAGCGGGCGCGTGACGCGTCGGCCTTGTAGAACCGGTCGAAGACGTGCGGGAGTACGTCCTCGGGGATGCCGGGACCGTTGTCGGCGACCTCGATGACCAGTTCCTCGCCGGCGCCCGAAGCCCCGGCGCCGGAAACCGCCGTGTCCGGAGCCCCCGTGCCCGGAGCTCCGGTGTCCGGCGCTGCGGTGCCCGAAGGCTCCTTGCGTACCGTGACCCGCACCGGAGCGCCGCCGTGCTTGAGGGCGTTGCCGATCAGATTCGCCATGATCACGTCCAGTCGCCGGGGATCGAGGCGGACCAGGATGCCGCGCGGCGCCCGGAGCTCCACCGAGTCCAGCCAGGCGCGGGCGTCCATGCAGGCGGTCACCATGTCCGCCACGTCCACCTCGTCGACCCGCAGCTTGGCGGTGCCGGCGTCGAAGCGGGTCACCTCCATCAGGTTCTCCACCAGATCGCCGAGCCGCCGGGTCTCGGTGACCACCAGCCGTACGGCGGGCGCGATCATCGGGTCGAGCGCGTCCGCCTCATCCTCCAGCACCTCGGTCACCGCGGTGATCGCGGTCAGCGGCGTCCGCAGCTCGTGCGACATGTCGGCGACGAACCGCCGGGACGACTCCTCCCGCGCGCTCAACTCCTCGACGCGGCGCTGCAACGCCTCGGCCGCGTTGTTGAACGTGTGCGACAGCTCGGCCAGTTCGTCGGTGCCGGAGACCCGCAGCCGGGTGTCGAGGCGCCCTTCGCCGAGCCTGCGTGCCGCGTCACCGAGCCGCTGCACCGGCCGCAGCACGGTGGAGGCCGCCGCCTGCGCCAGCAGCGCCGCACCGATCAGCGCGAGCGCGGTCGCGATCCCCAGCGACCAGGCCAGCGAGTCGAGGTCGGAGCGTTCGGCGTCCAGCGACTTGTACATGTAGCCGGTCGGCCCGTTGCCGATCATCCGCGCGCCGCCGACCAGGTACGGGTGGCCGCCGACCGCGGTGCGCTGCCAGTACAGGTGGAACGGCGTGTGGTTGCCGTCCTTCAGCGGTCGCGGCTTGTCGACCGCCTTCTGCAGCGCGACGGGTACCCGGTCGAGCGTGAAGGCGTCCCGGTTCGAGGTGGCCGCGCACTGGTTGCCGTCGGCGTCCACGGAGATCAGCAGCACCTCGTACATCTGCGTGCCGCCCGCCATGCGGTTCGCCGCCTCCTGCAACTCGTCGCAGGGCGGATCGACCGGCAGCGAGCCGACGTTGCGCGTCATCGACGCCCGGAAGTCGTCCAGCGCCGCGTTCTGCGCACGGGTGAGCACCGCGTCCCGGTTGAGCCAGTACGCGATGCCCGACGCGGAGACCGCGGCCGTCAGCGCGACCGCCGCGAACACCGCCACCAGGCGCAGCCGCAGGCTGCCGAACCGCAACCGGGAGCGCAGCGCCGGCATCACTGCGGCGGATCCAGCCGGTAGCCGACCCCGCGCACGGTGCGGATCAGCTTCGGCGACGACGGCACGTCCTCCACCTTGGCGCGCAGCCGCTGCACGCACGCGTCGACCAGGCGCGAGTCGCCGAGGTAGTCGTGCTCCCACACCAGCCGCAGCAGCTGCTGCCGGGAGAGCGCCTGCCCCGGGCGCCGGCTCAGCTCCAGCAGCAGGCGCAGCTCGGTCGGGGTGAGCTGCAGGTCCTTGCCGTCCTTGGTGACCGTCATCGCCGAGCGGTCGATCACGATCGAGCCGAAGGCCACCGCGTCCGTGCTGTCCCGCTCGCCGCGCCGCAGCACGGCCCGGATCCTGGCGTCCAGCACGCGCGGCTGGATCGGCTTGACCACGTAGTCGTCCGCCCCCGACTCCAGGCCGACTACCACGTCGATGTCGTCGCTGCGCGCGGTCAGCAGGATGATCGGCAACTGGTCGGTGCGGCGGATCCGGCGGCACACCTCGAAGCCGTCGATCCCCGGCAGCATCACGTCCAGCACGATCAGGTCGGGACGCTGCTCGCGCAGCCGCTCCAGACCGTCCTCGCCGGTCGCCGCGGCCACCACGCGGTGGCCTTGCCGGGTCAGGGCCAGTTCGAGGCCAGTACGGATGGCGTCGTCGTCCTCGATAAGCAACAGGAAGGGCACGCAGGCAATTGTGGCGTACCGCGGGAGGCAGGGCGCCAGGGAGCGGCGGAGCGCCTGTGACGCGCCTGTGACACTCGCCGGACAGGCCGATGAAACTGGTCCGCCAGGCTGGTGCTCACACCGCGGGATTCCCCGCTGTGGACGACCACGCGAAAACCGTGACAGACGGTTCCACCCCCGGGGGAAGAGATGAGCGCCATGCACACCACCACCTCCGCCGCAGCGACCGCGCGGCAGCGTCCGTGCACCGCCAGCGGGTGGAACGAAGGGATGCCCGGTGCCACCAGCGGGCGGGGGTGCGCGCGTGGCACCGGGCGCACGCAGGGCGCGGTCGCAGGGCTGCGCCACCGTGCGCCGTTCATGACCGCGATC
>CAYNNX010000382.1:0-6736 GCA_964398515.1 uncultured Streptantibioticus sp. | reverse complement strand
CATCGCCGAACTCGCCCCCCAGATCGACACACTGCAAAGCGACACCACGACAGAGACTCTCGTTCCCCAGCCGCGCCCCGACGAGCTCCCGCTCTCCTTCGCCCAGCAGCGGCTCTGGTTCCTGGAACAGTGGCAGCCGGGCACACCGCTTTACCACATCGCCGGCGCGTTCCGGTTGACCAACCGGCTCGACGTCGCGGCGTTGCGCAGCAGTCTGCAGAGGGTCGTGGACCGGCACGAGAGCCTGCGCACCCATCTGGTCTCCGCCGAGCAGGGAGCGCACCAGCTGGTTCTGCCCCGGGTGGATGTGGAGTTGCCCGTCGTCGATCTGAGCAGCGTTCCCGCCGACGAGCGTAAGGCGGCGGCCGATCGGCTGCTGCGGGCGGTTGCCGAGACGCCCTTCGCTCTGGAGGCCGGTCCTCTGTGGCGGACAGCGCTGCTGCGACTGAGCGCCACCGAACACCTTCTGGCCATAAGCCTGCACCACATGATCGCCGACGGGCATTCGCTCTGGTTGTTCCTGTCCGAGCTGGGTTCGGGATATGACGCGGTCACCAAGGGCGAGTCACTGGAGCGGCCGACGCTGCCCGTGCAGTACGCCGACTACGCCGTGTGGCAACGGAAGTGGCTCAGCGGCGACCAGGCGGCTCGTGAACTCGACTACTGGACCGAGCAGCTGGCTCCCGTGGCCGACGCCACGCTGCCGACGGACCGGCCGCGGCCCGTGGTGCAGACCCATGCCAGCGCCATCCGTGAGGTGCGGATGCCGAATGCGGTGGCCGCCGGTCTGTCGGGGCTGGCGGAGCGCGCCAACGTCACGCCCTTCATGGCGCTGTTCGCGGCCGGCGCGGTGGTCCTGGGGCAGACGCGTGAGTTGCACGAGGTGGTGATGGGAACCCCCATCGCCAACCGCACCCGTCCGGATCTCGAGGAGCTGATCGGGTACCTGGCCAACACCCTGGTGTTGCGCCTCGACACGGCCGGTTCCCCGTCCTTCGACGAACTGCTGGGGCGGGCGCGGGAGGTGTGCCTGGACGCGTTCGCCCACTCGGAGGTGCCGTTCGAGCAGGTCGTACAGGCAGTTCGGCCGGAGCGGAACGCAGGCCATCTGCCCCTGTTCCAGGTGTGGTTCGTCGTACAGGACGAGCCGCCGGTGGCGGACACGTTCGACGATCTGGGGGTGGAGCCGGTCAGTACGCCGCCGCGCCTCGCCCGCTACGACCTCCGCCTGGAATTCCGGCGCACGGCCTCGGAACTCAGCCTTGTGTGCGAGTACAAGACCGATCTGTTCACGGACGCGGGCATCGCACGGCTGACCCGGCATGTGACGCGGGTGCTGGAGGCGGTCGTAACCGAACCCGGTGTCCGGCTGGAAGACCTCGCCCAGCGCCTGGCAGACGACGACGAACAGCAACGGGCCCGGGAATCGGCCGCCGTGGAGGCGTACAGCGCCAAGGCGCTCAGGCGCACGCGGAGAAGCGCGATTCGCCACGGGTCGGCGAACCCGCAAGACAGAAGCGTTGAAGGTTGACCGAGAAATCGACAAAAAACTCCACTTCGGCCAGCCAAGGGCATTTGATTCCCGGCGAGATCCAAGGACGTTCTCATGAGCACCCAGGAAAAAGGACCGGCCAAATTCGGCGCACGGCGGCGGGCGGCCGTCAGTCTTTCACCGCAGGAGCTGGTCTCGATGGCACCCCTGCTGCCCGATCGGCCCACACCACTCCTGATACGCCCCACCATGGAGGGCGTCAACCTGCTGGCCTGGGTCGACGGCAATCGCGAGGTGATCCGGGACAGGCTGCTGTCGCACGCGGCGGTGCTCTTCCGGGGATTCACTCTCAAGGAGATCGCCGAATTCGAGCAGATCATCCACCTCATCGGGGGCGATCTGCTCCAGTACTCGTACGGCTCCACGCCGCGCAGCCAGGTGGCGGGCAACATCTACACGTCCACGGAGTACCCCGCGGACCAGGAGATTCCGCTGCACAACGAGATGGCGTACGCCCGTCAATGGCCTATGAAGCTCGGCTTCTATTCCATCACCACCGCGCCAGAAGGCGGCGAGACGCCGCTGGCCGACAGCCGCCGCGTCTACGAGCGCATTCCGTCCGACGTCCGCGACGAGTTCGTGCGCAAGAACGTGATGTACGTACGCAATTACGGCCAGGGCGTCGACGTGCCCTGGCAGGACGTGTTCCAGACGACGGACCGGGCCGAGGTCGAGTCGTTCTGCCGCGAGTCGGGGATCGAGTTCGAGTGGAAGGACGGCGACGGCCTGCGCACGCGCCAGGTGTGCCAGGCGGCGGCCACCCATCCGTCCACAGGTGAGAAGGTCTGGTTCAACCAGGCCCACCTGTTCCACATCTCCAACCTGGCTGATGACGTGCGCGAGACCCTGCTGAACACGTTCGGCGAGGAGGACCTCCCCCGCAACGTCTACTACGGCGACGGCTCGCCCATCGACACGGCCGCCTTGGAGAGCATCCGGGAGGTCTACCGGCAGGAGAGCATCGTCTTCCCCTGGCAGGACGGTGACATCACGGTGCTGGAGAACATGCTGGTGGCACACGGTCGCCGCCCCTTCGCCGGGCCACGCAGACTCGTGGTGGGCATGGCCCAGCCCTTCGACAGCGCGAGCGTGTGACGAACTGATGGAGGGATACCGTCTTTCGCCGCAGCAGAAGCGCGTATGGCTGCTCCAGCAGGCCCGTCCGCGCGACCTCTACTACGCCCAAGGAGCCGCCGAGATCCCGGGCACACCACACGCGCCGCGTCTGTGGGACGCCCTGGACCGCATCAGCCGGCGGCACGAGGTATTACGCACGGTATTGCGCCGTCTGCCCGGGGTGGACATCCCGCTCCAGGTGATCGGTGACGAGGCTCTGCTGTCCTGCGCTCACCACGATCTCCGGGGTCGACCGGAAGCCGAGTGGCCGTCGGCGTGGGAGATGTTGCGGGCCGAACGGGCGGCGACGCCGTTCGATCTGGAGCAAGGCCCGCTGCTCCGCGCCGACCTGGTACTGCTGCCAGGCGACCGTTCACGGCTGCTGCTGACCCTGCCTGCGGTGTCGGCCGACACAGCGGCACTGCACCACCTGCTGAGCGAGGTCCGCGCGGTCTACGACGCGGATCCGTCCGCCGAACCGGCGGATGACGACGTGCTCCAGTACGCCGATGTCGCCGAATGGCAGAACGATCTGCTCACGGCGGACGAGACCGCCGCCGGCCGGGCATTCTGGGGGGAACGTGCGGCCGGACTGCCGGCCGCCGGGCCTTTGCCATGTGAGCGCGGCGGGGCGCAGGACCTGCCCTTCGAACCTGCGTCCCTGCCGCTCGCTCTCGATCCCGACGTCGTCGCCAAAGCGAGGGCACTGGCCGATGCGCAGGACCTGCCGCTGTCCGCCGCCCTGCTGACGGCATGGCAGGCGGTGTTCTGGCGCATCACCGGTGGTGCTGTGGTCATGGCGCTGACCGGCGAGAACCGGCGTCACGAGGAGATGCGACAGGCCATCGGCGTGTTCGCGCAACCCCTCCCCCACGTCGCCCGGTTGGCCGGCAACGAGACGTTCCGCGTGGCACTCGAGGACGTGGCAAAGCGGACCGAGGATGAGCTGCGGCAGCAGGAGTTCTACGACACGGCCGCTGCCGGAAGCACACCTGTCGCCAGCGTGGCCTTCACGTGGACGAATCACCGGCAGGGCGGTCCGGACGACGCCTGGGCTGTGGTGTGTGCCGATGCGTACAGTGAGCCTTTCTCGCTGCGGCTTGCCGGTGCCGAGTCGGGTGGAACCCTGCGGCTCGTCCTCCACTTCGACACCTCGCGCATGTCGAAGGAGGACGCGGGGCGCTTGGGGGAGATGTATGCCTGCCTGCTCGCGGCCGCGGCACGCAGCCCCCAGACCCCGCTGGCGGCGCTGCCGCTCACGAGTCCGGCCGGACGCCGACGTGCCCTGGCCGCGAGCCGGGGCAGGGGGGCGGCGGTCAGCGACGAGCCCGAGGCGGCGCGCTGCATCCACACGGTCTTCGAGGACCAGGCCGCGCGCTTCCCCGACGCAACCGCGGTGGTGGCCGAGGGCGAGGAGCTGACCTACCGTGCGTTGAACGAGCGGGCCAACCGGCTCGCGCACCGTCTGCTCGCATCGGGCGTCAGGCCCGACACCCCGGTCGGGCTCCTGGCCGAGCGCTCCGTGGATCTGGTAGTCGGCCTGCTGGGCATCATGAAGGCCGGAGGCGCCTACCTGCCTCTTGATCCCGCCCTTCCGGCCGAGCGCCTCACCTACATGCTGGCGCACGCGCGGGTGCCCGTCGTGGTGGCCCATGCACACCTGCGGGACCGTCTGGCTCCGGACACGACTGTGCTCGAGGTGTGCTCGCCCGAAGCGGCGGACGAGTCGCTCGAGAATCCCGCCGGTGGCGCCGGACCGGGACACCTCGCCTATCTGATGTTCACCTCGGGTTCCACAGGCCGGCCCAAGGGTGTCGCCGTCACCCACGCCAATCTCCACAGCTACCTGCGGAGCATCACGCAGGTGCTCGACCTGCCCCCGGGAGCGGGCTACGCCACGGTCTCGACGTTCGCCGCCGACCTCGGTCACACGACCGTCTATCCGGCCCTGTGCACGGGTGGTGTGCTCCACGTTCTCTCTCAGGAGCAGGCGAACGACCCCAAGGCCCTGGCGGACTACTTCCAGCGGCACACCGTCAACTGCCTGAAGATCGTGCCGTCCCATCTGCGGGCGCTGCTCACCGCCTCACGGCCGGAAGAGCTGCTGCCGGCGGACCGGCTGGTACTGGGGGGCGAGGCCGCGGACCCGGAGCTGGTGCGGCGTGTACACACGCTGGCGCCGGGCTGCCGCGTGGTGAACCACTACGGGCCGACGGAGACGACGGTCGGTGTACTGACCCACACCGTGCACCCGGCGGCCGCCGCTCTGTCGGACACGGTTCCGTTGGGACGTCCCCTGGCGCACGCGCGGGTCTATGTGCTCGACGAGCAGGGCGAGCCGGTACCGGCCTGGGTGCCCGGTGAGATCCACGTCGGTGGAGCCGGTGTGGCCCGCGGTTATCCTGGGCGCCCCGGTCTGACCGCCGAGCGCTTCGTGCCGGACCCGTTCAGCGCCACGCCGGGGGCGCGGATGTACCGCACCGGCGACCGGGCACGCCGCTTGGCGGACGGCACCGCGGTGTTCATCGGCCGCTCCGACGACCAGGTGAAGGTGCGCGGCTTCCGCATCGAACCCGGTGAGATCGAAAACACCCTCCGCCGGCACCCCGGCGTCCGCGAGGCCGTGGTCGTCGCCCGCCAGGACACCGCCGGCACCACCCGCCTCGTCGCCTACACGGTGACTCAACCAGGCCTGGCGGTAGGTGAATTGCGCGACCACTGTGGTGACCACCTGCCCGACTACATGGTCCCGGCGGTCTTCGTCGACCTCGACCACCTCCCCCTCACGCCCAACGGCAAAGTGGACCGCCACGCGCTTCCCGCACCGGACGCCGCGAACACCGGGGAGGGATCCGCCTACACACCGCCGCGGACGCCCGCCGAGGAGACCCTGGCAGCCATCTGGGCCCAGGTCCTCGGCATGGAACGCGTAGGCCGCGACGACAACTTCTTCGCCCTGGGCGGCGACTCCATCCTCAGCATCCAGGTGGTCTCCCGCGCCGCCCAGGCAGGATTCGCGCTGACGCCCAAGGTGCTCTTCGAGAACCCCACCATCGCGGAGCTGGCGGCGGCGGTGGAGCCCGCCGGGAGCGTGGACGGCGGCACGGGCCGGGCCTCCGCCGAGGGTGTGGTGACGGGTCCCGTCCCGCTCACCCCGATCCACCACTGGTTCCTCGACCAGAACCTCCCCGCACCCCACCACTACAACCAATCCCTCCTCCTCCACCCCCACCAACCACTCAACCCCACCGCCCTCAACACCGCACTCCACGCCCTCATCACCCACCACGACGCCCTACGCCTCACCCTCACCCACCCCAACCCCCACACTCCCACCCTCCACAACACCGGAACCGACACCCTCCCCCACACCCACCTCACCACCACCGACCTCACCAACCTCCCAACCCACCAACAACAAACAGCCCTCCACCACCTCACCACCACCACCCAAACCACCATCAACCTCACCACCGGCCCCCTCCTCAAAGCCATCCACATCACCCTCAACCCCCACGACGAACGGCTCCTCCTCGTCGCCCACCACCTCGCCACCGACGGCGTCTCCTGGCGCATCCTCCTCGAAGACCTCACCACCGCCTACCACCAAGCCACCCACCACCAACCCGTCAAACTCCCCCCCAAAACCACCCCCTTCCAAACCTGGGCCCACCACCTCACCACCCACGCCCACCACCCCCAACTCACCACCCAACTCCCCCACTGGACCAACACCCTCACCGCCAACACACCCATCCCCCACGACCACCCCCACCACCCCGCAACACCCAACACCTACCACACCGCCCAAACCATCACCCTCGACCTCGACACCCACACCACACACCAACTCCTCCGCTCAGCCGACTCCGCAGCCCAGGCCTCGGCCCAGGAACTCCTGCTCACCGCCCTGGGGCAGACCCTTACCGCCTGGACCGGCCGGGAACGGGTCGTGGTGGACATCGAGGGACACGGCCGCAACGCCCACCAGGACGACATCGACCTCTCCCGCACGGTGGGCTGGTTCACCACCATCTACCCCGTGCTGCTGGACGCGGCGGGCGAACC
>CAYNNX010000381.1:3615-6777 GCA_964398515.1 uncultured Streptantibioticus sp. | reverse complement strand
CGTGACCCTGCAGACCCCGGTCTGGCTGTTCGCGATGCTGGCGGTCGCCGGCCTGGTCGGGCTGTACGTGTGGTTGCAGCGGCGCCGTCGGGCCCACGCCGTGCGGTTCACCAACACCCCGCTGCTCGGCTCGCTGGTCGCGCGACGGTCCTGGCGGCGGCACCTGAGCTCCGGGTTCGTCGCCCTGGCCCTCGCCACCCTCGTGTTCTCGCTGGCGGGACCCAGCGCGACGGTGGAGGTTCCGCGCGACCGGGCCACGGTGATGCTCGCCCTGGACGTGTCGCTCTCGATGCAGGCCACCGACATCACCCCGACGCGCTTCCGGGCGTTGCAGTCGGCCGCCACGCAGTTCGTCGACCTCCTGCCAGCGCCGATCAACCTCGGGCTGGTCTCGTTCTCCGGCACTGCGGACACCCTGGCGACCCCGACCACCGATCACGCGCAGGTGCGCACCGCGATCGGCAATCTCCAGCTGGCCGAGTCCACCGCCATCGGGGAGGCGATCTTCACCTGCCTCACCGACATCCAGAACTTCGAGTCCACCCTCGGCAGGACGAGCGCACCGCCGCCGGCGCGGATCGTGCTGCTCTCCGACGGGTACAACACCGTCGGCCGCAGTGCCGACGAGGCCATCGCCGCCGCGAAGGCGGCCCACGTGCCCGTCTCCACCATCGCCTTCGGCACGGACTCCGGCACGCTGACCCTGGACGGGGAGACCGTGGCGGTGCCGGTCGACCACGCGACCCTGCAGGAGATCGCGGCCGACACCGGCGGCACCTACGCCGCGGCGGCCAGCGCCGGCCAGCTCCGCCAGGCCTACCGCGACCTCGGCGCCCAGATCGGCTACACCCGCCGACCGGGGGACATCGCGCCCTGGTTCGTGGGCGCGGGGGTCGTGCTCGCGCTGATCGGCGTCGTCCTCACCCTGCTCTGGACGGATCGGTTGCTCTGAAGGGCAGGGCCGGCCGCAGCGGGCGGCCGGATGACCGCCGCGACTGGCACTCGCGCGGACGCCGTGCGGACCGACCTGCCGCCCGGTCGGCGTCCCACGTGCTCCGCGCACATCGCCAATGTGGCGTCAATCGCGCACCAATCGTGCATCGAGGCCGCTCCAACGGCCGCACCGATCCTGATTCGCGTCCGGTACGCCGCCACGCACCCCGGCTGGCGGCGGGGCGGAGAAGGAGGACACCATGACGATCAACCCGTGGCTGGTGGACACCGCCTGGGTCGCGGCGCACCTGAACGACTCCGACGTGCTGATCTGCGACTGCCGGTTCGCCGGCGACCGGGACCAGTCCCGGCGTCGCCATGAGGAAGGGCACATCCCGGGCGCCGTCCACGTCTTCTGGCTCGACGACCTCTCGGCTGCCGACACGACCGTGACCACGTTCCTGCCCAGCGTCGAGAAAGCCGAGCCGGCCCTCGGTCGACTGGGCATCTCGTCCGCGACGCGGGTGGTCTGCTATGCCGATCAGGGCAACCTCTACGCCTCCCGGATGTGGCACGTGCTGACCGAGTTCGGGCATCGGGAGGTGGCGCTGATGGACGGTGGCATCGAGGCCTGGATCGCCGAGGGCCGGCCCCTGGAGCAGGGCCCGGTGGCCCCGACGCCGCGGCGGTTCCACGCCGGCGACCCCGCCCGACCGCCGGGCATCGGCAAGGAGGAGATCCTCGCGCGGCTGACCGACCCGCGCCTGACCGTCGTCGACGTGCGGTCACGGGAGGAGTACGACGGCCGCACCCGCCGCGCCGCGCGCGAGGGCCACATCCCGGGCGCCGTCCTGCTCTCGTGGGATGGCAACCTCGACGCCGCGGGGCGCCTGCGGCCGGCGCGCGACATCCGCAGCCGAGCGGCGGAGGGTCAGGTACACCCCGACGGGGAGATCGCGGTCTACTGCCAGGGCGGCGTGCGGGCGGCCCACACGGCGTGGGCGCTCGAGCTCGCCGGCTTCGCCCAGGTCCGGATCTACGACGGGTCCTGGGCCGACTGGGGCAACGATCCAGCAATGCCGATCGAGGTTCCGACGAGCGTGGTGACGTGACGTGAACCGGGCGACGGCCGGGCCGCCGCCCGTGGGTCAGCCGGGAACGATCTCCACCCAGCCGCGGATGTCCTCCCGGCTGACCGTCGACAGCATCTGGGGGTGGTCTGTCCGCAGGTGCTGCTGGATGAGTTCGACCACCTCCTCCTCGCTGCCGCCGCGGGCGATGTAGCCGCATTCACAGGTGACCTGGCGTGCCATAGCCGTGCTCCTGTCCGGTGGGGGCGCGCGGCGGAGCGCGTCCGCACACCGGGGTGTAGCGCCACGCACCCCCCGGTGGCAAGGTGCCGCCGTGGCCCGGTGCGCGCGGGTGCAGCTGTGCGGCCGCTTCGTCCTGGAATGGGACGGCCGGCCCGTCGAGGGCGACCTGCCCGGCCGCCAGGGCCGGCTGCTGGCCGCCTACCTGGTCCTCCGGCGGCCGATCCCCGCGTCGCGGGACGAGCTGGTCGACGCCCTGTGGCCGGCCGAGGCGCCGCCGAACGCCGGGACGGCGGTGAGCGTGCTGCTCTCGAAGATCCGCGCAGTGCTGGGTCCGCAGCACCTGTCCGGCCGCGGCGACGTCAGCCTGATCCTCCCGCCCGACTCCCGGGTGGACGTCGAGCACGCCGCGGCCGCGCTGCACGAGGCGCAGTCGGCGCTGGCACTGGGGGACTGGCCCCGAGCCTGGCCCACGTCGCTGGCCGCTCTCCTGGTCACGCGGCGCCCGCTGCTGCCCGACGTCGAACTGCCCTGGGCGGAGGACTGGCGCCGCCGGCTCGCGGTTCTCCACGTCGACGCGCTGGAGTGCTACGCGACGGCATGCCTGCACGTGGGCGGCACGGAACTGCCGAGCGCGGTGCGGGCCGGACGCGAACTGGTCCACCTCGCCCCGCTGCGGGAGAGCGGTCACGCCATGCTCATGGCCGCGCTCGCCGCCTGCGGCAACGTGGCCGAGGCGCTGACCGCCTACGAAGACCTGCGGCGCCTCCTGCGGGACGAACTCGGGGTGCCGCCCAGCCCGCAACTGCAGGCCGCCCACGCCCGCCTGCTGACCGGCCCGGCTCGGTGATCACGGAAGTCTTCTGCGTCCCGTGGCCGCCAACGTTCCGCCAATGACGTGGCAAGGACGGGGCAACCG
>CAYNNX010000381.1:0-3515 GCA_964398515.1 uncultured Streptantibioticus sp. | reverse complement strand
GACCAGAGGAGGCAAGCGATGAGCACGACGCTGGACACGACGTCGCTGGAGGAACTGCTCGGCCGATTCGTGACCGACCTGGGTGCCACGATCAGCGCCGGGAACGTGGTGATCGGCGACCGGCTGGGCCTGTACCGGGCCCTCGCGGAATCCGGGCCGGTCACCTCCGTGCAGCTGGCCGAACGGGCCGGCGTCGGCGAGCGCTACGTGCGCGAGTGGCTGCGCGGACAGGCCGCGGGTGGCTACGTCTGCTACTCGCCGGACGACGACACCTTCTGGCTGAGCGAGGCCCAGGCGCTGTCGTTCGCCGACCCGGACGGGCTCGTGCTGCCCGGTGCCTTCCAGCTTGCCCTCGCCTGCCTGCGGGACCGCTCCGGCATCGAGGAGGCGTTCCGCACGGGCGGGGGGATGGGCTGGCACGAGCACGATCCGGAGGTCTTCTCCGGCTGCGATCGGTTCTTCCGCCCCGGGTACGTGGCCAACCTGGTGAGCAGCTGGATCCCCGCCGTCCCCGGGCTGTCCGGGCGGCTGACCGCAGGGGCGAAGGTCGCCGACGTGGGCTGCGGGCTGGGCGCGTCCAGCCGCATCCTCGCCGCCACCTATCCGGCGTCCACCGTGATCGGGTTCGACTACCACGACGAGTCGATCCGGCTGGCGCGCGAGGAGTCCGCAGGCGCCGGCCTCGGGGACCGGCTGCGGTTCTCGGTCGCGTCCGCCCAGGAGTTCCCCGGCACCGGATACGACCTGGTCACCACGTTCGACTGCCTGCACGACATGGGCGACCCGGTCGGCGCGGCACGCCACATCCGGGAGGCCCTCGCGCCCGACGGCGTGTGGCTGCTCGTGGAGCCGTACGCGGGCGACGAGGTGAGCGACAACCTCAACCCGGTGGGGCGGATCTACTACAACTTCTCCACCTTCCTCTGCGTTCCCCACGCGGTCGCCCAAGGATCGCCGGACGCCCTCGGCAACCAGGCGGGGGAGCAGGCCACCCGGGCCGTGATCGAGCGGGCCGGGTTCGGCACCTGCCGCCGGGCCGCGGAGACGCCGTTCAACCTCGTGTACGAAGTGCGGCCCTGATGGCGGTCGAGCCCACCCGGGCCGGCGAGGCGATGTTCCGGGTCGACGGGCGCGTCGCGCTCGTCACCGGAGCGTCGTCCGGTCTGGGGGCCCGGTTCGCCCGGGTGCTGCACGCGGCCGGGGCGGACGTCGTCGTCACCGCTCGTCGGGAGGAACGACTGGCGCAGCTGTGCGCCGACAGCGGCGAGGGCGTCAGCGCCGTCCCGGCCGACCTCGCCAGCGCCGCGGAACGGCGGCGGTTGGTCGCTGCGGTCGCCGACCGGTACGGGCGCATCGACATCCTGGTGAACAACGCGGGCACCTGCGACAGCGGCCCCCTCGAGGAGCAGACGCTCGCTGCGCTGACCGAGGTCCTGGAGATCAACCTGATCGCGGTCCTGGACCTGTGCCGGCTCGCCGCGCCGCTGCTGCTGGGCACGGGTGACGCGGCCGTGATCAACGTGTCGTCGATGTACGGCGTGGTCGCGTCGCGGGGACCCATGGCCGCCTACAACGCCTCCAAGGGGGCGCTGGTGAACCTCACCCGGCACCTCGCCGCGCAATGGGGTTCCCGTGGCGTCCGGGTGAACGCCCTGGCGCCCGGCTACTTCCCCTCGGAGCTCACCGGGCACCTGGCCGATGCCGGTCTGCGGGCGGCGATCCTGCGGAACACGCTGCTGCAGAGACTCCCGGGGCCGGAGGAGCTGGACGGGGCCCTGCTGTTCCTCGCCTCGCAGGCCTCCAGCTACCTCACCGGCCAGGTGCTCTGCGTCGACGGCGGGTGGACGGCGATCTGACCGATGCTCACAGCTGGAGGATCCGTGCCGCGACGAGGTAGGCAGCGGAGGCAGCCTCCGGGTCGTGCAGGTCTCCGGGCTCGGCCAACGCCGTCTCCGAACGGGCGCGGATCGCGGCGCCGGGATCCCGAGCGACGAGATCGGTGCAGAGCCCGGCGACGACGGCGCTCGCGTCGTGTTCGTCGAGACCGTCGAAGGCGAGGCCGTTGTGGAGCAGGGTCGCGGCCTCGAGGAAGACCTCGCGCGCCATCTCCAGGTCGACCTCGGGCCGCGCTCGGGCCACCGTCTCCGCGGTGGCCAGCAACTGATCGAACGGCGGCTCGACGGTGGCGGGCGACATGCCGCGAGCCTCGCCGGGAGGCCATGCCGCGGCAAGCAGTTTTCCTGCTCGTCGCGGCCGGTCAGCGGTAGTTGTCGTATCCGTACCTGCGGTTTTGCCATTGACGGCTATCGATGGAACACGCCTCTGAGCTGGGCATTCACCGTTGATCCGGGTTGAGTGATGACGGCCGGAGTCGAACGTCTTGCGGACTTTTTGCGGACTGAGGGCCCGTTAGACTCGCTAACGACCGCGCGCGGCGGCTCAGTCGGTGATGCTGTGACCCGCCACGACGGCGCTGTGGCTGGCCGGTGCGAAATCGTGTCCTGCCCGACCGGTGCTGTGGTCGGCGTGGGAGAGGGCCTGGCGGACCAGTTCGCCGATGTGAGAGTCGGCCAAGGCGTAGTAGATGAAGGTGCCCTCGCGGCGGTTGCTGACCAGCCCTGCCAGGCGCAATTTCGACAGATGCTGGCTGACCGCGGTCGGGCTGGTGCCCGCCAGTTCGGCCAGGCAGGCGACGGAGGTCTCCCCCTGCATCAGCGCCCACAGAATGTTCAGCCGGGTGGGGTCAGCGAGCATGCGCAGGGCGTCGGCCGCCCGCCGGACGTCCTCCGACGCGGGCATGTCGAATGCGTCGATGCCGCGATGCACGTGCTCAGGATAGCCGGTTTACTCCATACCTTAGGCACCTTCGCAGATGCGTAGGTACTGTCGGTCGAGTGACGACCACGGTTCCGAGCATCCTGACCTCTGCGCCTATCGGCGGTGCCCGCCGTCGGGGCTCGGTGTTCTGGTCGCTGACCGAGGTCCGCTGGGCGGCCGGCGCGCTGGCGTTGTTCCTGCTTGGCGGCCTGTCCGAACTCGTAGGGGCTTCCGCGCCGGTCTACTGGGCGCTGTACCTGGCCTGCTACGCCGTCGGCGGCTGGGAACCGGCCTGGGCCGGGCTGCAGGCGCTGCGGGCGAAGACCCTGGATGTCGACCTGCTGATGATCGTGGCAGCGATCGGCGCGGCGGCGATCGGGCAGGTCTTCGACGGGGCGCTGCTGATCGTGATCTTCGCGACCTCCGGGGCGCTGGAGGCGTTCGCCACGCGCCGCACCGAGGACGCCGTCCGCGGGTTGTCCGACCTGGCCCCGGAACAAGCTGTCCTCCTGGACACCACCGGCGGAGAGCGGCTGGTCGCGGCGGCCGAGCTGACCGTCGGTGACCGGGTGCTGATTCGCCCCGGGGAGCGGATCCCGGCCGACGGGCGGGTGGTCGAGGGCGCCTCCGAGGTGGATCAGGCGTCGATCACCGGGGAGCCGCTGCCGGTGGACCGGCAGCCCGGCGAGGAAGTGTTC
>CAYNNX010000380.1:0-6808 GCA_964398515.1 uncultured Streptantibioticus sp. | reverse complement strand
AGCGCATCCCGCTGGGCACCGACCCGTCGTACGTGGTGCATCCGCCGATCGGCAAGTGGGTGATCGCGCTCGGCGAGTGGGCGTTCGGGCTCAATCCGTTCGGCTGGCGCTTCATGGTGGCGCTGCTGGGCACGGTGTCGGTGCTGATGCTGTGCCGGATCGGCCGGCGGCTGTTCCGCTCGACCGCCCTGGGGTGCCTGGCCGGCGGGCTGATGGCGGTGGACGGGCTGCACTTCGTGATGAGCCGCACCTCGCTGCTCGACCTGATCGTGATGTTCTGGGTGCTGGCGGCCTTCGGGGCGCTGCTGATCGACCGGGACCGGACCAGGGCCCGGCTGGCGGCGGCGCTGCCGGCGGACGGGCGCCCCGATCCGCACGCGGGCGACGCCACCCGGCTCGGACTGCGGCCGTGGCGGCTGGCGGCCGGGGTGCTGCTGGGGCTGGCGTGCGCGACCAAGTGGAACGGGATGTTCTATCTGGCCGCGTTCACCGTCATGACGGTGCTGTGGGACGCCGGCGCCCGGCGGGTGGCCGGAGCGTGGCACCCGTACCGGGCGGTGCTGCGCCGTGACGCGGGCCCGGCGCTCCTGTCGCTCGTCCCGGTCGCCTTCGCGACCTATCTGGCCTCCTGGAGCGGCTGGTTCGCCACCGGCAACGGCTACTTCCGGCACTGGGCGGACGGCCGGGGCGGTACGTGGTCGTGGATCCCGGCGCCCATCCGCAGCCTGTGGCACTACCAGCACCAGGTGTACGACTTCAACGTCCACCTCACGCAGCCGCACACCTACCAGTCCAACCCGTGGAGCTGGCTGGTGCTCGGCCGCCCGGTCTCCTACTTCTACGAGTCGCCCAAGTACGGACAGAACGGCTGTACGGCGCAGGGCGGTTGCGCGCGCGAGGTACTGGCGCTGGGCACGCCGCTGCTGTGGTGGACGGCCTGCTTCGCGCTGCTGTACCTGCTCTACCGGTGGGCGCTGCGCCGCGACTGGCGGGCCGGGGCGGTGCTGTGCGGGGTGGCGGCGGGCTATCTGCCGTGGTTCCACTACCAGGCGCGGACCATCTTCCTGTTCTACGCGGTCGTCTTCGTGCCGTTCCTGTGCCTGGCGGTGGCGATGATGATCGGCGCGATGCTGGGGCCGCGCGGGGCGAGCGAGCGGCGGCGGATGTGGGGCGCGGTCGGGGCCGGCACGCTGGTGCTGCTGATCGTGTGGAACTTCATCTACTTCTATCCGCTCTATACAGGTATGCCGATCCCGATGGACGCGTGGCGGAACAGGATGTGGCTGGACACCTGGATCTGACGGATCCGGTGAATCCGGCCGGATCCGGAACCCCCACGGGACCGATGGCGGGCGGTTGTGGAATCTTGACCCGATGGTCACATCTGTGCCATAGAGTTCGATCCGCGTCACACGCTCCTCGAGGGTTGGTGCGGAGGCGTCGATTTGGGAGGGAAGAGTGCAGCGAGGAGCGAAGGCAGCCGTCGTCAGCGGCGTGCTCGCGGTAGTGGTGGGCGGAGCGGCGTACGGCGCCTACCACGTGTTCCACGGCACAGCGGACGGTTCGGCCGCGTCGGCCCACGCGGCGCCCAAGCCGGTGAACACCGCACCGCCCTCCCCGGCGGAAGTCCGCACGACCGCCCACGACTTCCTGGCCGCGTGGGCCGCCGGGGACACCGCGAAGGCGGCCGGGCTGACCGATGACGTCAGCCACGCGAGTACGCAGCTGGCCACCTTCCGGAGTGGTCTGCACGCCACCGCGTTGACCATGGCCGACAAGCCCGCGACCGGCTTCACCGTTCCCTTCGCGGTGCAGGCCAAGCTGTCCTACGCCGGACACGACTCGTCGTTCGGGTACGACTCGGCGCTGACCGTGGTGCGCGGGGCGAGCGGCAAGGCGGTGGTGAAGTGGGCGCCGACGGTGATCTACCCGAAGCTGACGGCGGGCCAGACGCTGGAGGCCGCGCCCGAGGGGGCGCCGCCGCTGACCGCGGTGGACCGCAACGGCAAGCCGCTCACGGCCGCGGAGTACCCGTCGCTGACGGCCGTACTGCGTGATCTGCAGACCCGGTACGGCGCCAAGATGAACGGCACCCCGGCGACAGTGCTGCGGATCCGGAAGGCCGACGGCAGCGCGGGCCCGACCCTCAAGCAGCTGTCGCAGGGCAAGGCGGGCAAGCCGCTGCCCACGACGATCGACGCGAGCCTCCAGGCCGAGGCGGAGAAGGCGGTCAAGACGCAGGGACCGGACGCCGCCGTGGTCGCCGTCAAGGCGAGCACCGGCGAGGTCCTGGCGGTCGCCAACAACCCCGCGGGCACCTTCAACAAGGGTTTCCAGGGCAACTACGCGCCCGGCTCGACGTTCAAGGTGATCACCGCCTCGACGCTGCTGGAGGCGGGCAAGTACAACCCGAGCACGCCGCTGGACTGCCCCAAGACGATCTCCCTGGGCGGGCTGTCGTTCCACAACGTGGACAAGATGGAGATCAAGAACGCCACGCTGGCCCAGGACTTCGAGAACTCCTGCAACACGGCCTTCATCTCCACGGCCAACGTCCTGCCGGACGGCGCGGTGGAGCAGGAGGCGCACGACGTGTACGGCCTCGGGCTCCAGTGGAACACCGGCGTGCCGAGCTTCGACGGCAGCGTTCCGACCACGCCGGGCGCCTCGAAGGCCATGACGTACATCGGCCAGGGCAGGGTCGTCGTCAGCCCGCTGGACATGGCCTCGGTGGCGGCGACGGCGAAGACGGGTTCGTTCCACCAGCCCGTCATCGTGCCGGTCTCCGTCGACAACCGGCAGATCGCCCAGGCGCCGCGCCAGTTGAGCGCGACCGCCGACCAGCAGCTGCGGGCGATGATGAAGCTGACCGCGCAGGAGGGCACGGCCGCGCCGACCATCAGCGGACTCTCCGGCGACGTCGGGGCGAAGACCGGCACCGCCGAGGTGGACGGCCAGACCAAGCCCAACAGCTGGTTCCTCGCCTACCGCGACGACGTCGCCTCGGCGGCGGTCGTCCCCAACAGCGGTGAGGGCTACAAGTTCGCGGGCAAGATCGTCACGGCGGTGCTCGGCGCGAGCTGACGTTCGCCGGATGACGTCTGTCGGCGGGCGCTCGTATCGCGACTGGGCCGGCCGCCCACACCGAGCTGCGCCGTGGCGGACGCTGCCGGTGGGCTCGTGACGTTCGCCGGACGACGTTTCTCGTTGGTGTCGGCACGGTGAGAGGCGCTAGCGTCGGGCCATGCCGACACCGCACAACGTCATACGGAAGGGCGGCGCGTGACGCCGCTGATAGCCGCCGCCGTGCTCCTCGCGGCGGTGACGCACGCCAGTTGGAACGCGATCGCGCACGGCATCAAGGACCAGTTGCTGGCCTTCACGCTCGTAGGAGCGGGCGGAACGCTGTGCGGGGCGCTGCTCGCCGCGTTCGCGCCCGTTCCCGCGGCAGCGGCCTGGCCGTACCTGCTGACCTCCGTGGCCGTGCACATCGCCTATATGACGCTGCTGATGGCGTCGTTCCGGCTAGGCGACTTCAGCCAGATGTACCCGATCGCGCGTGGCACGGCGCCAGTGGTGGTGACCATTCTGGCGGCCGTCTTCGCCGGGGAGCGGCCTGACGCATGGCGGACGGCCGGGGTGCTGGTGTCCTCGGCGGGTCTTGCGGCCATCGCGCTCGCCTCCGGCGGCCGCCTCAGGGGCCGTGGAGCGGCGCTGGCGGCGGCGTTGGGAACGGGGCTGGCCATCGCCACGTACACCGTCATCGACGGCCTCGGCGTCCGCGCCTCCGGCAACTCCATCGGCTACACCGCCTGGCTCCTGCTCCTCCAGGGCATTCCGATCCCGGCCTACGCCTGGCTGACCCGGCGCCGTCAACTGCTTGCCCGGCTACGCCCGATCGCGGCGCGCGGGCTGCTCGGCGGCACGTTGTCGGTCTTCGCCTACGGCCTGGTGCTGTGGGCCCAGACCCGCGGCGACCTGGCGCCCATCAGCGCGTTGCGCGAGTCGTCGATCATCGTGGGCGCACTGATCGGCACGGTCTTCTTCAAGGAGCGGTTCGGCCGCCCGCGTCTGGTCGCCGCCGCGATGATGGTGGCCGGTATCGGGCTGATGCTGCATCCCGCGTAGCGAGAGGGGTGCCGGGCTTTTCAGCGTCAACTCCGCTGGCTCCGGCCCGACTTCACCCTGACGATGCCCATAGCGAGGCCGGCGACGCCGACCAGGCCCAGGGCGGTCACAATGGCGACCTTGCCGACGACTTTGTAGATGAGCGCGACCAGACCCGGCATGGCGCTGACGCCGCCCGTGTGCTCGACGTGGGTGAAGTAGACCCATGCCGCCACAGCCGACGCGAGAGTCAGGACTCCATAACCGATCTGTCCCTTGGGAGGCAGGTCTTTCTTGGGCTTGGCCTCGCCTGCCACTGGCTTCTCCGAAGTGCTGCGGCCTCTGCCCTGCATGGCCTGAGGCTGACTGGTTGATCAGCCAAATTTCTACCAGCGGCGATCTTCAAGGCCGGCCGCAGGGCCGACGTCCACCCTGAGTACGCCTACTCATGCACGATCCCGCCCTATCGGCACACGATGCTGCCCATGACACGCTCCTTTGAGCCCGGTGTGCGCCGGAAGCTGATCGTACGGTCGGCTGCGGCGGGCTTGGCCATCACCGGTCTGGTGCCGCTGTGGCATCTGTGGCAGGGGACTCCGTACCCGGTGGGCCAACCCTCCGCTACCGCCCGACGCCTCGACCGCCAGACACAGAACGTCTGCGACGCACTCGGCCTGCCAGCAGCCGGGCTTGACCGGACGTGGGTCGGCGGCATCTCCGGTCACATCTACGACTGCCCGCGCCGGGGACTCGCGCACTGGACCGACCAGCTCACCGACACACCGCCCATGGAACCTCACACCTTCACCGTCAGCGATACCTGGGCGCTCACCGGCGTCACGCACCCGCAGGCAGTCCGTGCACTCCATCAGGCGCGGCAGACCCTGACACGCCAGGGCTGGACGGTCACGTCCTACGAAGACTCCCCTCCCCGGTTGCTCTCACTGGAGCTGAAGACCCCGAGCGCCGACGCGATCCACGTCACCCTCTACCCCGGCCACCGGCTCGCCGTCGAGGCGTACGCCGGATGCGCCAGCTACCCCGATGGCACGCCCACCGATGCCGAGGGACAGCCCTACCTGCCCGCTCCGACAGCCCCCGTGCAACTGACCGGTCGGTGAGCGCGAGAGCGCCGAACATTCTCACTGACGCGGGCCCTCATGCCCCTCGACGAGCGGGCAGACTTACCTGCCGTCAGCGGTCCGGTGCCGGCAGCCGGCGATGGTACCGGGCTCACCCGCCTCTTCGCCCATCGCGCCTCAAGGCCGTCGCGGTGTTGATCCTACGCCGGCGGAGCCGCTCCGCTCCCCAGGGCTGCCGGCGTCAAACCCGCTCGACCGAGTTCCTACATATGAGTATCCGAACCCATGCTGCCGCTCGCCGTACCTCTATAGCCTTGTGAACCGTTGTGCGTCACAAGGGTTTTCGGGGGGACGATGTCCGGTACAGCGGACGCGGAGGACAAGTGGGCCGTCTTCTACGGCCCGGACCGGGGGATGCGACTCGACTCGGCGCAAGCCACCACCGGGGCACCGGACCTGAGGGTGTCAACTCCAGGGCTAAGTACGGCATCCACTGCCGCTGAGGAGCTACGCCAAAGCACGAGCCAAGCCATGGCCAAGCTGACTGCCGCCCACGGAGGTGTCGCCAAGGCGGCCGAGGGCTTCACCTTCGCGACCACCCTGGCCGACGTCCACTCGTCGTGGACCGAACGGCTGGGCAAGATCCGCGACGAATGCCACGACCTGGCGGGGAACTTCAAGGCCACCGCGGACGCCCACAACCAGAACGACGCGCGGACGAAGGCGTGGTTCGACTCCCAGCAGTCCCCACAGAGCGGGCGGTGAGTCGGAGATGGTGACTCGCCAGCAGCTCCAGGCGCTGAATCTCGCCGAGGTGACGACGGCCGCCGACGGCTGGGGAGCCTTGCTGGGCATGATGGAGGCAGCCCGGGTCAAGACCGATCAGGGCATCGCCAAGCCCGTCCGCGCGGAACAGGCAGGCGACGCGGCCAACGCGATGCAGGACCGGCTCAGCCAGCTCAGTCAGAACTACCAGTACGTGTCCCAGGAGAGCGGCTACCTGCGCTCCGTCCTCGCCGCACTGGTCGATGAGCTGACCCCCGTCCGGAAGAGCCTCCTCGATGCCCTCGCTGAAGCAGAACAGCGGGGCTTCACCGTCGAGGCCGACGGCAGCGTCAGCTACCCGACCGACACAGCCGCCTCTGTCCCCTTCGCTCTCCAACCCGCCGGCAGCGCCGCACCCGGCGCTCCAGAACCTCTGTTCATCTCGACGGCGCAGAACGGCCAGAACGGCGAGAACTCCCATCACGCCGCAGCTGTGGACATCGCGAACCGGATTGCCACGGCAGTGACCAAGGCAACCGAGATCGACGAACGCTTCGCCCGCACACTCGCCAAGAGCAAGTCCCAGCCCGGGTACCGGATCACAGACGCCACCTGGGCCGAGGTAGCCGCCGACGGCAACGCGTCCCGCGCGATCGCGGCCAAGGATCTCCACCTGGACGCCATCCCGCCCAACAAGGACCCGAAGGCGACCGCCCAGTGGTGGAAGAGCCTCAGCGAGGCCCAGCGCGAGGAGTACATCTCCCTCTACCCGGACCGCATCGGCGCCCTTGACGGCCTACCGGCAGCCACCCGAGACCAAGCGAACCGGGTCGTGCTGCGTGAACAACGCGCGA
>CAYNNX010000379.1:1877-6828 GCA_964398515.1 uncultured Streptantibioticus sp. | reverse complement strand
GACCGGCCCGGTTACGACCGTCCCCGGGACGACCGCCGCGACGAGCGCCCCCGCGGTCCTCGCCGGGACGACCGGAGCGAACGCGGTGGCCGTGGCGACCGTGGGGATAGGCGTCCTCACGTGCCCGGCCGGGGCCGGTTCGAGGAGAAGGGCGACCGGGGCCGCGCGCGTGGCCGGGACGAGGTGCGCGAGGAGCGTGAGCCCGTCAAGCGGCTGCCGATCCCGGAGGACGTGACGGGCCAGGAGCTCGACAAGAGCGTGCGCCAGGAACTCCAGAGCCTGCCCAAGACGCTCGCGGAGGATGTCGCCCGCAATCTCGTGATGGTGGCGCGGCTGCTCGACTCGGAACCCGAGCAGGCGTACGCCTACGCGAAGGTCGCCTTCCGCCTGGCGTCCCGGGTGGCGGCGGTGCGTGAGGCGATCGGCTTCGCCTCGTACGCGACAGAGCGCTACGCGGAGGCGTTGGCGGAGTTCCGGGCTGCGCGGCGCATGAGCGGGTCGACGGAGCTGTGGCCGGTGATGGCCGACTGCGAGCGTGGGCTGGGCCGCCCCGAGCGTGCGCTGGCCATGGCCGGGGATCCGGAGGTGCAGAAGCTCGACCGTGCCGGACAGGTGGAGATGCGGTTGGTCGCGGCCGGCGCCCGGCGGGACATGGGTCAGGCCGACGCCGCGGTGGTGACGCTGCAGAGCCCTGAGCTGGCGTCGAACGCCGTGCACCCGTGGACCGCCCGGCTGCGTTACGCGTACGCCGACGCGCTGCTGGCCGTGGGCCGTGAGGAGGAGGCCCGCGAGTGGTTCGGCCGGGCCCTGGAGGCGGACCAGAGCGGGTCCACGGACGCCTCCGACCGGCTCGCCGAACTGGAGGGCGTGCAGTTCCTCGACGCTCTCGACCCGGACGCCGACGCGGACGCCGACGCGGATGCGGACGCCGACGTCGAGGCGGATGCCGAGAGCGCTGCCGAGGATGTCGAGGACGTCAAGGACGACAAGGACGGCATCGAGGACAAGGGCGATGAGGAGGCGGGCGACGAGGCCGAGGGCGACGCCCCCGACGCCGACTCCGCTCAGGAGGCCGGGGCCGAGTCGTCCGCGTTCCTCGACGACCCGTTCAAGGCCGGTCCCGCCTCCGAGGGCGGCCACATCGAGCAGGCCTGAGACGGCATGACGTGACGCACGGCCCCGCCCGCAACGGCGGGGCCGTGCTCGTTCGGTCGAGCGTGCAGGCCGGGCCGTCAGCCCAGATCGAGGCTGCGCAGGACCAGTCCCGACGCGGGCTTGGGGCCGAACGACGTGGACTTGTGCGGCATCATCACGCCCTGCCGGGCGAGGTCGAGAACGGTGGACTCCGCCACCGGGTGCATGAGCACGGCCGTACCGCCGAGCCGTTCGGCCTGGTGGACCGCGGAGGGGGCGTCGTGGAGGTACGAGATGTGCTCGGGCGAGTCCGGGATCTGCCAGAGGCGGTCGATCAGCGCGTAGTGCAGCACCGCCGCGTCGAGGCGCCGCCATGCCCCGGGGCGGTCGTGGGGCACGCAGGCGTCGACGAGCCGTTCGTCGGGGTGGGTGAGCAGGTGGAAGGCTCCGTCGCCGGCGAGCAGGAAGGCGTTGCCGCCCGGTGAGACGGCGTCCGCGAGCGCGGTCAGCGCGGTCGGCAGCGGTTTGTCGATCCGCGTCACCTCGAAGACGCCCTCGACGGCGTCGAGCGCCTGCGCCACCGGCAGGCGGCGCAGGACGCGGTGGATGGCGCGGACCCGCAGCGGATAGCGGACCGTGTCGACGAGCAGGACCAGGCCGTACTCCCAGGGGCCGGGGGCCGGGTGTTCTTCGCGCAGCCGCAGATAGGTCGCCCAGCGGTGGTGGCCGTCGGCGATGAGGGCCTGGCGTGTCGACAGGTCGGCGTCGATCGCGGCGATCTCCTGTGGATCGTTGATCGCCCACAGCCGGTGCCGGGTGCCGTCCTCGGTGGTCGTGGTGAGCAGCGGTGCGCGCTCGTCCGCCGCCGCGACGAGCCGGGCCGCCGCGCCCTGCTCTTCCCCGCGATAGGCCAGCAGCAGCGGCTCCAGGTTGGCGGCGGTGGCACGCATCAGCCCGGCGCGGTCGGCGACGGGGGCGGGCATGACGTCCTCGTGCGGCAGGACCACGCCTTCGGCGGGCCCGCTCAGCTCGAGGGCGCCGATCAGGCCGCGTTGCAGGTCGCCTTCGGGGCCGCGCTGTTCGTACACGTAGAGTGCGGGCTCCGGGTCGGGGGCGAGGACACCCTCGTCCCGCCAGCCGCGCAGGGCACGGGCGGCACGGGCATGGCTGCTCGCGGGGTCGCCGTCCTGCGGGAGAATCAGCCGCACGATGTTGTGCGGGTCGGCTGTCTCCAGCTGTACCAGCCCGTCGGGCCGCACGACGACGTCGTACGGTGGCGAGGTGACCGCGGAGAGGCTGCCGACCCGGTCGGGGTCGTAGCGGAGGCCGCGGAACGGCATGAGCCGCAGACCGCGTGATGACGCGGCGGCGGATCCTGGAATGGTCATCAGTGCATGCTATGTGGCCGCGGGCCGTGCCGGATCACCGGTGCGGACGGCGCACGGAGCGCAGGGGGGCGTCGGCGACGGCGCCTGAAGTCACGAGGGTGAAGGAGCCACACGGCGATGAACCGGCGGACCCGCACGGGCGGCAGCGAGCAGCCGTTGCACGAGGTGTACGACACGGCCCTGCTCGACCTCGACGGGGTGGTGTACGCGGGCGGCGACGCGATCCCGCACGCCGTGGCGTCGCTGGGCCTCGCACGCGCCGCCGGCATGCATCTGGCGTACGTCACCAACAACGCCTTGCGCACCCCCGAAGCGGTCGCGGAGCACCTGACCGACCTGGGCGTGCCGGCCGCGGCGGCGGACGTGGTCACCTCGGCGCAGGCCGTCGCACGGCTCATCGCCGACCAGGTGCCGCCCGGCTCGCGGGTGCTCGTGGTCGGCGGCGAGGGGCTGCGGGTCGCGCTGCGTGAGCGGGGCCTGGAGCCGGTCGACTCCGTCGACGACGATCCGGCGGCCGTGGTGCAGGGCTACGGCGGCCCGAAGATGACGTGGGACCGGCTGGCCGAGGCCTCGTACGCGGTGGCGCGCGGGGTGCCGTGGTACGCCTCCAACACCGATCTGACGATCCCGGGCGCGCGGGGCATCGCCCCGGGCAACGGTGCGGCGGTGGAGGTGGTCCGGATCGCGGCGGGCGGCGGGGATCCGCAGGTGGCGGGGAAGCCGCAGCCGCCGATGCACCGTGAGACGATCCTGCGGACGGGTGCCCGGCGGCCCCTGGTGGTCGGTGACCGGCTCGACACGGACATCGAGGGCGCCCACGTCGGCGGGGTGGACTCGCTGCTCGTGCTGACCGGGGTGACCTCGCCCGCCCGGCTGCTGGCCGCCGAGCCGCGGCACCGGCCCACCTACGTCGCGGCGGACCTGCGCGGTCTGCTGGAGCCCCAGCCGGCGGTCGAGGAGCGGGGCGAGGGATTGCGCTGCGGCGGCTGGACGGCGTCGGTGGAGGGGGACGCGCTGCGTATCGAGGGGGACGGCGACCCCTACGACGGCCTTCGGGCGCTGTGTGCGGCCGCCTGGACGGCCGGGGGAGACGGCCCGGCCCGACTCGACGCTGACAAGGCGCTGGCCCGGCTGGGGCTCTGAGAGGCCGTTCCGGGGGGCCGCTCCGGGCGCTTCAGAGCAGGGTGCGCAGCCGGAGCAGGTCGCGCAGGCCCGCTTCGAGCCTGACGCGGCCGCTGGCCCAGGCCTTGGCGAAGGGCAGCCGGCCGTGCACCAGGGACACCAGGTCGTCGCCGGTCATCGCCAGGCGGATCTGGGCGCGCTCGGGAGGCGGTCCCTGGACCACCACGACGTCCTCGATGCGGCCGTTCGCCAGGCGGCCGGTGAAGGCGACGTCGAGATCGGTGATCCAGCAGCTCAGGGAGCGGTCGAGGGCCGCCGCGGCGCGGACGTCGCCCTCGGCGCTCGCGATGTTCTCCGACAACCGGTCGAGCGCGCTGCGGCACTCTTCGATGGACGCCATCGGTCGGCCTACTCCCGTTCCTGGTACGTATCGCCCGACCGTACACCGGCTGTCGGCCGCTTCGGCCGTCGCGGGGGAGGCGGAGTACGACGCAGCGTGACGGGCACGCGGTAGCGTCGGGAACATCGACACCATCAGGCATCGAGACCATAGGCATCGACAGCACAAGCGTGGACGTGCGAGGCGAGGAGTGAGGGCATTGCGTGACGCGTTGCGGACCTGCCTGCAGATCGCGGGCGGGCTGACCGAGGCCGCGCGCCGCCGCGCGGTCGGGGTGGCCCGGGAGCTGGTGGACCAGTCCGGTCCGGCGGTGACGGAGGTCCAGCGCAGGATCGGCGAACGGATCCCGACCGAGGTCCAGGTGCTCGCCGACGAACTGGTCGCTTCCGGACGGGCGAACCGCGATCTTCTCGTCGGCCTGCTCCGGGAGGAGGTCGACAAGACCATGGGCCGCGTCAGCCGGCTGGCGGACGAGGTGACCAAGGTCGGCGTGATCCTGGAGGCGCTGGAGCGGCGGGTGCGCAGCCTGGAGGAACCGGGCGAGCAGCGGCAGCCCGCGCCCGCCGCGCCGCGCGAGCGCGTTCCGGTGCGGGAGGAGCCGCCCGTCCCGCCGCGTCCGGCACCGGCGACGGCAAGGCCCCAGGGGCCGACGAAGACCGCGGCCGCGGCGAAGCAGGCCCCGCCCGCGCAGGGGCCGGCGGCCACCGCTCCCGCGAAGGCGGCGCCCGCATCGGGCAGGGCGACTCCGGCGAAGAAGGTCGCCGCGGCTCGGCAGAAGCACACGGCGGCGGAGCCGGGCGGCCTCGCGCCGGCCGCACGCGCCGCGGCGAAGAAGACAGGGACGGCGAAGAAGACGACCCCCGCCAAGACGACGGCTTCCGCCAAGAAGGCGAGCCCCGCCAAGAAG
>CAYNNX010000379.1:0-1777 GCA_964398515.1 uncultured Streptantibioticus sp. | reverse complement strand
CGAAGAAGGCGGCCTCCGCCGAGCAGGCGGCCGAGGCGAAGAAGGAGCCGTCCGCGAAGAAGGCTTCCGCGCCGGCCAAGAGGACGGTGGTCAAGCGCACCGGCAAGGTCACCCCGCTGACCGCGGCCCCGCCGCCCAGGAAGCAGACCGGAAGCGGAACCGGAGGCGGGAGCGGTGATGAGTGAGCCGGAGGCCCACGGTCCCGGTGCCGAGGGCCCGGAGCCGCTGGGGATCGGCCTGCCGGAGACCGGCGACCCCGGGGTGGACGCGCTGATCGCACGCCTGACGGACGCGGACGCCCTGCCCACCGAGGGCCATGTGGCGGTGTACGAGGATGTACTCGGGGGGCTGCGCGAGACGCTCGCCGCACTCGACAGCCGCCCCGGGCCGCCCCCGCCCTCGCCGGGCGCGCCCGGACGGTCGCCGGACCCGGCGGCGCACGACGACGACAGGAGCTGAACGGAACGTGGCAGGAGCGTCACGACGCCGCCTCGACGCGGAGCTGGTACGCCGGGGGCTCGCCCGGTCGCGGGAGCACGCCGCCCAGCTGATCGCCGCCGGGCGGGTGACCGTCGGCGGTGGTGTCGCCACCAAGTCCGCCACCCAGGTGGAGACCAGCGCCGCGCTGGTGGTCGCGGCGGACGACTCCGACCCCGACTACGTCTCGCGCGGCGGCCACAAGCTGGCGGGCGCGCTCAGGGCCTTCACCCCGCTGGGGCTGACGGTCGAAGGCCGCCGGTGCCTGGACGCGGGCGCCTCGACGGGCGGGTTCACCGACGTGCTGCTGCGCGCCGGTGCGGCGTGCGTGGTGGCCGTGGACGTCGGTTACGGGCAGCTGGCCTGGTCGCTGCAGAGCGATGAGCGGGTCGTCGTCAAGGACCGCACCAACGTCCGGGAGCTGACGCTGGATCAGATCGATGGCGAGCCGGTCGAGCTCGTCGTCGGCGACCTGTCGTTCATCCCGCTGGGGCTCGTGCTTCCCGCGCTCGTGAGGTGCGCCGCGCCCGGTGCCGACCTGGTGCTGATGGTCAAGCCGCAGTTCGAGGTGGGCAAGGAGCGCCTCGGCAGCGGCGGCGTGGTGCGCAGCCCGCAGCTGCGCGCCGAGGCCGTGCGGCAGGTCGCGGCGCAGGCGGCCGCCCTGGGGCTCGGCGCGCTCGGCGTGACCGCGAGCCCGCTGCCCGGACCTTCCGGTAACGTCGAGTACTTTCTGTGGCTGCGCGCCGGGGCGCCCGAACTCGACCCGGCGGATGTGGACCGTGCCGTAGCGGAGGGGCCTCGTTGAGCGGATCGAGCAGCACGTCAGGGTCGGGGGCAGGGGCGGAGCAGGGCTGTGCGCAAGGTGGCGGGGAGCGGACCGTCTTCCTGCTGACGCACACCGGGCGGCCGGCGGCCGTCCGCAGTGCCGAGCGCGTCGTGCAGGGACTCCTGCGCTGCGGGATAGGGGTGCGGATCCTCGCCGACGAGGCGGCCGATCTTACGTTGCCGGCGTCGGTGGACGTCGTCGAGGCGCGGCACGACGTCGTCGACGGCTGCGAGCTGCTGGTCGTGCTCGGCGGCGACGGGACGCTGCTGCGCGGGGCGGAGTTCGCCCGCGCGTCCGGGGTGCCGATGCTGGGCGTCAACCTCGGGCGGGTCGGCTTCCTCGCCGAGGCCGAGCGGGACGATCTCGACAAGGTCGTCGACCGGGTGGTGAGCCGGGCCTACGAGCGGACGAGCCTGGTGGTGACGACGAACCTGCCGTTCGAGCAGTGGCCGGAGGTGCTGGGCAGCGAGCGGC
>CAYNNX010000378.1:0-6833 GCA_964398515.1 uncultured Streptantibioticus sp. | reverse complement strand
CCGCCTGGCGTCGGCCCCCGTGATCGTCCGCATCGCCCGGGACACGGACAGCGCGCAGGAGATGGCTCGGGCGGTCCGGGTCGCGCGGTGGCTTGAGGCGGAGGGCTTCCCGGCGACCCGCGTCCTGCCGAACGTTCCGCAGCCGGTCACGGTCGCCGGTCGCCAGGTGACCTTCTGGGAGAGCGCCCAGGAGAGCGAAGAGTACGGAACGGTCACCGAACTGGCGGACCTGCTGCGGCGGTTGCACTGGCTTGAGGAGCCGCAGTCTCTCGGCCTGCCGTACTTCGATCCGCGCGCGAAGGTCTCGGCCTCGTTCGCCGGTATGAACGGCGTCGGGGAGGACGACCGGAAGTACCTGGAGGAGCGGGCCGAGAAGCTCAGCAAGGAGTACGACCGGCTGGACTTCGTCCTTCCCTTCGGCATGATCCACGGCGACGCGAACATAGGAAACGTCCTGCGCCACCGGGACGGCCCGGCCATCCTCATCGACCTGGACGGCTTCTCCCTCGCCCCGCGCGAGTGGGACCTGATTCTGACGGCGATCTTCTATGACCGGTTCGGCTGGCACACGCGGAGCGAGTACGAGGCTTTCGTCCACCACTACGGCTTTGACGTCATGAACTGGCCGGGCTACTCGGTCCTCGCCGACCTGCGGGAACTGATGATGGTCCTGTGGATGGGACAGCAGGTCTCGACAAGCGAGAGGTCGGCCGAGGAGTTCGCCCGGCGAGTGCGAGCCCTGAGGACGGACGGCAACCGACGGGACTGGCAGCCCTTCTGAGAAAGCGCACCCTGGCATCCTTGTGACCTCGCTGCACGCGCTGGTCAAGCGCTTGGAGGAGAAAGGAGTGCCCGGGCACCTGGGACCACAACTTCTCCGGGCGCTTGGCAGCATTGGTCGCTGATGGCGCCGGGCTCGCCCGCGGAGAAGAAAGCCGGGCGGCGGTCATCCAAGTTCAGGAATGCTGGAGGTGCTCGGCGACCTTAAGGAGATCGCTCGTGGTCAAGAGTGAGTCCTGGGCGAGCACGCTGATTGTGTAGGTTCCGTCGAACCACGTGACCGCGAGGGTCGGACCGTCCTCCAGACGCCCGGGATGTCCATTGATGGACACTGGGCTTCCTTGCGTCTCCGCAGTCCGCCCGGTGGTCTGGATGATGCCGATCACCCCGCCGGCTCCTCCTTTGTCTGCATCTCGCCGGTAAGAGCTGTCCCAGACGGGGGTCTCTGTTCTCTTGTACGGCGGTCGGGTGACGTCCGTCAGAAGCGGGATCGGGGCAGGGGCATAGCCTTCAGGCAGGTGGCTTGGGCGCAGGAGATGAGAGCCGCTGAACGGGGTGATCATCGCGCCGGTGAGCGCGTCGGTGATCTTCCTGCTGCCTATCGGCCGGCGCAGGGCCGCGGTGAGCAGCGCGTCGTCTCCGCCGTCGCACACCGTGTTGTTCGGGAGGAAGGCGTGGCGTCTGCGTTCCAACAGCAGGGTGACCGCGTGGTCCGTCTCGTGAACGACAAGCCTGGGCCGGTCCTCACATCCCGTCCACGTCACCGGCGTTGTGAGGGTACGACCACCGCTGTCGACGAGGACATCACCCGGCACGGCGGCGTTGTGGACATGCGAACGGTCCCAGGCCCACCAGCCGGCTACGGCGGCGCCGAGGCACACCGCGGCAGCTAAAGCCCACAGGGCGCGGCGGAGGCGGCGTGGCGTGGTCGCGGTCACGGTGTCACTCCATGGGGTGTGCTGCAGTGTGGAGCGGGGAGTTGTCACTTTACTGAGCTGGGAATGCCCCAGGCAGGCTGATGGGAGCGTGGACGCATCACTCCGTCCTGGGGCGCTCTCCCCAGCGGTTACTTGGTGACCAGGGTCCAGTTCATGTCATGCAGGGTCTGGGCGATCGGCACGTAGTAGACGCCGTGGACGCACCATGGCGCCCGTTTGTCGTGATCCATGGTGAAGTAGCCGGCCGGGCAGGTCACCGTGGTGTCGAGTGCGGTGATCACGCCGCGTGCTTCATCGGAGGCGTAATTGTTCACGCCTGCGAAGACCGGGCCGCCGCTGTCGCCGTTGACGGCCGCGACGCCGTCCGGCACGTATTGGCTCGCATACGCCAGGTCGACAACCGGCCGGGTGATGCCGTTCGCTCCCTTTACGCTGATGTCGGTCAAGGCGATCTGGATATTGGCGTGAATCCCTGAATTGGCGCCGTCCGTGAAGACGTATTCGCCGGCGTTGTTGTGTCCCCATCCGGTGACAGGCTTGGCATAGCCGTCCGTCTCCGTCGCCGGCCCGTCGTACAAGTAAGGGCCCGCCTGATGGGACGGCAGGTAGATGCCCAGGGCGTCATCGGAAGCCGAGACCTGGAGGTTGTCAGTCATGCCGATGGCGTCGCCGCCGATATAGGTGCTCCATGTGCCATTTCCGCCGTTGCAGTGGAAGGCGGTGCTGAGCATGTACTCACCCTTCGCGTTCTTCACGCTGAAGGAGCTGGAGCAGATACCCCCACTGGGGTTTCTCAGAGCGGCGCCGCCGAACCAGGGTGAGGCGTCGTGCTGGCGCGATGCGAGGTCCTCGCTCAGCGGCTTGTAAATGGCCGCGGTGTCGACCCCGGTCAACCGTTGGGTGAGGGCTTTCACCGCGTCAGACGTGGTGTGTCGCGCGCTGGCAGTCAGCGGGTCCACACTGTCGCGTCTGCCGACCCCGCGGTCTTCGTCGTAGCCGATCTGCAGGCCGCTTCCGTCGAGGGCCGGCCCGACGCTGGTGATACGGACGGGCGTTGTGCTGCCGGGGATGCGCAGATCCATCAGCTGCCCGTCGCGCATCAGCTTGGAGCGCGCAGTGTGGAGCTCGGCCTTGGAGTAGCGGGCGGGCAGCACCTTGGCGGTGACCCCCTTCGGAAGGTGGGCCAGGATGCGCTTCACGTGCTGCGGCGGTGTGCCCTTCCAGTGCAGGCGGATCTGATTGTGGTCGGGATCGACCTCCACTTCCGTGAAACCGGATATCTTTGCTCGGTCGGACTCGGAAAGCCCAAGGGTTATCTCGCCAGCGATTCTGTGCAGTACTTCCTGCTTCTTCCCGATAGCGAGCATATGCGGATCGATGTGTCGGGTGTTGAGGCCCGTGCCCGTGGCCTTCTCCTCGCTCCTACCGGACGCGGACTTGGGTGAAGCGCCCGCCAAAGGCGAGATGAATAACGAAACTGATGCGGTCAGCGCAGCGGCAAGCACAGCTTTCCGGCTGCGAGACCTGAGAATTCCGTTCACTGGCCCCCACCCTCATTCAGTCGACTGAGTGATCAATAATCTTGTCAAGGGAGACCGGGTGCAATGGGGGAATCAGCCACTCCGCTGCTATCGCGATGGCCTGCAAAGACTCTAGGTGGGTGCTCGACCTTCCCGACTCGCGCCGCAGGTGCCGAAGATTGCTCCTGCATGGCTTTGAGCGTGTCGTTCGTCCGCTCGGCGTGCCGCTCGTAGCGGCGGATCAGCGCAGCCAACCGCACATCCCGCAGAATCGCACCCATGAGGGTCGATGGCGTCAAGGGCATCGACGGCCCTGGCCTGGGGCTCTGCGGTTGGGCCGGGGCCAGTGCGCCGCGAGGGTGTCAGTGGCTACCGGGCTACCTGCGGAAGGTGTCTGCCCGTGGCGGCCCACAGGCGATGCTCTGAGGCCTGCTCGTAGAAGTCCCGTACGGTATCCGTCTCGCCCACCTCGTCGAGGTGCTGGCCGAACTCGGCAAGATAGACCACGCAGCGGCCTGACTTGAGCTGCGCGCCGAGATCCAGTGCGTCCAGGGCGACGCTGCAAGCTTCCTCGACCTCTCCCGCGCGGAGGTGGGAGTCGGCGAGGACCATGGTGGCGAAGAAGTCGCTGCGGACGTGGCTGCCGCTCATGGCGTTCTCCGCGTGGGCGATGGCCTGGCGCGCATGGCTCACGTCGCGGAAGCAGTGCGCGGCCTCGGCCGCAAGCTCGGCCTGGTCGAAGTAGGCGATCCACTCGGGCTCGTCGTCGTTGCTCCCGCGTTCCAGCTCTCGTGTGGCGTCCGCCAGGGCTCGTTCGCATTCGCGTACGTCGCCGGTGCGGGCCAGGGCGCGTGCCTCCATGGCGTAGAACTGGGCCTTCAGCGTGGGCGTTGCGACAGCGGAGATGCCCATCAGGGCGGCGCGGGCGAGCGTGGCGGCCTCGGTGAACTTCCCGAGGAACGTGGCCTGGTGGCTCATGGCGGAGAGGATGCTGCCGGCCAACCGGCGGTCGTTCCCGTCCTGGGCCAGCCGCAGCGCCTGGAGGAAGTACCGCTGGGCAAGACCGTGCTGGCAGGCGTCGTAGCACATCCAGCCTGCCAGCAGCGTCGATCGGGCGACGGTGGAGAAGAGCTCACGCCCGACGGCTTCGGTGTACTGGCCGTTGAGCTGCGGGGCGACGTCTCGGCTCAGGTACTGGACCAGCGAGTGACGGGCGTGGTCTCCGCCGAAGCGGTCGTCGAGGTAGGCGAACATGTCGCTGGTGCTCTTGATCGCTGCCACGTCACCGAACCCGACCCGCACGCCATCCGGCCTTTGAGTGGCGGGGAAGGAGGGCTGGGGAGCGACGAGCCAGCGCAAAGACGCCTCGTTCCACGCGGGCTCGGACGGCTCAGCGAGGAGCAGCGGCTCGTAGCCGTTCAGGTCCGCGCGCCAGAGCCTGTCCACGGTGGCGATTGCCGCCTCCGGGCTGGCGGGGTAGCTCGCGTCCAGGAGAGCGGCATCCCGGCCCGTGAGGTGGTTCAGCCCCAGCTCGGCGGCGGTCATGCCTAACGCCTCGCACACCAGGGGACCGTAGAACTCGTCGGGCAGGCTGTGGCCGTTCTCCCAACTGGCGATCCGCCGCTTCACACTCGCTTCGGCCGGGAGCGTCTCACCGCGGCGGGCCGCGATCCGCCGCAACTCGCTGACCAGCCGCGACTGGCTCCAGCCGCGGTTCCTGCGCGCATCGCGCAGCAGGGTGCCGAACGTCAGAACAGCTTGCGTGGTGATCGCCTCCCCAGGTCGAAGCGGTGCCGCGTTGCACGCTCCATCCGCGAATTTACGCAACCGAACACCATCGTCACGGCCAGTAGGCGGAACTGGGTGAGGTCACTCGCCGGTTGACGGGGGATGACGCGGCAGGAAGGGGCACGTCATCCCCCGTCAGCTCCCGTCATCTCCCCAGGTCAGATGCGCTGGTCGACTCTCTAAACAGGGCGGCTGACAGGCCGTCGGGAGGACGACTGAGGTGGGATGACGTGCAGAGGATGACGAGGCGTGGCATGCGCTGGCTGTCGGCAGTCGCTGATGACCCGGAGGTGTGCCGGGCGCGCTGGGCCGATGACCCACGCCACCCCTACATGCTGCCGACAGGCCTCCTCTTCGACGTCGTGGTGATCGGCGAACGCGTCGGAATGGAGACCTTCGACCAGCTCCAACGGCGCGAAATGCCGCTCGGCCCGGCACTGACCGACCGACGTTCAAGGCAAGTCGGCTTCTTCCTGCCGTCACGGTCGCGCGAGCGCTTCGCCCGGTTTCTGGCACGTGAGGCGGAGAACCCGCCCCCCGAGTACCGCTATCTCGACAAGGGTTCGTTCGTCGTCGTCCCCGGGCCGATGCCGATGGCATCCGACCGCTATCAGTGGCTCCGGGCCCCCGCCCGGCGGCCCGAGGCATCGCCGCTACGCACGGCTGCGCTCGCCGTCATGCTGGTGGCCGCGGCCGCGCTGATCGAACGCGCGGACCGCTACGGCGAGAAGTACCCCGACGCCGATGCCGCTTACGACGAAGTCTGGGAGCAGGTGGCCGGCGATGCAGGGTGAGGACGCCATGGGCGACGCGGCCCGCTGGTCGCCCGTGGAGAGCGACGAATGGTACGCCGCGCGCAATGCCACCTCGGCCTTGCGAGACGTGCTGACGGCGGCAGGGATGGCCCGCGACTTCCCGTATCTGCGGGCGGAGCTCAACGCCTTCGGCCAAGGGCTCATCGAACTGGGCCGGGTCTCACCGGACACAGCGGAGCGGCTGGCGGAGGTGCTGCGGCGCGCGATGCTCTGCCCCCGCGGCTCCGCCGACGCCGATGGCCCCTGCGGGCGCAGGACGGACTGAGCAAGGGGAGGGTGGAAGACGTGACCGATCCACGACGGGTCATCGCCAAGCGCGCCGAGAACCTGGCGGAGGCGAAGCCCTACGTACGCGGCTGGGCCCAGGCCAAGCGCGGCACGGAGGCCCTGGCCGAACAGCTGGTAGCCGTCGGCCTGGAGGCGGATTTCCTCGGGCTCAAAGCCGACGTGACCGTCTTCGGTGACGGGCTCGTGTGCCTCGGCCCCATCCGGCCGGCGGCTGCCCAGCTCCTCGCCGACATGCTCGCCACGGGTCTGGCCATGGAGATGGCGGACCGGGCGGCGCTGGCCGATGCTGCTGAGCCTCCGGAGGAACCGGCGGCCTGATTGCCTGCATCGGCTCGGGGCCCGCATGCCCGTCGTCGCAATCTCAGCGACGGCAGGCACGCGGGCCTTCGTCGTTGCTGCGCGCGGTCGGCACTGTCGGCCCGTCCGGGACCGGCGCCCCAGCGCCGCCGTGGTCTCTCGGACTGAGTACTGCTTTACAAGTTCGATCCGGTTGCCGCTGCTGCCCAACGCACCGGTGTCCGGCTGGCGTTGGTGGTTCCGTGTTGAGCCGTCAGGATGCGCCGACGTCCGCCCTCGTTGATGTCAACCGTGGATGTCAGCCCCGGCCTCCGCTCGTAGGGGTTCCGACCGTCGTGGCCTGCGGTATCGGGGGCAGTCAGCAACCCCGGGGCCCAGTAAGCGGGGGCGGGGTCCGGAGGAGCCCC
>CAYNNX010000377.1:0-6884 GCA_964398515.1 uncultured Streptantibioticus sp. | reverse complement strand
CCTGCCCGCGGTGCCGGTGTACTGGCGCTGAACACCGACGGTGTCGGTGCCCTTCTTCACGTCGCCGGTTTCGTCGACGACCAGAACCGCCCGGTCGTCCTGCAGATGCTCCACCACGTAGGCACGCACGTCGTCGCGGACCTGGTCTGCGTCCCACTTGGCCCGCCCGAGCAGGTGCTGCATGCCCTCGGGGGTACTCTCCCCGGTCCACTCGGCGATGGTCCAGCAGTTCTTGCGCGGCAGGTCCGACAGCAGCCCGAGCACCAACCGGCCGACCCGACGTCGGGGTTCGACCCGTCTGAACCGGCCTGCGATCCGGGCCATCAGGCTCTCGAACGCCTCCTGCCAGCGGGCAGGGTCTACGCTGTGACCTGCGGCCACCGCAAGATCGTTAGTCTTCACACACCGATGATCAGCGGTGGCCGCAGCCTTCCCACAGCCAGTCCACCAGCAAGATCACGCTCTACGGCTGGACTTTCAGGTCACGCTGATACCAGGTGCCTGGCTTACCGCCGAGGTCGGCTGGGTCGGCCGGGCCAACCGGGACGAACCCGGCCTTGGTCAGCACCTTCTGGGACGCGGCGTTGTCGTGGGAGGTGGCCGCCTGCAGTGTGCGCAGGCCGTGCATCGCTGTCGCCATCCGGCACAGCTCCCGGACGGTCGCGGTCGCCACGCCGCGGCCGGCGACCTGCTGCGCGACCCGGTAGCCGAGTTTGGCCGTGCCGTCCTCCAATTCGTACAGGTTGAACCTGCCGAGTACCGAGCCGTCCTCGGCGGCGAGCACGTAGAAGGCGCAGATACCGGCCTCCTGCTCGGCCAGCGAGGCGTTGTACCGGTCGGTGAACTGGTCGAAGAAGTCGTCGCCGCGGTCGGAGATCGAGGCAGCGAAGTAGGTGCGGTTCGCCAACTCGAAGGCCAGGACCGCCGGGGCGTGGCCGGCGCGCAGCCGCTTCAGCTCGAGCACCGCCCGACTCTACCCAGATCGTGCGCTGAGGCCACCTGAGTTTCCGCCAGCGGCAGACAGCCCCAAAACCAGGGCACATAAGGATCTACGGCTGGAAATTAGGGCGGCAGCGACCGCGTCGAGATCGCCTCCGCTGTGTCGACTCAGGTTGGTTCCCTTCGGAAAGTACTGGCGGAGCATGCCGTTTATGTTCTCGTTGGTGCCTCGCTGCCAGGGACTGCGAGGGTCGGCGCAGTAGACCTGGAGGCCGGTGTCGACGCGCAGTTGGGCATGCTGGGCCATCTCCGTGCCCTGGTCGCAGGGCGACAAGCCGTGGCGGTACTCATCAATGGGTACCACCGAGCAGGCTGACGGCCCGAAAAACCCGACTCACAGCCGGTGAATCCATTTTGAAGCGTTACGGGGCGGCACGGTGACCTGGGCGGGGTACAGGCACCTCGTTCTCCTTCGACGCACTGCCGTTTGCGCGAGCTGTCACCTCAAAAGGCCAGGATTCCGCAGAGGTTTTGACAAGCGGCAACCGAGATCATTAATAGCTGCCTCCGACGGCGCCGCGGAGGACCGTCCGTCGCCCCGGCCAACGCCATGCCGACGTCGCCCAGCGGCTGACGACAGCGCGCTCCACAGATGGAGGGGAGTTGAGGCGAAGCGGCTCCACAGTCGCCGGGAGTCGGAGGAGTTCAACACGTGCGTGCGGCGCCGGAAGGCGCCGTGTACCACGCGGTGCCTTCCGGCGGATCTGACCGGATCAGGCCTTGAGTAGGAGCCAGCCCCCGAGGCCGCCGCACATGCTCGCGTTGAAGGCGTCGGTACGGAAGCCGGCCGGTACGGGCACGTTGGGACAGATGTACTGGCCGACACGGGCCAGTTGTTGGAACCATATGCCGATGTTGCCGCAGCCAGTGTTTATGTGGCCGGTGAGCACGTAACCGGAGGAGATCGGTGAGCCCGCACAGACCCACTGGCCGTCGCGGGCCAGTTGCAGATACCAGGCGTCGATGCCGCTGCAGCCGACGGCATTGTGGAGGGTGACTGCGTAGCCGGGGGGAATCGGCGAGGTGGCGCAGACCCAGATCCCGTTCCTCACAGGCTGTATGTACCAGGCATCGGCGCAGTTCGGGCTCGCCCCGCGGCTGGTGATCACGTAACCCGGCGGTATGGGCGTGCCGGGGCAGACCCACCCGGTGGACCCCTGAGTGGCGGTGGCGACCGACGCCGCCTGGGGGGCCGCACTGGCCGCGCCGGCGGCCGTGCCGGTGAGTAGGGCCACCAGCAGTGCGACTGCCCCCGCCGCGGCGGCGAGCCGACTGCGGGACGTCAGCGCCATTGAACGGCCTAGTAGATGGTGATACTTGATCTTCACTTCACACCAGTCCAATCAGAGCTGTGCGCCAGTTGCCGGGACTCGCCGGTCAGGGCGGCGACGCACTGGGGCCGTCGTGTTCGTTCCATGCGCTGAAGATGAGGGCGCCGCGTCGGCCGGGAGGTATTGGGGCCGCCGCGCGGGTGGAAGGTGCGGCCGCCGTCGTGGCAGAGGGCGGTGGTGACGGGTTGGTGGTGGGTTGGTGATGGTCCTGGCGGCAGGCGGAGTAGGAGGCGATCAGCCGGTCTGCGTCGGAGATGGCGTTGCCGGAGAAGCGGCCGTCGGCGTGCACGCCGTCGGGGGTCGGGGACAGGGCGCTTGGCACCTGCTCCCAGGTCAGCAGGTCGGGGCTGCGGAAGTGGCCCCAGTGCATGTTCGCGTGGCTGGAGCCGTGCGGGTTGTACTGGTGGAAGACGTGGTAGTGGCCGTCGTGGAGGGCGAGCTCTTGGGGTCGTTGATCCAGTTGCGGGGCGGTCGCAGGTGCGCGACGGGCCGGTGCGGATCGTGGGGCGCGGGGGACACAGGGTGCCTTTCGATGGCGCAGAGAGCGTGCGGAGGCGGGTGCAGGGCGTGGGCGTACGCCGTAGTGCGGGCTATTCCTTGACGGCTCCGGCGTTGGCGCCCTGGACGAAGTAGCGCTGGAAGCAGAAGAACAGCGCGGCGACGGGCAGGGTGGCCAGTAGGGCCGCCGCCAGCTTCAACGGGTACTGGGTGCCGCCGCCCAGGCCGCCGGAGACGAGGCGGGCGAGGCCGGTGGTGAGAGTCTCGTACTGGCTGGACTGGGTGGCCACCAGGAAGTGGGTGAACTCGTTCCACGAGCCCTGGAATGAGAGGATGGTGAGGGTCAGCAGGGCGGGACGCGCCATCGGCAGGACGATCGACCAGAACGTGCGGAAGACGCCGGCGCCGTCGACTCGGGCCGCCTCCTCCACTTCTCGGGGGATCGACTCGAAGAACTGCTTCATGATGAAAATGCCAGCGGCGTCCACCATGAGCGGCAGGATCATGCCGGTGTAGGTGTCGAAGAGCCCGAAGGTGTTGAGGACCAGGAAGCGCGGGATCAGCAGCGCCACTCCGGGCACTGCCATGACGGCGAGGATGAAGCCGAACAGCACGGCGCGGCCGGGGAAGCGCAGGCGGGCCAGGGCGTAGCCGGCCATCGAGTCGAACAGGACGCGTCCGGCGGTGACCACGACGGCGACGAACGCAGAATTGCCCAGCCAGCGCAGGAAGGGGACGTCGTCGCCGGTCTGGCTGAGGCCGATCAGGCGCTGGTAGGCGGCTGTTGTCGGGGTGGTGGGGATCAGGCCGAGGGGGTGCGCGGCGGCGTCGGGGTCGGTCTTGAAGCCGGTCACCAACTGGATCACGAACGGCAGGATGTACAACAGGCCGACCGCGGCCACCGCTGTGTAGCCGAGCACGCGCAGCGGCAGCGGGAAGCGGCCGAGCAGGGGGCGTCCCTGTGCCGGGGCGGCGGCCGGGGGGTTGGCGGTCATCGGGTCCTCCGGGTGCGGGGGCCGCGCTCGCGGAAGAGGAAGCGCTGGACGGCGGTCATGGTCAGGATCAGGGTGAGCAGGATGAAGGCGATGGCCGCGCCCTGGCCGAAGTCGGCGTCGCCGAAGGCGGAGGAGTAGGACAGGAAGGCCGGGGTGAGGGTGGTGTTGGCGGGGGCGCCCTGGCTCATGACGTAGACCTGGTCGAAGACCTGCCAGGTGCCGATCAAACCGAGGGTCAGGACGAGGAAGAGCACGGGCCGCAGCGCTGGCAAGGTGACATGCCGCAGCATCTGGAAGCGGCTGACGCCCTCCATGGCGGCGGCCTCCTCCAGCTCGCGCGGGATGTCCTGCAGGGCGGCGAGGAAGATCAGCATGAAGGTGCCGGAGGTCGTCCACACGGCGAGCAGGATGATCGTGCACATCGCGACGGACGGGCCGGACAGCCACTCGAACCAGGACAGGCCCATGAAGGAGTGATTGGCGAGGGCACCGGTGGGGTGGCTGGTGTCGACGATGCCGAGGCCGCCGAGGAGGAGGGAGAGCACGCCGCGGGAGTCGTTGAACCAGTTCGGGCCCTTGACTCCGATCCAAGACAGCATCTTGTTGATGGCGCCGCTGCCCTGGAACAGGAACAGGAAGATCGTGGAGACCGCGATCGAGCTGGTGACCGAGGGGAAGAAGAACGCGGTGCGCAGGGCGCTACGGCCGCGCAGCATCCGCTGGTTGACGATGAGCGCGAGCGTCAGCGCGAGGATCGTCTGCAATGGCACGGTCAGCAGCACGTAGTAGAAGTTGTTGCGCAGCGAGGTCGCGAAAAGGGTACGGTCCAGGCCGCTCTGGGTCAGCAGAGCCCGGTAGTTGTCGAGGCCGACGAACTTCGCCTGACCGCTGAAGGGGTTGGACTGGCCGTCCCAGTTCAGCAAGCTCACCCACAGCGCCATCAGGGTCGGCAGCACCAGGAACAGACCGAGGATGGTCACCATGGGGCTGACGAACAGCCAGCCCCAGGCTCCTTCGGCGCGGCGCCCCGCACGCGGGGCGGGCTTGGCGCGGGGCGCCGCGGCCGGGCCGCCTCCGCCGGGCGTGTCAGGAGTGCCCGGTGAGTCGGCCGTACGGGGACCTGCGCCCGCGCGGGAACGCGGGGCCGGGCGGGGGGTCTGTGACGTCGGCGAGGACATGGCGGCTCAGTGGTCCTTCGTAAGGGCCTGTTCGCCGTTGCTCTGCAGGTCGGCGAGGATCTTCTGAGGGTCGCCGGTAGCCAGTCCGGCGAGGTCGGTGCTGAACTCGGTCAGCACCTTGTCGAAGCCGGCGATGGTCACCGGGCCTTGGGCGTAAGCGGTGGCGTCGGCCCATGCCTTGGCGGACGGGTACTTCTTGGCGTACTCGGCGAGTGCGCTGGTGCGTGAGGGCATCACGCCGAAGGCTTCGGCGTTCTTCAGCATCTGGGTGCTGGTGGTCAGGTGTTTCACCAGGTCCACGGCCGCTGTGCGGTGGGTGCTGTCCTTGGCGACGCCCCAGCACTGGCTGAAGGCGAGTGTGCCCTTGCCGACTGGTCCGGCGGGCAGCGGGACCACTGTGTACTGCACGTTCGGGTAGTCGGCCTTCATACCGCCGGTGAGCCAGTTTCCTTCGATGGTCATGGCGGCCTTGCCCTTGCCGAGGGCCTCGCCGCCCCAGTTGGTGTCGACCTGGCTGGCGTACTTCAGCGAGCCGTCCTTCAGCAGGGACTGCACATAGTCGAGGGCCTTGGTGTTCTGGCCGCTGTCGGCGGTCATCTCCGTCTGGTCGCTGTTGGTGATCCAGCCGCCGGCTTCCTTCATGAAGACGCCAACGCGCTCGTACTGGCCGTTGACGACCAGTCCCGTGACGTCGCCCTTGGTCAGCTTGGCGGCGACCGTCTTGAGCTGGGGCCAGGTGGTCGGGTAGTCCTTGGCGGTCAGCCCGGCTTTCTTCCACAGGTCGGTGTTGATCGCCAGGGCGAGGGTGGAGGTGTCCTTGGGCAGGCAGACCAGCTTGCCGTCGTAGGTGAAGGAGGCACGCAGCTGGGCGGAGAAGTCGTTCGCGTCCTTGATCTGGTCGCCGTAGGCGTACAGCGAGCCGCCCTGGGCGTAGTTGGCGAACTGGCTGGAGTCGACGTAGAAGGCGTCCGGCGGCTTGTGCCCGGCGAAGGACTGGGCGAGCTGCTGGTTGATGTCCTTGGCGACATCCACGGTCACCGTGTTGCCGGACTGCTTGGCCCAGGCGGCCGCCGCGTCCTTGACCGCCTTGGTCTCCGCGTCCCCCGAGGAGGCGATGAGCACCGTGAGGTGCTGCTTGGAGCTGGTGTCCTGCGCGGTCTTCTTGTCGCTGCCGAAACTCGACGAGCAGCCCGTGGCAGCCATCATGGCCGCACAGGTGACGAGGGCCGCGACGGCCCTACGGTCGTGCATTGCTTCCTCCGAGAGTTACGGGGTGGTACCTGCGGCTCCTCCCGGGCACACGAAGGCGTGAGCCAGGGGTGTGGGGGTGAAGCAAGGAGAAACGTTTCGAGAGGGGAACGGGACCAGCCGACCGGGCGGGGAAGTCCCGGCCGGCCGGGCGTCTACGTGCCGGCGGGGACGGCGGCCGTCGAGCTGTCGCGCACGATCAGGGACGGCTGGAGCAGGAGCCGCTCGGGCGGTGCGCCAGGGGCGGCGATCCGTGCCAGCAGCAGCCGTACGCACTCCCGGCCGACGTCCTCCAGCGGTTGGGCGATGGAGGACAGGCCGGGCGAGAGGAGTTCGGCGGTCGGCGAGTCGTCGAAGCCGACTACGGCGACATCGCGGCCGGGAGCGGCGCCCCGCTCGTCAGCTCCGTGGACTATCGCTCCACGGGTGTGAGTTTGAACGTGACGCCACGGATCACTGGCGAGGACAGGATCACGCTGGATGTCGAGCAGGAGGTCAGCGACGCCTCCCAGACCACGACTTCCGGGATCAGCTCGCCGACCATCAGCGAGCGCAAGTTCGAGAGCACGTTGATCATCCAGAATGGGGGGACCGTCGCGCTGGGCGGAAGGACCTTCGTCTACGCCAATCTGGAA
>CAYNNX010000376.1:0-6949 GCA_964398515.1 uncultured Streptantibioticus sp. | reverse complement strand
AGTCGAGTCCGTACCCGACCCGCAGGTAACCGCCGCCCGCGCCCGCCGGGCCCGGTTGCCCCGGCGGTTAGAGTGACCGCCATGCGGGTCCATGTCGTAAGCGACGTTCACGGGGCGGTCGACGCCCTGGCCAGGGCGGGGGACGGGGCGGACGCCCTGGTCTGCCTCGGTGACCTGGTCCTCTTCCTCGACTACGCCGACCACTCGCGCGGCATCTTCCCCGAGCTGTTCGGCGCCGGGAACGCGGACCGGATCGTGGAGATGCGCACCGCCCGCCGCTTCGAGGAGGCCCGCGAGTTCTCCCGCCGGCTGTGGGAGGGCATCGACCGCGCCGTCGCCGTGGAGGCCGCCGTCCGCAAGCAGTACGCCGAGACGTTCGCCGTGCTGCCGACGCCGACGTACGCCACCTACGGCAACGTCGACATGCCCCATCTGTGGCCGGAGTACGCGCGCCCCGGCACCACCGTGCTGGACGGCGCCACCGCCGAGATAGGCGGCCTGGTCTTCGGCTTCGTCGGCGGCGGCCTGCGCACCCCGATGCGCACCCCCTACGAGATCGACGACGAGACCTATGCCGGCAAGGTCGCCGCCCTCGGCCCGGTGGACGTGCTCTGCTCGCACATCCCCCCGGCCGTGCCCGAGCTGTGCTACGACACCGTCGCCCGCCGTTTCGAGCGCGGCAGCGAGGCCCTGCTGGAGGCGATCCACAGCGTGCGCCCGAAGTACGCGCTCTTCGGCCACGTCCACCAGCCGCTCACCCCGCGCATGCGGATCGGCGCCACCGAATGCGTCAACGTCGGACACTTCAACGCCACCCGGACCCCGTACATCCTGCGGTGGTGACCCGCTGACTACGCCGACCGGCCTGCTCGCGGCGGCGACGCGCGCGATAACCTGACGCACCAGACAATCACGACGGGACGTCCCGGAGGGGCCACGGCGATGGCGGAACACACCAGGTCGAGCATCATGATCGAGGCGGCCCCGGCCGAGGTCATGGAGGTGATCTCGGACTTCGCCCGCTACCCGGAGTGGACCGGCGAGGTCAAGGAGGCCGAGATCCTCTCGACCGACGAGCAGGGCCGCGCCCAGCAGGTCCGCCTCGTCCTCGACGCGGGCGCCATCAAGGACGACCACACCCTCGCCTACACCTGGAGCGGGACGGACCAGGTCAGCTGGTCCCTGGTGAAGTCGCAGATGCTGCGCACCCTCGACGGCTCCTACGCGCTCGCCCCGCGCGAGGGCGGCAAGGCGACCGAGGTCACCTACCAGCTCACCGTCGACGTCAAGATCCCCATGCTCGGCATGATCAAGCGCAAGGCGGAGAAGGTCATCATCGACCGGGCGCTCGCCGGGCTGAAGAAGCGCGTCGAAGGCAGCTGAGCGCCTTGCGCACCATCCTGGTCACCGGCCCCGGTGGCGCGGGCCGGACCACGGTGGCGGCGGCCACCGCAGTCGCCGCCGCCCACGCCGGCGCCCGCCCCCTGCTGATCAGCGACGACCCGCCGCCCGGCCTCCCGGAGCCGATCACCGTGGCCCGGGTGGACGGTCAGGCCGCCTTCCGCGCCCGCGCGAGCGAGGTGCAGCAGCGGCTCACCGGCGTCCTCGACCTGCTCGGCGCGGAGCCGCTGGACGCCGAGGAGTTCACCGATCTCCCCGGGACCCAGGAGTTCGCCCTGCTCCAGGCGCTGCACGCCACCGACGGCCACGACGTCGTGATCGCCGATCTGCCGCCGGTGCCGCAGGCCGTCGCCCTGCTGGCGCTGCCCGAGCAGCTGCGCCGCTACCTCGCCCGGCTGCTGCCCTCCGAACGCCAGGCCGCCCGCGCCCTTCGGCCGGTCCTCGCCCAGCTGGCCGGCGTCCCCATGCCCGCGCAGTGGCTGTACGAGGCCGCGGCCCGCTGGGACGCCGAACTCGCCGCCGTCCAGGCCGTCGTGGCGTCGGCCGACACCACCGTCCGCCTCGTCGTCGAACCCGGCCCCGGCGCCGCCGAGCGGATACGCACCGCGCGTACCGGCATCGCCCTGTTCGGCCACCGCCTCGAGGCCGTGATCGCCAACCGGCTGCTGCCCACCGGATCCACCGATCCGTTCCTGGCCGGACTCTCCGGTCGCCAGCAACAACATCTGAAGGCGCTCCGCGCGGAATTCGACGCCAGCAAGGTGCCCGTCTGCGAGCTTCCGCACCTGGGCGGCGATCCGCTCGCCGAGGACGGACTGACGGCGCTCGCGCTGCCCGAGCTCGCCCCGGCGGCCCTGCCCGGCGCCGAGGCCCCCGGTCCGTGGTGCATCGAGGACCGGCTCGCCGAGGGGGGCCTGCTGCTGTGGCGGCTGCCGCTGCCCGGCGCCACCCGCGACGAGCTCGACCTGGTACGCCGCGGCGACGAGCTGGTCGTGGACGCCGCCGGGTTCCGCCGTATCGTGCCGCTGCCGTCGGTCCTGCGCCGCTGTACGGTCGCGGGCGCGGCGCTGCGCGACGGCGTGCTCGACGTGCGCTTCGCCCCAGATCCCGCGCTCTGGCCCCGCTGAGCCCTGCCGAGCCCCGAGGCACCATGGGTCTGTTCGGGTAACGTCGTCAGAACAGCCACGCTGTGAAGGAGCGCGGAAAGATGAGCGAGGGCACCGAACAGCCGCACACCGATCCGGACGCGTGGGCCGCCGCGTGCGCGGAGGACCTGGCCCGGGAGAAGGCCAGGCGCCGTCAGGCCGAGGGCTGGGAGCCCGGCAGCGCCGCCGACGAACTGCGCAGGCTCGCCGAGGCGGTGACCGCCAAGGTGGCCGAACTCCGTTCCCCCGCCGCCGCGATGGCGGCCCAGACGGTGATCTCACAAATGAAGGCGGCGGTCGGTCCCCTGCGGGAGCGCAACCCCGAGCTCTTCGAGCACCTCAGCGCCGCGGGAGCCGAGCTGTTGGCCGCCTATCGTGTCGCTGTACAGGGCCAGGAGAGCCGTTGGACGCGAGCGGGCGGGGACCGGCCGGGGGGTCCGGAGGCGGGATCGGATCGTTCAGGACCTGAACACATCGACCTCGATTGACCCCTCCCTCGGGTACGGTTGGCCTCAGCGGGGTTCGACCGAAAACTGAGGGACACATGGGACTCACCATCGGCGTCGACATCGGCGGTACCAAGATCGCGGCCGGCGTGGTCGACGAAGAGGGCACGATTCTCGACACGTGCACGGTATCGACCCCGCCGACTCCCGAAGGCGTGATCGACGCCATCGCCGACGCGGTCCGCGCGGTGCGCACCGGGCACGAGATCGAGGCGGTGGGCATCGGCGCCGCCGGCTACGTGGACGACAAACGCGCCACCGTGCTCTTCGCGCCGAACATCAACTGGCGCCACGAGACGCTCAAGGACAAGGTCGAGCTGCGCGTCGACCTCCCCGTGGTCGTGGAGAACGACGCCAACGCCGCCGCCTGGGGTGAGTACCGCTTCGGTGCCGGCCAGGGCCACGACGACGTCGTCTGCATCACGCTCGGTACCGGCCTCGGCGGGGGCATCATCATCGGCGGCCGGCTGCACCGCGGCCGCTTCGGTGTGGCGGGCGAGTTCGGCCACCTCCGCGTTGTCCCCGACGGTCTGCTGTGCGGCTGCGGCAGCCAGGGCTGCTGGGAGCAGTACGCCTCCGGGCGGGCCCTCGTCCGCTACGCGCGGCAGCGCGCCGCCGCCACCCCCGAGGCGGCCGCGATCCTGCTCGGCCTCGGCGACGGCCGGCCCGAGGGCATCGAGGGCAAGCACATCAGCGAGGCCGCCCGGCAGGGCGACGCGGTCGCCGTCGACTCCTTCCGCGAGCTGGCCCGCTGGGCCGGAGCCGGGCTCGCCGACCTCGCCTCGCTCTTCGACCCTTCGGCCTTCATCGTCGGCGGCGGCGTCTCCGACGAGGGCGATCTGGTACTGGAGCCGATCCGCAAGTCCTTCCGGCGCTGGCTCGTCGGCGGCCAGTGGCGGCCGCACGCCCAGGTACTCGCCGCCCAGCTCGGCGGCAAGGCCGGACTGGTGGGCGCCGCCGACCTGGCCCGCCAGGGCTGATCCGCAAGGGCTCACCCGGCGAGAGGAGACCGCACGGTGGCCGAGCTGAGGGATCTGCCCGCGTCCCGCACCGATCCCGACGGTTCGGTCGTCGTGCGCGTCCTCAGCTACAACGTGCGGTCGATGCGCGACGACCGGGGGGCGCTGGCCCGGGTCATCAGGGCCTGCGCCCCCGACGTGGTGTGTGTGCAGGAGGCGCCGCGGTTCTTCCGCTGGCGCAAGCACGCCGCCTGGCTGGCCCGGGAATCCGGGCTGGTCACGGTCACCGGCGGAGCCACCGCCGCCGGACCGATGATCCTGGCGAACCTGCGCGCCCACGTGGAGCGCACCGAGGACACGCTGCTGCCGCGCACCCCGGGGCTGCACCAGCGCGGCTTCGCCACCGCCGTGCTGCGCTTCGCCGGCGTCCGGCTCTTCGTCCTCAGCTGCCACCTGAGCATGAACGCCGACGAGCGCTACAAGCAGGCCGGTCTGCTGCTGGAACGCGTCGCGGCGGCCGGCGAGCCGCACGCCGTCGTCGCCGGGGACCTCAACGACCAGCCCGGGGGCCGTGCGTTCGGCCGGATCGCCGGCGAACTCCAGGACTGCTGGGCCGTACGCCCCTGGGGAGGCGAGTACACCTCGCAACCGGGCGACCCGCACCAGCGCATCGACGCCGTCTTCGCCGACAAGACCGTAGAGGTGCTGGGCTGCGGTGTCCCCGTGGGCCTGCCCGGCGTCAGCTACGACGACCTGACGGCCGCCACCGACCACCTGCCGGTCCTCGCCGCGCTGCGCATCCCGGCCGCCGCCTGAGACCGGCCGCGGAGCCCCGGCCCTACACCACGGCGCCGCCGTGCGGGTCGTCGTCCTCGTCGTCGCGGTCCTTCATACGGGCGATCAGGGTGGCGAAGCCGCCCAGGAAGCCGCCGATGCCCAGGACCGTCGCCCACCAGGTCAGCGGTTCCTGGAAGAGCACGAAGCCCAGCAGGAGCAGCGGGCCGCCCAGGACGGCGATCCAGGCGAACCTGGTGGTCACGTCGCCCTGCGGCAGCGGCGGCGGCTCGGGGGGCTCGAAGTGGCCCTCGTCCTCCTCGTCGGCGAGTTCGTAGTCGCGCGGACCCGGCGGCTCGGGGGCGCCCACCACGAAGTTGCGCGGGATCACCGGGATCCCGTCGTCCACCGGCGAGGAGGCACCGGGCTTCGAGGGGTCCTCCTCGCCATTGCGCGCGGCGTCGTCGGGCCAGCCGCCGGGGCCCACCTCCGGCTCGTCTCCGTAGGCGGCCACGATCTGGGCCCACGCCGCCTCCTCGTCCAAGGGCGCGCCCCGCCCGTCGGCCCGCGCGTCCTGCGGGTCCGCGCCGCCCTCGGGGCCGTCCACCGGGTCCTCGCGCTCAGCCACCGGCCACCTCGTCGGCGCCCACGTCGTCCCCGGTCCGGCCCCTCGCGTCGGCCGCCGCCGCACCGGGTGCCAGCCGCCGGACGAAGTCGTGGGACAGGCGGAAGACCTCCTCGGCGTCGTGGTCGAGCGTCGCCACGTGGTAACTGCGCTCCAGGACGCGCCGGGTGACGTCCGTCGAGGAGACCCGGGCGGCCACCACGTCGGAGTTGGAGGGGTGGACCACGTGGTCGGCCCGGCTCGTCATCAGCAGCAGCGGCTGCGAGACCTTCGGCAGGTCCGCCTGGACCGCTCGCCACAGCCTGGTCATCGAGTGCACCGCGTGCAGCGGCGTGCGCCCGTAGCCGATCTCCTCGGAGCCCTCCTTGGCGATGTCACTGGCGATGCCCTTCACCGAGGGCACGACGTGCCGCAGCACCGACACCGCCTTCAGCTGCAGGCTGTCGGCCTTCACCGAGGGGTTGACCAGCGCGATCCCGCTGATCGCCGAGGTGTGCCGGGCCGCGAGCCGCAACGTGAGGGCACCGCCCATGGACAGCCCGAAGACGAAGACGCGCCGACAGCGCGCGGTCAGCGCCCGCAGCTCCCGGTCCACCTCCGCATACCAGTCCTGCCACCCGGTGACCTGCATGTCCTGCCACCGCGTGCCGTGCCCGGGCAGCAGCGGCACCGAGACCGTCAGCCCGCGCCCGGCCAGGTACTCGCCCCAGGGGCGCATCGACTGCGGCGAGCCGGTGAATCCGTGGCACAACAGCACTCCGACCTCTCCGCCGTCGTGGCGGTACGGCTCGGCTCCGGGCATGAGCGACACCGTTGGGTCTCCTGTTCGACGAGGTTCGACGTGGTGGTCTCTGACGTTGTCTGACGTCATCTGAGCGTGATCTGAGCGGGTCTTGGCGTCGTGGTCTGAGGTGATCTGACGTGATCTGGCGTGATCCAAGCGGGCCTGAGGTGGTTCGACGTGGTTCAGGGTGCGGCTCGGGCGGCAAGCGTCCCGCGCCGATCACCGCCGATCGGCGGACCGGTACTTCACAGTACGCGGCCGATCGGACACCCGGAAGGTCCGGCGTCCTTCACCAGGGCTCACCGGGGGAGATACCGAGCCTCACCCGGCCCCGCACGGGGTACTGCGTGCGGGATATGGTCTAGCCATCGGATGCGGGAGGTCCTCGGTTGTTCTACGGCGTGATGAAGCTGACGCTCGGCGGGTCGCTCAAGCTCGCCTTCAAGCCCTGGGTCGAGGGGCTGGAGAACATCCCCGCGCACGGCCCGGCGATCCTGGCCAGCAACCACCTGTCGTTCTCCGACTCGTTCTTCCTGCCGGCCGTGCTCGACCGCAAGGTCACCTTCATCGCCAAAGCTGAATATTTCACCTCACCCGGGGTCAAGGGGAAGCTGACGGCCGCGTTCTTCAAGGGCGTGGGACAGCTGCCGGTGGACCGCTCGGGCGGCCGCGGGGCCGGTGAGGCGGCGGTCAGAAGCGGCCTGGAGGTGCTGGCCCGCGGTGAGCTGTTCGGCATCTACCCCGAGGGCACCCGC
>CAYNNX010000375.1:4617-6964 GCA_964398515.1 uncultured Streptantibioticus sp. | reverse complement strand
CGGATGTGGTCACGACGGGCGACTACTCAAAGCGGACAATCCGTCAGGGGCGAGCGCGGCGGCGTTACGGACGCGCGGACGGAGAGTTCGGCGGGCCGGGCGGCCCGAGGGGTCCCCCTGGGCCCACAAGTCCCGCTAAGCGGCCGGTTACGCCGGCGACACTTTTCTCCCCCAAGCGATGAAGGTACCGTCAAGGGCCCCTTCGGGGTCACGGCCAGTCGATCGCGCCGCTCTGGGCGCCAGCGACGGCCACCTGCGCGGGCGCGGAGGCAGGCCAGTCGATGTTGCCGACCATTAAGCCCATCACCCCGCCAAGGATGACGACACTGAGGGCGGCAAGACGAATGGAGCGACTGATTATGCGCATAGCGTTCCCCCCAAGATAAAAGAGATCCTGCTGCGGGGGCCTCGGCCCCGCGTTGCCAGAAAACTACCCCCTCAGGCAGTGTTTGGCAACAGTTGCCAACTGTTCGCGCTCGTGAGCTTGTGGATCAAGGGGAAGGAGCCGCTGGCCTCGCGGAGGCAAAGGCACAACTTTGTCAAGGAAGCTGCCAGGGAGTAGACTTCCGCTTTGTCCAGCCGACTCCGAGCGAGCCACGGCGACAGCACGAGGCCGCTCGTACGCGCATCCACAAGGGCAAGGCGTGGAGCGGGCTCCGCAGTCGATGGGCCTCGGTCGGCTCAGGACCCCCTTATCCGTACGAGAATCCTGGGATCAGGCATTGTGCAACAGCCCCTTTTCGGCCGCCGCCTCAAGCAACTGAGGACAGAGCGCGGCCTGTCACAGTCCGCCCTCGCCGGGGATGGCATGTCCACGGGCTACCTCTCGCGGCTGGAGTCAGGCGCCCGGAAGCCGACCAAGCGCGCGGTTGATTACCTGACGCAGCGCCTCGGCGTCGACCGCAGCGCATTTGAAGAGCCGAGCAAGAGGTCCTTCCTGCAAGCGCTCACCATCGCCGCTTCATCGTACGGCGAGGAGTTCAGCGAAGAACTGAAGGACTTGCTGGAAGCGTCGAACGTCGAAGACCCCGAGCTGCGCTGGCACGGGTTCTGGCTGGTTGCGCAGCGTCGCCTCCAGCAGGGACGGCGTGAGGAAGCCCGCAGGTACCTTCAGGAGGCGGTCCGCCTCGCCGACGGCCTGGACATTCCAGAGTTGCGCTGTCGCGCCCGTACCCAACTCGCCCGCTGTCTGCGCTCGCTGGGTGAGATCAACAGTGCCCTCGGCGTCGCCGAGCAGGCCTACCAGGTGACCCGGGGCGCCGCGCTGTCGACGCAGGATGTCGGGGCCGCTCTGCTGGCCCTGATTTCCTGCGAGGCGGAGGCAGGGAGGCTGCCGGACGCGCGCGCACATGCCGACGATCTGCTGCAGGTGGTGGGCGACCGCGGCGACGCGCTGGGCGCGGAGGCGCGCTGGGCGTCGGCGACCGTGCGGGTCCGGCAGGGTGACTACGAGGGCGCGCAGAAGCTGCTGGGACAGGCCCTGGACCGGCTGGCGAGCAGCGACGACCTGCTGCTGTGGGTCCGGTTGCGGCTGGCGGCAGCCTCGCTCTCGCTGCAGTCGAAGCCGCCCCTGATCGAGCGGGCGGCACAGATGCTGGCGGAGGTGGAGCCGGCCGTCGCGCTGGTCGGTACGCAGGTGGCACGGCAGGAGCTGGCCACGCTGAAGGCCCATCTTGCCTACCACGAGGGCCGGCCCGGGGAGGCCCGGGAGATCATCAGGTCGATGCAGGGGGAGCCGCTGCGCATCACCCATCGCGACCGGATCAGGCTGTGCATCCTGGAGGCACAGCTGATGATCAGGGACGGCGAACTGGCCGAGGGAGCCGAGCGGCTGCAGGAGCTGGGCGAAGAGGCGCAGCGCGAGTCCAACATGGATCTGGCCGCCGAGGCCTGGCGACTACTGGCGCAGGCACTCGCCCCGGAACGCCCGGAGAGCTGAGACCGCCGTGCGGCAGGGATAGGGGGATGGATCGGGCCTGGACCGCGGGAGCGGTCCAGGCCCGATCCATCCCCCCAGTGGCGACTTCACTGTTGTCGGCTCACCGGGGCCAGCGGGGCTGGGGCGACGACAGGGGTGAAACCGAGGGCCTCGCCGTACAGCTCGAGTTCCGAGTGGAACGCGGCGATGATGTTCTCCGCCTTGCGGAAGCCGTGACCCTCGCCCTCGAAGGTCAGGTAGGCGACGGGCAGACCCTTGCGACGCATCGCCTGCACCATCAGCTCCGCCTGGTTGGGCGGGACCACGCGATCCTCCAACCCCTGGAAGAAGATGATGGGGCAGCTAATCTGGTCCGTGAAGTGGATCGGCGAGCGCGCCTGATAGAGGTCTTTGCGCTGCGGATAGGGG
>CAYNNX010000375.1:0-4607 GCA_964398515.1 uncultured Streptantibioticus sp. | reverse complement strand
CCTCCATGCCCTGGAGCAGCACGAACGGCGCGCCGATCCGGTCGGCGGCGGCGAGCGGAGAGCGGGCCTCATAGCGGTCCTTGGCCTGGGGCCAGGGCCCGATGAGGCTGTCGAGGTAGCGCGACTCGAAGTCGTGGGTGCCCTTGGCGGCCCAGGCCACTGGGTCAAGTAACGGGAAGTAGATGCCCGCCGCGCCGTAGAGCCCGGGTTCGGCGCAGAGTGAAGCAGCGGCCGTCCAACCACCCGCGCTGCCGCCCCGGATGGCGAGCCGGGCGGGGTCGGCGAGCCCCTCGGCGACCAGCCCGCGGGCCACCGCGGCACAGTCTCGGACATCGGTGACCCCCCACTTCTCGCGGAGGCGTTCGCGGTACGCCCGCCCGTATCCGGAGGAACCGCCGTACTGAACGTCCACCACGCCGATCCCCCGGCTGGTGAAGAAGGTGATGTCCTGCCGTAGCACGAGGGGGCTGCGGCTGGTCGGTCCGCCGTGCACGAAGATCAACCACGGGGGCAGCTCGTCCTCGGGGCCGATGTGGTCCGGGCTGTACGGCGGATAGACGTGCGCGTGGATCTCCTGGCCCTCCTCGCCGGTGAAGGTGCGCCCGTACGGCGTGGTGGCCCAGGCATCGAGTTCGGTGCCGGAGGGCGGGCGGACGACGGTCACGGTTTCGTCAGCCGGGTCGGCGAGGACGACAGTGCGTCGGCGGCGCGGGCCGACGCAGACCGCAGCGACACGGCGCCCGTCGGTAGCGGGAGAGAACCATTCCGTGCCCGCCTCGGTGAAGCCTTCAGGGTCCCGGAGGGTGCCGTCCGGTGAGAGGATGCCCAGCCTGCGCTCCCCGGTGCCGTGCACCACCGCGAGGGTGCCGTTACGTAGGGGAAGGCACCAGCGCTGCCCGATGCGCCACAGGGGTTCGCCGAACTCCTCGCCCGCAGGGCGCAGGTTGCGGACGGTACCGTCGGGGGAGACCTCATGGACGTTCCACCAGCCGTCCGGGTCGGTCACTGCGTAGAGGATTCCGGAGCCATCGGCGGCCCACTCGGCCTGTGTGACTGATTGGCGGGGCTCGCCGCCAGCCAGGTCGCCGAGCAGCACCCAGGGCGGGGTGAGGTCGCCCGCGGGGGTGATGTCCGCGATCATCAGCTCGGTGGCATCCCAGGGCAGGTTCGGGTGGTTCCAGCCGAGCCACGCCACGCGGTCGCCTCCGGGCTCGATCCGAGGACCCGTCATGAAGTGGTGGCTGGCGGTGAGTACGCGGACCCGCCCGGGGTCGGCGGCGGCGCTGCCGTCCAGCGGGACGGCGACCAGATGCCGGGTGACCCGGGTGCCCTCCCGGTCGGCAACGGTTTCGCGCAAACACCAGACCTTGTCACCGCGGACCCCGAAGTCCGCGTAGCGGAGTTCGCCCGGCCAGCTGCCGGGCGGGGTGAGCGGGACCGGGTCGGTGCCGGGCCGCCAGCGGTACACGCGCTGGTCGGGCCCGTGAGCGAAGACGACGCCGTCCCCCGGGTCGGCGGAGACGGCGAGCCAGGGCCGGCCGCCGTACTCGATCACCCGCGTGCGTACGTCCCAGCGGCCGGGAAGCGCCTCCACCGGGCCGTCGGAACCACCGCGCATCAGTGCGGCCCGGCCTCCTTCCTCGGGCAACGGCTCGGTCCACCAGACCTCGTCACCCACGAAGTCCACCCATTCGAGCAGGGCCTCGCCGCGGGCGACGTCGCCGGCACCGATCGGAGACGTCCAGGTCCCATACGGAGCGGTCCGTTGTCCGTGTGCCATGGGGTGCCTCCTAGGCAGCTCGGGATGACACAACCGATTGACATTGTTGGCAAAAGATTGACATGCTGATCTCCAAGCTGGCAATAGAGTGAGCTATCCATACGTGAGGTTATCCGTGAAAGGCGCATCTCACCTGCACATCTTTGCGAGGGCATGATGGCAATCTGTTGCCTTGCTTTGATCTCTCAGGAGTTGGCCCCGTGGAGGACTCCTTTGCGACGGGAGGTCCACGATGACCCAGCAGACCGCCTTACCCCCGGCCGCTGCGGCCCCGCAGCCGCCACGTCGCCTGCGCTCCGTGCTCTCCGTGGACCACTTCTTCGGCAGCCTCTTTCTGCTCACCGTCTACCCGGCGCTCGGCCTGCTGCTCGCCGCCCGCAAGCCCGGCACCGCCACCAGCGCCGGAGTGGTGGGCGCCAGCCTCTTCTGCTATAGCGCCTCGGCCGGGTTTCCGCGCATCCCCGCCGTCCTGCAACTCGTCCTGGTGGGCACCCTTGGTACCTTCGTCTATGCGCAGTTCCATTCGGCGTTCGCTCTGCAAGTGGGCCGGGACTTCTCGTCGGGCGCGATGCGCTTCGTCCTTGTGACCATGCCCGCGATGGCCATCATGGTCACCTGCGCCAGGTGTGCCGGACCTCCGGAGAGGTCCTGGGCTCGCTGGCGGACGGGGCTCTTCCTCGTCCTCCACGACGCCAGACGGGCCTGGCTGTACTCAGGGACCCTAGGCATCGTCACCCTGGACTGCACCCTCCTGCTCGCCTTCCGCGGCCGCCGTCCCGCCCGCCCCGGATCCGCGACAGGTGCCGACCGGTGAACGGCACCCGCAGGCGGCTTCGCGCCGTTATCGCCTACTGCCCCGTCTCGACCTTGCGTGTGACCGATCGACCTTTCGCTCCGACTACTCCGACGCTCTCAGTGAAGGACTTCCGATGACTCTCACCGACGCCGAAGCCGTGTCCCTGGCTGCCGAAGCAGGAGCCGGGCAGCCGCCTGTGCACCAACTAGTAGCCAAATTTGCAGGCCTGACGCCGCAGCACATCGCGGTCCGCAGCCGCAGTGCGGCCATCAGCTACCGCGACCTAGACGCCTGGGCCGCGCGGATCGCGGCCCAGCTGACAAAGGCGGGGGTCGGCCGCGGCAACCGGGTCGCGATCCTGGCCGAACCGGGTATCGCGATGGTGGCCGGGGTCCTGGGCATCCTCAAGGCCGGCGCAGCCTACGTACCGGTGGACCGGGGACTGCCCGACCAGCGGGTCGCCGCCGTGCTGGCCGACGCGCGCGTCAGCGCCGCCGTGGTCACCGCGGGCCAGGAGACCCGGCTGGCCCCGGGCATGCCCATGGTGCGGGCAGAGGATGGCGAGCGCGACGAGGACCCTGCGGAGGGCAACCCAAGCGTCCCCGTCGGAGACGATGACCCCGCCTACGTGATCTACACTTCCGGCACCACCGGTGAGCCTAAGGGCGTCCTGGTGGAGCACCGTCAGCTGACCGCGTCCACGGCGGCTCGCGCCCAGGTCTACCCGGGCGCGCCGGTCTTCCTGCTGGTGTCACCGCTGGCCTTCGACTCCTCTGTTGCCGGGCTGTGGGGCACCCTTGCAGTGGGCGGCACCCTCGTGGTCGCCCACCCCGACGAGATCACCGACCCGGAGCGACTGCTCGGCCTTGTGGAGCGGCACGAGGTGACCCGGCTGCTGGGTGTGCCCTCGCTGTACTCGGTACTGCTGGACGCCGCCGAACGCACGGGCACCGCGTCCCTGCGCTCGCTGCGGACGGTTATCACGGCCGGCGAACCACTGCCACAAACTCTGGTGGACCGTCACTTCCGACTGCTGGACGGGGTGGAACTGGTCAATGAGTACGGCCCTACCGAGGCCACGGTGTGGGCCAGCTACCACCGCTTCACCGAGCCGAGCCCGGTCACCATCGGCACCCCGGTGCCGGGCGTGGCGCTATACGTACTGGACGAGCAGGGGGAACCGGTGCCCGACGGAATCCAGGGCGAGCTGTACATCGGCGGTGCCCAGGTGGCCCGCGGCTACTTCGGCCGCCCCGACGCCACCGAGGCGGCCTTCTCGCCCGACCCGCACCTGCCCGGCGGCCGTCGATACCGCACCGGCGACCTGGTCTGCCGCCGCCCCGACGGGACCCTGGACTTCCGGGGCCGACGCGACCATCAAGTGAAGATACGGGGGCACCGGGTGGAACTGGGCGCGGTCGAGGAGGAGTTGCGCCGACTGCCCGGCGTACGGGACGCCACCGTTGTACCCAACGCCGCCCGCACCCTGCTCACCGGCTTCATCCGGACGGATCCCGGCGCCGAACCAGCCGCCCTGCGAGAAGCCCTGGCGCAGCGGCTCCCTGAGAGCATGCTGCCCGCACGGCTGCTGGTCCTGGACGCCTTCCCGCTGACGGTCAACGGCAAGGTGGACCGTGCCAGGCTCACGGCTCAGGCGGATCAGGCGGCCGCGACGGTGCCCGGTAGCCCCGCCCCCCGAGAGGGGACCACGGCACAGGTGGCGGCGGCCTGGGCGGAGGTGCTGGAGCTGCCATCGGTACCGCTCGACGTCAACTTCTTCGACCTGGGGGGGCATTCGCTCACCATGTACAAGCTCCAGGCCGCCCTGGAGCGCCGGACCGGCGCCCGCCCCTCGGTGGTCGGGCTCTTCCGGCACACCACCGTGGCCGCCCAGGCGGCCCTCATCGACGGCGGTGCCGCGGCCGGGGCGGACGGCTCGGCCGCCGACCGCCGCGAAGCCGCCGCCCGCCGGGTCAGCGCCCGGCGGGCCCGCCAGCGCCGTACCGAGGAGAACGTCGCGTGAACGCGCCC
>CAYNNX010000374.1:0-7002 GCA_964398515.1 uncultured Streptantibioticus sp. | reverse complement strand
TAAGACCGGGATCCGAAGCCGCGGACCACCAGGACCGGGTGCCGGCGTCGGAGAGCCAGCCGGTCAGCTGCTGGTGCAGAGGGTCTTTCTCCGCCGCCACGTACAAGGCATGCTCCTGGTCCTGGGTGCGGTCCAGGCCGAACCAGTGGGGCATCTCCCGTAGGAACGCACCCGCGTCCGGCCAGGCCGGCGGCACGTGGACGCCCCGCGGACGGTGTCAATCAGGCCGGGGAAGCGGCCTCGCGACGGGCCTGCGCCAGCTGCGCGGACAGCCGTCGGTACATCGGCGCCATGTGCGGCAGCACGCACCTGGGGCTATCGGGGAATGGTGCTGAAGTCGACACCGGTGAAGTCACAACTTGCGTCCCACAACCGCGTCGCGGCCAAGGTGTCGGCGAGGTGGTTCCACACCCCTTCCCGTCGGGGCTTACCACGCAGGCCAAAGACGCGCGGGCCCCACAGTTGTCCTCCGCGCACATCCGGGTCGAGCACCGCCCGGACCGCGGGCCATGCACCGGCGTGCTTGCCCTGGACGAGGAGGGCGGCTGGTGCCCCACAGAGCCGCGCACCCACGGACCGCACCTGGACTGGTGGCCGTGACGGGGTGAGGGAGTCCAGCGCGCCGCCGGGATGGACCACCACGCTCGCCACCGTGCTGCCGACGGCGCGCAGGCGGCGGTCGAGTTCGAGGCCGAAGTACATCTGCGCCAGCTTGGAGCGCCCGTAGGTGCGCTTGGGCCGGTAGTCCTTCCGGGACTGCAGGTCGTTCAGGTCGAGTCGCTCGGACTTCGCCGCGAAGCTGCCCATGGTTACCATGCGGGCCGCCGGTGCCGTTGAAGGCGGTTGCAGCTGCTCCGCGGGACAGCTCGGCGTTGACGGTTCCAGCGGCCATCGACACATCGCCTATGCATCACCGACAGTCCCGCCGGGTGGCCGACATCCTGCCGACGCGATGCCGGCCCATCGCAGCACCTGTGAGTACATGATCGGAGGGGCACGGCCTAGGCGGCCATAGTGGCTGCGAGCTGGTCGGCGACGCTGCGAGGCTCGCGGCCGAGCAGTTCGGGCAGCAGGGGATCGACGTCGGCGAAGCGGCCTTCGCGGGCGGCTTGGAACATGGTGAGCGTCATCCGTGCCATCGGCCCCGGCGTGCCGGCTGCGACCTCGGTCGCGATCCACTCCTCGTCGTCCATCACGATGCGCTTGACCTTGCGGTCGCTGATCTTGGAGGCCATGGCGGCGACGTCGTCGAAGGTCACGGCCTGGCGTGCGGTGAGTGTGACCGGACCGTCAAACGGCCGGTCACCGGCCAGGATGACCGCTGCTGCTTCGGCGGCGTCGGCGCGGTCGGTCCAGGAGACCGGGCCGTCGGCCGGGGCAGTGATCGTGCTGGTTTGCTGCCAGGGGCCCAGCAGCCAGCCCAGGCTGTGGGCGTAGTAGCCGTTGCGCAGCGAGGTCCAGGCGACGCCGGAGTCGGCGAGGAGCTTTTCGGTGGCGGCGTGGTCGCGGGCCGGGTGGAAGGGGCTGTCGGCGCCGGCGCCCTGGTGGCTGGTGTAGAGGATGCGCCGGGCTCCCGCTGCGACGGCGGCCTCGATGCCGACGCGGTGCAGGGCGACCGCGTCGGCGTGCGGGTCGTTGGAGGAGACGAGCAGGACCTGCTCGGCGCCCTCGAAGGAGTGCCGTAGCGCGGCCTGGTCCTCGTAGGAGCCCTGGCGTACCCGCACCCCGCGGTCGGCGAAGTGCTGTGCCTTGGCGGCGTCACGGACGCTGACACCGATCTGCTCCGCGGGGACGCGCTTGAGGAGGTGCTCGACGGTGGCGCCGTTCAGTGCACCGGTTGCACCAGTGACAACGATCATGATCGTGCTCCTTTCGTCCCCGATCCGCGCTCGGCGCGTGCGGGCTTGGCTTGTCATCGGCCGCGCAGGAGCGGCAGGAGGATGTCGTCGACGAGGTGCTCGACGAAGCGTTCGTCGCACCGCTCGCCGGCGAACACGATGCGGTGCACGATCACGGCCGGGACGACCTCGGCGAAGAGCTCGGCGGCCTGGGGCGCCAGTTGTTCGCCGTGCCTGATCGCTTTGCGCAGCGGCTGCTCGGTCATCGCGGCCTTGTCGCGGCGCAGAATGCGGCGCATCTCCTCGGCCAGCCTCGGGTCGCTGCGCATACCGGCGAACAGCGCCCCGAGAAGCCCGATCTCCTGCTCGGCGATCTGGTGCGCCAGCCACGCGACGAGCGCGAGGAGATTCTCGCGAAGGTCGTCCGCAGCAGGCTCGGGCGGAATGGCGTGCGAGCGATGCTCGACCGCGGCAGTGACGAGAGCAGCCTTGTCGCGGTAGCGGCGGTAGATCGTCGTCTTCGCCGCCCCGGAGCGGCCTGCGACCGCCTCCATGGACAGCTGCTCGTAACCGACTTCGGTCAGCAGGGACAGCGTCGCTTCGAGGATCGCCACGTCACGGCTTGTGTCACGCGGCCTGCCCATGACGGGCGGCTTGTCCGCTCCGCCGGTTCGCGACCCGCTCGATGTGCTCACCAAGAGACGACCTCCTACTTTCGCTACGCTACTGTAGCGTAGCGAAAGTAACGCCGCCGGTGCAGAGGTCAAAACGGACTGACTGCGTTCGTGGGCTTCTCCAGGTCACTACGACGCAGCCAGCCTTGCCAGGTTCTCCCGGCTTCGCGGCGAACTTTTTGTCCCAGCTTTGGCCGGTACCGCCGTTCCCCCCGCTACTGCCGTGCCCGGCTTCCTTCGGGCAACTCGTCGCTTCGTAAAGGCTGGCGCTGCCGCCATTTCGACCAGCGCCCTTGGAGCCCTCCCGCCGAGGCCGAAGCCGAGGTCCGGGCAGCACCGGACCTGATCCGGACGTGTTCACCACCGACGCCGCCGTGCCCGACGTGAAAGCGAGCGAGCGTGTTCAACAGCGCCTGCCCGAGCGCGGGGTGAAACCAGGAAGCACTATCTCTACTCCGGCCACCCCTCCGCCGGCAGCCCGGCCGCCGCGCTCGCGATGGTGTTCAAGCTCGTCGAGTCCGCCCAGGCCCGCTGGCGGGCGATGACCGGAACCCACCTGGTGCCCTTGGTCCGCGCGGGCGCCAGGTTCGAGAACGGCGTGCTGGTCGAGCGACAGGACCAGGCCGCATGAGCCACGACGACGCTCCGCAGGCGGAGTCGACCTAGGCGCCCTGCCGCAACAGCAGGCTGCCGAGCGCGGTGCGCCGGTGGAGGACCGCTTTGCCGGCGCGCGAAGTGGAAATGAGCCCGGCGCCGCGAAGAGCTGCGGTGTGAGCTGAGACCGTGGCGGCACTGACGCAGAGTCGTCGGGCGAGCTCGGTCGTCGTGCGCTCCTCGGCCAGCAGATGCAGCAGTTCGGCGCGAGTGTTCCCGATCACCCTGACCAGCGCCTCCGGGCCGGCGGAGCCATCGGGCTGCGGCAGGAGGCCAGAACAGGCCGGATACGTGACCGCAACCGGGCGGTCCGGGAGGTCGGACAACAACGGCCCGCCGAACCAGTGAAAGCTGGGCAGGAGAAGAAGCCCGCGCCCGCTGAGATGGACCTCCCGCGGCCTGCCCGGGAGCTCCCAGACGCCGCCGTGCAGGCGGGCGCCTGGCAGTAGCCCGGCCAGCACCGCGCCGACACCGCCTTTGGCGAGTTGCACGGCCCGACGCACGAACTCGGCGTGGTGCAGGTCCTGCACCTGAGTCCAGACCGGGCCGAGCAGCACCTGGAATGCCGCATGCTGCGCGCGGTGGATCAAGCGCCATGCCTCGCGGTCACCCCGGTGCAAGTTGCGGATCCACGCCGGGGCGGGCGTGCGCGCGGGTGCGTAGACGCGTTCCAGTTCGGCAATGACCAGCTCTGCTGGGGCCGAGCGGACTTGTTCCAGAGCGTCCGGGAGGGAGTCCGCCAGCACGTCCAGGAAGCTCGGCGCCTGCCCGGCTGGGACAAGACCCGCGAGTGGGCGAGCCGCATCAGGCAAGACACGCAGCGCCCTGCGCCGCCAAGCGCCGTGGAGAATGTCGCCATCCTGACGGCACATCATCGTCAGCGCCACGTTGAGCTCCTGGAGCGGGGCGGGCCGGGGCGCGAAAGTGACCCGGGTGAAGTCGTCCGGCGTGAAATGGATCCGGAGCACGGCGCCCCCTTACGTGTCGGCCCCAACAGCGTTCCGGGCACCATCCTTGAGCCTCAAACCTAAACGATCGCCCGCCCCGGTCTTGGCGGGACAGCATGCGCTGTATGACCCACGACTTCTCGATCAGCCGACGCACCGTCACCAGGTCCACGCTGCTGGGCTCCGCCGCCCTGTTGCTCGGCGTCGGCAGGCGCGCCTACGCGGACTCCCGGCCCACCGCCGCAGCCCCGATGTCGGGTGACGCCGTACTCACCCTGCCCGCACCGACCGGCCCGCACCTCGTCGGGTGCCAGTTGGTCTACCTCGTCGACACCTCCCGACGCGACCCGTGGAAGCCCGACATCCCAGTGAGGGAACTGATGCTGACGGTCTTCTACCCGGCCTGTGACGTCAGCGGCCTCGCCCCGGCTCCGCAGCTGCCACCGCAGGCCGCGCGCCTGTTCGGACAGATCGCCCCGCTCAGCCCTCTTCAGCTCCCCAGCACGGGCGTGAACTGGGGCGCCACCATGTCCCACTCTTTCGCGGGCGCCGCGGCGCTGCCAGGCCGGCGATCGGTGCTGGTGTACAGCCCCGGCGGCGGCGACCCGCGCGGCCTGGGGACCTCCCTGGCCGAAGACCTGGCCAGCCACGGCGCTGTCGTCATCTCGGTCGACCACCCCGGCGACGCCGCCGCGGTCGAGTTCCCGGGCGTGACAACCTTCCGCCACGAGCAAGTGCGGACAACAGTCCTACGCGGCGACCCACGGGACCAGCCGCCCGTCTTCCGCACCATGATCGACACGCGGATCGCCGACCTCCACTTCGTCCTCAACCAGCTCCAGCATGCAGCCGATCTGCCGCTGCCGCGCGGGCTCGCCGACACGCTCGACCTGCGCCGCATCGGCATGTACGGGCACTCCGCGGGCGGCAGCGCCGTCGCCGAGGTGGTGTACGAGAACCGGCAGGTCCGTGCCGGGATCAACCTGGAGGGCTACCTGGACTACCCGCCCTCCGTGCCCGGCAGCACCGCCGAACCCTTCCCCGTCGCGGCAGAAGGCGTGCACCGGCCACTGCTCCTGCTCGGCAGCGAGGGGTTCAACCGCCGACAGGAACTGGACCACTCCTGGTCGGCCCTGGCTGCGCTATCGCGTCGGTGGGTCCACAGCGCGCGCATCGCCGACGCCAACCACTGGATCTTCACCGACTACGCCGCGATGCTCCCTCAGCTGCAGGCAGCCGGGTTGATGACGGTAGCCGGGAGAAACGCGCTGATCGGCACCGTCAACCCAACCATTTCAGTCCCAAGGGTCCGCCATGTGATCTGCAGATTCTTCGCAGCGGAGCTGGCCGACCGGTGATTGGAAAGAAACGGCCCTACCGAGCCCAGGACGGCGCCATCCACAGGTCTTGGCAATTGCTCCAGTCCACAGCGATGCGGCGGGCCCCGCAAGAGGCCCCCCGCACAGCAGACGTCAAGAGGGCAGCTCCTTGGCGCATCACGCCAGGTTGCGCTCGACCGGCATGGCTCCGCTCGCGCGTTCGTTGCGGGCCGCTGGCCCATAACTGCGGGAGCGCGCGAAGAGCCCCGGCCCGGGGCTTGCTGCTGCCGGGGTGACGTGCGGGCGTCCCGCCGTCTCGAAGGGGTTTGCCGGGTGGCAGCGTGGGCGGGTCAGGTGCTCGGCCAGGTGATGCTCTGCCCTTCGTCGGTGACGGTGATCTCGAATCGGTCCAGGGGCGGGGCACCGTCCGTGCGCCAGCGGGCGACGTGTTCCTCGACCGCGTCCCATAGGGGTTCGGGGCCGCCCTGTCGCACCATCCAGTGTTCTCCGTCCTGCCGGAGGGCCGCCCAGGCACCGCAGTCGACATCGAGGAGCACGTGTTCTGTCCGGTCGCCGCGGGGTAGGGTGATCCGCTGGGCCCGCGGCGCGGCGAGCTGGGCGACGAAGCGCGCGGTCCAGTCGTCCAGCGCATCCGCGCCCAGCCGGGCGGGGCGCTCCTCGCCGTCGTCGAGGTTGGGCAGCATGCCCAGCGCCGGTGGTAGTTGGGGGCGGGCCAGCATGAAGGAAATCTGTCCGCCCAAGAAGTGGCCGCTAGCGGTGCCGTCTCCCGCGACCGTGAGCCGCGCGAGTTCGGAGGAGTACAGCCAGCCGCACACCGTGGCGAGGATGAGCCCGCCGGGGCGGGTCTGCGCGATCCATGCCCGCGGGATGTTGAGGATCCCGCACGTGGCGATGATCCGGTCGTAGGGGGCGCTGTCCTTGTCGCCGGCGAGCCCGTCGCCTGCAACGAGGTTGGGGAAGTAGCCGCAGGTCCCCAGGGCGGTGCGGGCCCGTGCGCAGACGTCTGGGTCGACCTCGAGGGAGGTCACGTGCTCGTCGCCGAGCCGGTGGCAGAGCAGGGCGGTCGAGTAGCCGGTGCCGGTGCCGATCTCCAGCACCTGCTGTCCGTGGTCGACCTGAAGGTCTTCGAGCATGCGCACGACCAGGTTCGGCATGGTGCTCGACGAGGTCGGGGCGCGCATGATCTCGCCGCGGATGTCCGCGGGCACGACCGTGCCCGCGATCTGCGTCACCAGTGACTGGTCTGTGTAGCAGCGCTCCAGCCAGCCGGGATCGTCAGGCATGACCGGCCGCCAGGCGGTCGGGGCGGATCCGTCGACCTGCTCGAAGAACCCGCCGCGGAGGAACTCCTGACGCGGGACCGCCTCGACGGCCTCCCGCCACGGCCGAGTGCGCAGATGGCCGCCTGCTTGCAGGTCGTCGGCGAGCCGTCGGCGCAGCTGCTCGTCTGTCGTCACGTCGCTTTCCTCTCCAGCAGATCAGCCATGGCCGCGACCATGGGCAGGCCGGTCTCCGGCTCCAGCCACGCCCATTGGCCCGACGGGTTGCA